>CAXTQE010000067.1:0-19206 GCA_964246225.1 uncultured Acidobacteriaceae bacterium | reverse complement strand
GAGTGCCGCACCGGTTTGTTCGGCAGCCGCAGGCCACCCGTTGGCGGCAAGGCACCCGGTCCACGCTGTTTGCCTCCGCGCTTCCGTTTGCCCTTCTCTTCAATCACCGCCCGCATCCAGTAGTTGCCGTCTCCGTCCACCTCGATGCCGTGCACCTCGCGCTCAAAGCCCGGGAACCGTTTGCCAAATACCTCCATCGCCAGGATCAGCCGGATCACCGGAGACTCCGGCCCGCCCAGCCGCTCACCCGGCATCGACATCGGGATACCCGGGGGATACGGCACCAGCATCACCGCCGCGATCCGCCCTGCCATGTCGGCAAAGCGAACCCGCTCCGTCTCCCCGCGCACCAGCTTCTGGTAGGTCTGCCCAGGCGTCAGCACCGGGTCGAAATCCTCGTCGCAAGCCTCGTTTACCAGCGTGGCCAGCCGCAGCTCGATCATCGCTTCCTGCATCTCGTCCGAGAGCCGCTTCAGCGTCGTCCCACGATAGCGTTGCGGGAACCGCTGCGTCAGGTCCTGCAGCGCCTCTTCGAGCGGAGCTTCCGTGTCATACAGCCGCTTGAACTCAAACAGATTCTCGAGCAGCGAACCCCACTTACCCTTCGACGTGCCGACCGAAAACAACACCAGCACCGTGTAGTCGCCGGTTCGCGCAATCTCCACTCGCCGTCCGTCCAGGAACTCCGTCAGGATTGCCGCCGGAATGCCCCACTCCGCCACCACACCCTGCGCATTCACCCCCGGCGTCAGGATCGTCACCTTCGCCGGGTCGAGCATGCAGTACTCGCCCTCGATATCCTCATCCTGGTAGCCGTGCCAGTCCTCGCCCGGCTTCAGCGTCCAGCACGAAGGCACCGACGCCAGTAGCTCATCCTCTGCGTCCTCAAAGAGAATCGTCTCGCGGGAGATCGGATCCGTTACCCGCTCCGGCTGGTAAATCCCGAAAAACCAGGCCTCGCCATTCGCACTTTCCACCCGCAGCCGGTGCGCAATCGAGCTCATGGCCTGCCGAAAGCTGATCGCATCGCCGATCGTCTCGTCCATCAGCGTCGGCCCCGCCGGCTCGTCCATCATGGCCGCGGCCACGTCCAGGCTGGCGATCAGCGGATAAAACGGCGAAGTGGTCCCATGCATCATGAAAGCTTCATTGAACTGGTCGAAGTCCAAGGGCGCGCGATCGGACAGCTTCACATGGATCATCGAGCCCATCGAGAACGCCGCCAGCATCTTGTGCGTCGACTGCACACAAAAGATCGCCGGCCGGTCCGGCATGTCGTCCGGCACGCCCATCGCATACCTCCCGCGATAGATCGGGTGGAACTTGGCATAGGCATACCAGGCCTCGTCAAAGTGCACCCGCGAGACCGACTTTGCCAGCTGCTCCACCACCTGGTCGACGTTGTAGCAAAGCCCGTCGTAGGTTGAGTTCGTCACCACCGCGTACGTCGGTTCCTGCGAGCGCGCCCCCGCCGCAAACGGACTCTTCGCAATCAGCTTCTGCACGTTCTTCGGGCTGAAGCGCTTCAATGGCACCAGGCCGATCATGCCGTAGCCATTGCGCGTCGGTTTGAAGTACACAGGCCGCGCACCGGTCACCGTCAGCGAGTGACAGATCGACTTGTGGCAGTTCGCATCCGCCAGCACGATGTCGTCCTGCGCAATGACACCGTGGCCGATGATCTGGTTCGATGTGCTCGACCCACCCAGCACGTAGAACGTCCAGTCGGCGCCGAAGATGCGCGCCGCATTGCGCTCCGAATCTCCCGGAGGTCCGATGTGATCCAGCCACGAGCCCAGTGGCGCCGACGAGATACCCAGGTCCGAGCGCAACAGGTTCTCGCCAAAAAACCGATGAAACTCCTGCCCCACCGGATGCTTCAAAAACGCAACGCCGCCCATATGCCCGGGCGCGTCCCAGCTATACGCTGACTGGTCGTTATACTTCATCAGCTCGCGAAAGTACGGCGGCAAAAGCTGCTCGTGATATCGTTCCACCGCCGTATCCAGCCGCGACGCAATGAACGACGGCGTGTCGCCAAACAGGTGAATGTACTCATGCACCTGCTTGACCACCTCGAGCGGCAGCTCCGAGACCAGCGTCCGGTCCGCGATCAGGAAGATCGGGACCTTTTTGTTGCGATGCCGCACACCGCGGATGATGTCGAGCGCGGCACGCTCCTCAAACTGCGAGTCGCCTTCGAGATCCCAGTCCAGCAGCACCGCCGAGTAACTTGGATCCGACGTCACCAGCGACAATCCATCTTCCGGAGTCGAGGTACGAACCACCTCGTAGCCTTCATCGCCGATCGCGTCCACCAGACGCTCCATGGCCCGGTCGGACACGGAGTCGGTGCGGCCAACTTCACTTGCAATCAACAGAACCCAACGCTTGTCACTCATCTAGACTTCGCAACTCCCAACCCACGGCACAGCAAACCTCTATGGTACGCGATGGACCAAGAAGTAAGGGACAAGCCCGTGCGTTCGGACCCGTCCCTGGTGGCAAGACAACAAAGCCTGCTCAGTTGGTGTATGCGGTGTTCAGCGAGGCCATCATCACGCTCGTAAACGTGGCGAGCGGGCAGTCGAAGTATGCGTTTCCAGTGCTGGCATTCGGAATGAAGATAGCTGCAGTGGCAGGTGGCTGTTGCAGAGAGAGCGGCGTGGCGTCGTGCTGCTGATCCATGGTCGCCGCCACGTAATACACCCGCACGAAGTTGTTCCCTGAAGGGTCCTGCCGCAGTTCAAACACCATCGCTCCTCCCGGAGGCGTGTCGTCCACAGCAAAGGTAGGCAGCGCCCAGTCGGCACGCATCACCCCAGCCATCGCCGCCAGCTGGTTGTCATGCCCGGTCAGCATCACCAGCTTCTGTCCGGGCGCGCCGAGCGCATGGGCGGTCGCCGCTCCCGTGGCCGCCTGGTTCAGTGTATTGACGATATGCAGCAGCAGATTCGAGCCCTGGGTCTGCGCAAGGTACGGGGTACGGTCCGCCAGATCGAAGTCAACCGTATGTAGCTTGGCGATGTCGATGATCTGATCTTCCGACAGGCGGCCCCATCCGATGTTGCCGGAGCTCATCCCTTCGCAGTACTCCAGCAGGAAGATTTCGGCGATGGTCGAAGCCGTATCGATCGAACCGGCAAAGTTGACGATGCTGCTGTTGACCGTGCCAAGACCAACCGTGAGCGGCATGGCTCCGATGGAAGTGATGAAGCTCGGTGCGTACGTCGGATCGGTGATGGGTTGATTCTGGAGAACGCTCTCCATCTCATTCAGTTGTGTCTTGTAAGCCTCGACCAGCGCCGGAGGATTGTTCCCGATCCGACCGCTGAGCGCCGCCTGCGCGAGACTCAGGTTTGGACTGCCGAGGTTCAGCTTGACCGGGTAGAAGAGCGGGTCGGTGGCCCCGTTCGCCAGTTCGTTGACCGTTGAGGACACAGAAGGCAGCAGGCCGGCAGCGAGCGCCTGCCCGGTCGCGTAAGTGCGCTCGGCGTTGTCTGCATAGAAGTACTCGCGATTCACGTCGGTCGTGTCATTGCCGGTAAGCAGGCCCTGCTGGACGAAATACTGCCGGTAATAGCCGCCCAGAATCGTCATCAGCTGCGCGCCATGGATGGTGAGATAACCGGGCGCGACGGACCAGTTAGGGAAGTTCTGCGACGCATACAGGTTGTAATTGTCGTTGGTCTTGGTGGGCGGGCGCACGCCGTGACGGCTGAAAACCAGCGCGAACTGCAGAGTGGTGTTGTCGGTGGCAGCCTGCGCAAACGCGGCGTCATGCGCAAAAAAGGTAAGGCCGGCTAACAGAACACCGGTGCATAGTTTTGCCTGCAGTCTCATTGTCGCTCTCTCCTGTGGAAGTTACTGGTAGGGTTGCAGCGGAAGGAGAACACGGCGTCACAATGGAGTAACAGTGCGATGAATCTGAGGGACTCAGGTGCACAATGGCCCTGAGTGATACGACGTGGTTATGAGCGGAACCAACCCGCTTCTCGGATTCAGGTGCGAGAGCTTTCGGGAAAGATCAAAGAGTTCAGTTGGTCCATATAATAGGTGGAAAGCATAATAGGTGGAAAGCGAGGTTCAGGTGATTGTAGAAGTGCGCAGCCTGAAAAAGGTCTACGGCGGCAAGACCGGCGTCACGGCGGTTGACGGGATCGATTTGAACGTGGAAGACGGCGCCATCTATGGTCTGCTAGGACCGAACGGCGCGGGCAAGACGACCACGATCAGCATTTGCACCACGCGCGCACTGCCCACGGCGGGCCGGGTGCGTATTGCCGGAGTAGACGTGGTGGCGGAGGCTCCGCGCGCGCGTCAGTCGATCGGCGTGGTGCCGCAATACAACACGCTCGACCGTGCCTGCACGATCGCCGAAAACATCCTTTTCCATTGCCTGTTCTTCGGCTTCTCGCGCGTCGACGCCAAGGCGCGTACGGCGGAGTTGCTTGCGCAGTTTCACCTGACGGAACGGGCCGGGGCCTATCCGGCGCAGCTTTCCGGAGGGCTTGCGCAACGCGTGCAGATTGCGCGCGCGATCAGCCATCGGCCCAAGGTGCTGTTCCTCGATGAGCCCAGTGCGGGGCTCGATCCGCAGAGCCGCATCGCCATGTGGGACGCGGTCAAGGGTTTGCGGCACCAGGGCATCACGGTCGTCATGACGACGCACTACATGGAAGAAGCCGATGAACTGTGCGATCGCGTGGCCATTATCGACCACGGTAAAATCCTGGTGGAAGATACGCCCGCGGCGCTGAAGCAGTCCGTCGGCGCGCAGAAGGTGTATGAACTGCATCTGCGCGACCAAGCCGGACGGCCCGAACTCTGCGGCAAGCTGAGCCGTATTGAGGGCGTGACCAAGGCGGAGCAGACCGGTGACGGTGTACGCGTTCTGGCGCATGGAGCCGATGGCCTGCTGAGCGACGTGGTCGCGGCGGCTTCACCGTTCGGATTGAAGGACATGAACATCACCGAGGCGAGCCTGGAGACAGTCTTCATTCAACTCACCGGCCGCGAGTTGCGAGAGTAGGCTGGATGCATGGCAATGGGTGCGGTGGCGACAACAGAGACGGGTAGCAGAGGCAATGGAACGATGTATGCGCGGGCGTTCGCAGGTCTGTTTCTGCGCGATCTTTACGTGCTGCGGCGCGAGTTGTTTCCATTTGCGATCCGGGTGTGCATGAATCCGCTGCTTTTTCTATTTGTGTTCACGTATGTGCTTCCGCATATGAGCGGTGGTGGTGGCAGAATGAGTCCGGCGGCACAGATGGCCGGCTCGGCCGGAGGGTTCGGCACGGTGCTGCTGCCGGGCTTGATGGCGGTTGCAATCATGTTCTCGGGCATCGCCGCGGTCGCGCTGCCGTTGGCGCAGGAGTTTGGCATCACGCGCGAGATCGACGATCGCGTGATGTGTCCGCTTCCGGTGTGGGCGGTTGCTGCGGAGAAGATCGTCTTCTCTGCCATGCAGAGCGTAATTGCCGCGTGCATTGTGTTTCCGCTGGCGTACTACATTCCTTCGGTGCCGGTGGAGGTGCATGTTTCAAGCTGGCCGTTCCTGGTTCTTGTGCTGGTGCTTGCGAGCCTGGTTGCGGGAGCTTTGGGGCTAACGATTGGGACCTCCGTGAAGCCGCAGCAGATTGGCCTGATCTTCGGCGTGGTGGTCGTGCCGATTACGTTTCTGGGCTGTGTCTACTATCCGTGGGCAGCGCTGAAGCCGATTCCGTGGCTGCAGTTCGGCGTGCTGATCAACCCGATCGTCTACATGAGCGAGGGCCTGCGCGCGGGTCTAACGCCGAGCGCACACATGCCTGAGTGGCTGATTCTGCTCATGCTTTGCTTCTTCCTGGTGCTGCTTAGCTGGCGCGGGATGAAGGGTTTCTACCGGCGGGTTGTCGGATAGCAAGTAAGACTTCTCTAATCTTGAGGAGTCGAACGACTCATATCCAGCCATGCAGACGCACAGGGAGAAGGTACATCCCCTCCCCCCTTGTTTCCGCTAAGGTCTTCACTCCATTGCGCTTGGCCAGCCAACCCGAGCTAAAGTCTTCATTCTGCTGGAGTTAGACGCAAAGTCTTCATTCGAGAAGAGTTAGGTCGGGTTATAGCTCCGTACTGGTGCGCTTACGCATGCTGCCGATGGAACTGACGGCATTCTTGCGACCTAGTACAAGTATATGGGATGAAGAGGGTAGGTATGCCAACTCGATGTGTCTTGTTATGAGTGGCTTACGGGTTTTCGGGCTTGACAACGAAAAGGCCTGGCGGAGATGCCGGGCCCTTTCTGTTGGGGTGATGAGCCTTTTCCCTTGCGATGTAACTTGCCGGTACTACTCATGCGGCTTCTCCAGATGATCAATGACGATCACTTCTCCAGGTCCCTTCAACGCGTTTAACTGCAGACCCAATTGTTCTTTGATCGCGGTAAAGATCGAAGGCGGGGCGTCGGGCTGCTCCTCGGCAAGGAGAGCGTAAGTCCACCTAAGCGTGAAATCGTAGTGCCCGGGAAGTGCGGTTCGATCCACAACCGGCCTGTCTTCGTACAGGGTCAAGTTTCTGGCGAACTCCTGCATGGACATGTTCGTGAACCGCACCGTTCGTTGTGTTCGGTCACCGGAGTTGCCGGTGTTGACTGGTTCGTCGGGGCTGGCGGGTTTGAGCAGAGGTCCTCCTTTGGCGATTGTCAGAGCATAGATCGACATCTCCCGGGTGTCACGGTGGAGTACCAGTCCGAACCGTTCCGCCAGCAGCCTTTTGTACATCTCCCGCGTTTGAGCAGGGCTTGGTATCCCGGGGATGTCAGGAATTCCGCTTATGTCGTAGCGGTCCTGGTTGAGCCATGTGGGGCCACCAACAATCTGGCGGGGCTGAAGTCCATAGGTTATCGAGAGAAGGTCCAGAAGGGTAGCCTGTCTGCACTCGAGACGGTGACCTTCCGATTCACAGTTCCACCCGTTCGCTGCTTTGGGGTCGTTCGGATCACTCGGCCGGATTGCGGCAACTTCAAACGCAGGGGTCGCACCTGCCGCCATGGGTGCTTCCTTTTGGATTCCCGTGGTGGGGGCGTTCGTCTGCGGCATGAGCGGCTGCGAAGAGGCCACAAAGATGGCCAGACAGACCTGCAGGGAATGGGACAGAAGAGACTTGTGTCTCGACGGCACCTTCTGCTTCGTAGAACCAGCGTGGGTTATTGTCATTCCGCTATTTTGCAGCACGCGAGGCGGTTCTTTGGACCTCTGCTGACTTTTCCGGTTCGCCACGGAGAGATTGCGCAGGCGGTTGCGCAGCGAGGTGTAAACATCGGGAGATTGGCGGAAACAGCGCTCACGAATGAGGGGCCTGATCTACGCTGTTTTTCTGATGCGCTGTGTTTTGCCGCAAAATGGTGAAACCGGTCTTTTTCTGACGGCGTACGCCGAGCGTTACAATCGACGCCGCGCTCCTGGAGCCAATGCAACGACGCTGAATGTGCAAAGCGACGCGCGCTGGATTTCGGGCGGGCGCGTCGTCGATACCCTCCTGTTGCGTGATCGCTATGCTTTGACCGTTGGAGGCGAGCTCCGCAGCGACTACGGTACCGGCATCTCGCGCCAGCAGACGGCGAACGTTTTTACGGGCAACTACCTTCAGGACCAGAACCTGAATCTGCTGCAGTATGACGGTTTTGTGCAGGGGCAGGCAAAGCTGCTCCCTTCCGTCAAGCTGATGGGTGGACGCCTTCCACTATGACATCAGCAACCAGAAGCAGCCCGCAGCTTCCGGTGTGTATAACCAGCCGGTTGTGACACCGAAGATCGGCATGGCGTGGACGCCGGTTGAGCGCCTCAGCGCCTTCTTCAACATGGGCCAGGGCTTCCGTTCCCTAGACCAGTCAGAGATCAGCCCCAGCGGCAGTACGGGCCCGCTCGGCGCTGCGGGCGGCAATGCCGTGCTGACCAACACGCCCCCCAAGGTTACGTCCTACGACTATAGTTTCAAGACCAGGGTTGGTCTGCGCTGGACCGCTGCCGCTGCGGGATTTTATACCTTGAACCAGACTGAGATCGTCTCCACCGGACCGTACACTTACGTGCCTTCCGGTAACTCGACGTGCTTGTATTCCACCGCAGCCGCCTGTTTTTGGATCCACCAGCGAAGTGGAACGGCGGCGTCACTGGCCGATACCGGTTTTAGGGAGGACAGGATGACTTCCGTCTCATCAGCCCAGATACCTCTTGAACCGCTTTAGATGCGTCGCGTCAGCAAGCGATATGGAGCTCAAGTCGTGGTCGACGATCTCACCCTGACGCTTGCCAGGGTTGAGATCGTGACGCTGCTCGGTCCGAACGGCGCTGGCAAGTCGACGACGCTGGCCATGGCGCTCGGGTTTGAGCAGCCGGACTCCGGCGATGTTCTGGTAAACGGCCTCAACCTGAGGGAGGATGCGCAGAATCCCCGGTCGCATATCGCCTATATTCCGGAGAATGTCATGTTGTATCCCTTGCTGACCGGAGTGGAAAACCTGGAATCTTTGCGCCGCGCTTGGAAGGCTCCGCACTTCACGGCAGCAGAGGAAAGACGCGCTCCTGCGGGCAGGCCTGCAGGCGGAAGCCCATGGACAACAGTTGCGCTATTACTCGAAAGGTATTCTGTGCGCAGGCACTTCGGCGTGGATTACGGTACGCACGAATCGCGTGCAGCAAGTGGCGTCGGAGCGGACCGCAGCGGCGGAGTATAGCCGCTGGCTGGAGCAGGGTCCGAAGTATGCGCATGCGGCGGCACACTTTGGCATGTATGCCCTGCGGCCTGTCTCTGGCACCGCCAATGCAGAGCCCGGCGTGATGCCGTATACCGGCCAGTCGGTTTACCTGGAGGCACACGTTCAGGATCCAGCCGTGTATCGCGCCGAAGACGATCAGGCGTCCACGCTGCTGTTTGGCGACATGGGTCCGGAGTGGGTCTTTCGCTGTGTGTTGCCTCTGCTTACGGTCGTGCTTGGCGCGGGCAGTGTGGCCGCGGACCGGCAACGAGGGACGCTGCGGCTCAACCTGCTGTACAGCCGGAGTGCTCTGCGCCTGCTTGCCGGACGCATCGTGGCGGTGGCTTTCTTTCCGGCTTTGATTGCGATTTTTACCATGGGCGTGCTCCTTGCTGCGGCTCTCGCGTTTCACATGCCGGAGCCCGCGCACGCCGGTCTACGCTGGCTGGTCCTTGCCGCGGTTGCGGTCTGGTCGTCTGTGTTTTGGTCTGTGCTTGCGGTGACGATTTCTACGCGTTTCCAGCGTGCGGACAGCGCGTTTGCGGTCACTCTTATGCTTTGGCTCGTCGTTTCCGTGCTGCTGCCTCGCCTAAGTGTCCAGGCGGCGCAAAGTCTTTTCCGGTTCCGACGCGTCAGGAGTTGTCCACAAACATCCGTCAAGCTACGGGCGAGGATGAGTCGGCGCAGCAGCAACAAGCGCTCGTTGAGGACACGCTCCGGCGCTACGGTGTGCAGCGAGAACAGGAGCTGCCGGTAAGCCTCGACGGTATCCGGCGGGAACACGCGGAAGAGGCCGGCGACCTTGTCTTCGACCGATTCTAGGGCAGCCTGTATCGGCAGTACGATCGACAGCAGCGGGTTGAAAGCTTGTTTGCGCTGCTCAGTCCGACGATAGCCGGTGCCCAGCTTTCCGCGGGCTTCGCCGTGCTTTGCGGCATGGCCGTTCTTGCAGGCGTGCGCCAGGTAAGGCAGCACCACCAGACGGAAGTCGCACTCCACACGGAGGAGATACGAGGCCGGCAGGACGCTCTGGCGCTTGCCCTGGCGGCTGATGCGGGCGCGCGGCTCCTGGACCCTTTCGCGATCCGCGCAACGTGTCGAACTACGTCCGCGTTGTGTTGAACGTACCTGTCGTCATGCCGCAGACGGTTGCATCCGCGTTGTTTGCCACGCAGCAAAACGAGGGTGCCTGGTACTTCAACGTCAATCTTGGTCCGGCCGCTAAAAGCCTTTCGGGAGCAGAGTACAGTACCCCTGAACTCCGCCGCGAGGGGTCGCTGGATCTTGCCTTGATCATCCTTTACCTGCTCCCGCTCTTTCTCATTTTGGTGGGCTATGGTGTTTGGACGACAGATCGTGCGAGCCATGTCGAGCGCATCGTCGCCATGGGAGTACGTTCTTGCAGCCGTGTCTACCTGCAGCGGCTGCTGCTCGCGAGTTCTCCTATCGTCGCACTCACTCTTCTCTCCTGCATGGCGGTCATGACGATCAGCCGGAGGCTGGTCGAGAGCCTGGGTGGCGAAGGTTTCCGCTGAGGCCTGCCTGATTGTGCTCGCGTATGCGGCCTTTTGGCTCACGATTGTCTTTTCAGCTATCCGGCCGTTCACGGCACTTTCCCGCCTGGTTTTGTCCTGGCTTGCCCTTTGCATTGTCCTGCCGGCGCTTGCGCAATGGAGCGCGCGTTCTCTGGTGCCGCTCCCCTCACGTGCGTCTCTGCTGGACGCAGCCCGAGCGGAAAGCGATGAGCTGGGCCGGCATACCGCCGTCCTCGAGCAAGAGTATCGAACCGCCCATCCTGCATTGCACCCTGCCTCAGACCAGCCTCTTGCCTCAGGCGCTTCAGCCTTGATCCTGGCTGAAGCGTCTGACAGCTTTGCGCTGGAGCAGGAGCGCAACCTGTCTAGTCTGAGGGGAAAACAGCAGCACATTCTGAATCAATGGGCGTGCGCTGTCCCATCCTTGTTTGTAGAAAGTCAGCTGGATCGACTAAGCCGAAACGATTTTCTGTCCGCACTCTCTTCGTTCAGCAAACGTTGGAGTATGTCGACCGACTGCGCGCCTACTATCGTCCTCTGCTCTTCGCGGACCCTCGCCGCGACGCTTCAGCAACTTCGCTTCACAACAGCTACCCAGCGTTCCCCGCTGATCGACATGTAGCGCGCCGGATAGGTGTTATCGATGGAAGATGGCATATGAACGCGTCGGACATGGCGTACCATTACTGAGAACGTTGTCGCAGCAACGAAGAGGAAAGAGCCTGGTATGAGCGATGTTAGAAAAGGGAACGAGATATTTGGTGGGCCTGGGTTGCTTCTGGCCGGAGCGGTCACGGCCGTGCTTGCTTCTTCGTGCTGTTTGGGCCCGCTTGTGCTCGTCCTTCTTGGCTTCAGCGGAGTGTGGATCGGACACCTGTCCGTGCTGGAGCCGTACCGTCCGTGGTTTTTGCTGCTGACCTTCGGTGTGCTGGCTGTCGCGGGAGTCCGGCTGTTTCGCCCCATCCGGGCCTGCGACGACTGTGCCCTGTGCACCTGGGTACGGCCACGACGGGTGCAGCAGGTTTGCTTCTGCGCGGTGACCGTGCTGGCCGTGGCCGGGCTGGTGTTTCCGTGGTTTGCGCGCCTGATGTACTGAGGAGGAACGTTCGATGAGGAAGATTTCTGAAGTGTGTGTGTTGCTCTGCCTGTTGCCGCTGCCGGCCTTTGCGCAGCCGCGTACGGCGGTGTTGAAGGTGCCGGGGATGACGTGCCCGACCTGTCCCATCACGCTCAAAAAGGTGCTGCTGGCACAGGCCGGGGTCTCTGGAGTGACGGTGCACTACGAGCAGAAGCAGCTGGTGGTTCAGTATGAGGACAGCAAGACCGGGCCGGCGACGCTTCTGCAGGCAACCGAAAAGGTTGGGTTTCCGGCGGAGTTGGTGCGGTGACTCCGAGCGTGACTTCTGTAAGGTAATTACTTCGGGAGTTGCCGCAGGGTCACGTTCCACTGGGGCGCGTGTGGGCTTGCGGGGAACTCTTTGAGGCAGGTGCGGAGCCAGCGTCTGGCGTCCGGCGTCTGCTGTAGCGCGAGGCTGTCGGCGGCGAGAGCGATGAGGACTGTTTCGCGGCTTCGAGGCTGGCTGCGTGGCAGGGCACGCAGCAGATAGCCGCGACTGCTGCTGTACAGTCCGGCGACGCGCAGCTGTTGACCAAGCTCCAACAGGGCACTCGCATCGTCATGCTGCGCGCTGAGCTTTGCGGCTGCAGCGTTGATGATCCGCACATCCGGTGGCAGCGCGTCCAGCAGCGCATGCAGGGTGTGTGCATCGAGCGAGCCTGTGTGCCGCAGGAGTTCGCCTCCGGAGCTGTCCGTGAAGATGACGGTGGGCAGCGTGTCTACGTGATACTGGCGCGCGAGCTTCGGCTGTTGTTCGATGTCGATGCGCAGCGGCACCGCGCTGATACCGATGCGCTCCATCATCGCGGGCGTGTATACCTCGGCCTCCATGAGCTTGCAGGGGCCGCACCAGTCCGCGCGAAAATCTAGAAGCACCATGCGTCCAAGCTGCTGCGCAGCGGTCCGGGATTCGGGAAGGGAGCTGTGCCACGCAACCGGCCCGGGACCACCTGCGACTGACTCGGAACCGCCCGCGATGGCGGCCCCGAAGCCCGTGAGCCAAAGCAAAGCCACGGCTAGCGGCGTCCGAATACGCATTAGAAGCGGTACCGCAGGCCGAGCTGCGCCTGAAACGCATCTCCCGCAACGTTGCTTTGCAGGTAGTTGCCGTTTGCGTCGCGTAACTGGTCGAAGCTGCTGTTGGGTGCCTGCGCGGTCGCGATTCCATTGACCAGCACCGTGCCCGGGCCATAGGTCATGTTGCTGGCGCCGATCTGTACGTTGCCGAAGTTGAACGCGTTGAAGAACTCCGCAGACAAGGCCAGAACACCACGCTCCCGGGGCAAGTTGAAGTTGCGCTGCATGCGGAGGCTGACGTCTTTGAAGCCCGTGTTGCGGTCGGTATTGCGTGTGACCAACTGCCCGTTGACGATTGGCCGGTCGGTGTTCTGCTGGTCCTTGTTCAGGTCCGTGCCGGCCACCGCGGTGAAAGGAAGCCCGGAGGTCAACCGGGTGGTGGCGCCAAACTCGAATTGATAGGGCAGGGTCACCACGCCGTCGAGCAGAAACTGCTGGCGCTGGTCGATGTTGGACGGAGCGTATTCGTTCTTGAGCTTGAGCGCGTCGTCGTAGCGAATGGAGCTGATGCCGCGCTCGGAATCATCGCTCGAGTAGTTGTGCGAGAAGGTGTAGTACGCGTTGACGTTATAGAGGCGTCGGCGCAGATTGAAGGAGGTCGTCAGGCCGCGGTAGAGCTCGCGTGCTTCAGACTCGGTGACCTGGCCGACGCCGAAGCCGACCAGGGGCCTTGGGTTGGAGAAGATCTGGCGTCCGGTGGCGTCGGTCACCGGTGCTCCCAGGTTCGTGTCGCGTTGGCGGGCGATGTGCACTGTGTTGATGTAGGAAAAGCTGGTGGACACAGTGACGCCCTGCGCGAGTTGCCGCTCCACCCCGGCCTGGAGCTGCGAGGCTTTCGGGTTGCGGAAGTTCGGGTCCATGTAGAGGACGTTGTTGCTGGAAGCGGGAACTGCCGCGGCCGCCTGCGCCGGGGTAAAGACCGGAAGATTGCCGAGTGGAGCCGTTGCCAGGTTGATCCCGAGCGAGCTGAACGCATTGCTGAGCGTGGAGGGGTTGGTGACGTTTACGGTGTATGCCCGGTCCGGGTTTCCTCCGTTGAAGAGGACGGACTGCGCAAACAGGCTTAGAAAGGTGGGTGCGTAGAACATGCCGCCACCTACGCGCACCACCGTGCGTCCCTTGCCGTCGAGATCCCACGCTACTCCGGCGCGCGGGGCAAACATCGTCAGGTCATTCGGGATGGCGGTAGCCAATGGATAGCGGCGCGCGGGCGCAGTGGCGGGCAGGTAGTTTGGATTCAGCTCGGCCTCGTACCGCAGGCCGGCGTTGACGGTGAGGCCGTGCCGTAGGTGCCAGTCGTGCTGCACGTAAAAGGCTAGCTCATCGAGCTTAAGGTCCAACATACCCGTGCCTGTGAACTGCTGGTACTGCGAAGGTGTCCGGCTCAGATAGGCCGGCAGGCTGGGGAACAGGTACAGTCCGTTGTTGCCGCCGTTGAAGAGGATGGACCCCGCGATGTGGTTCAGGTCGAAGCCGAATTTGGTGGTGTGTGCGCCGGTAACGATGGAGAAGTTGTCCGCTGCCTGGTAGCGGTTGTCGGTGGAGGCGTAGGTGAGCGAGCCGAAGGAGGACAGCGCGGCGGGCGGGCCGTACTGCGCCACGGTGGCTCCAGCGCTCTGCACGGTCACCTGCGGGCCGGCGCCCTGGGTGGAGCGCGGTCGCAGCTCGCGCGAGAACTGAAAGCGTATCTCGTTGACGTAATGATTGGAGAGCGTGGAGGTGAGCTGACCGAGCGCGGTGTAGTTGGTGTCCGGCAGCACAAACTGCGAGGTCAGGGCGATGTTGGTGGTCGAACCGGTGACGGGGGAGACGCCCAGGCCGGTCGAAAGGCTGGTCGAGCCGGGGCTGTTGATCTGCACGGTGTGGGTAACGTCGAGGCGGACCAGCAAGGCATGCCGGGCGCTGATGCGGTGATCGATGCGGTTGATCACCGCCTGCGAGTTGCTGATGGCCTCGATCTGTCCTTCGGGCGCGACCTGAAGGAGCGCCTGCGCGCCGGGGGTATTGCGCACGTTCTGGCTGTCGAGCGTGGAGTAGATCACCTCGACCGGCTTGCCGCCGTACTGGAACTCAGGCGAGGTGAAAAAGAAGGTGCGGTCATGCACCAGCGGGCCGCCGAAGGAGCCGCCAAACTGCTGGATGTTCGACACCGTGGGGCGGCCGAAGGCGTCGGTGATGGCAAGCGCGCCGTTGCGCTCGAGATCGAATGCAGAGCCATGGAAGCCGTTGGTTCCACTCTTGGTCGAGAGATTGATCTGCCCTCCGGTGGAGCGGCCGAACTCCGCCGAAAAGGTGTTGCGGACCACCTGCAGCTCCTCGAGTGACTCGAGCGAAAAGTTCGGCGCGGACTCTGACCGGCCGCGGATGCCGCAGCCCCAGGTGCTGTTATAGTCGCCGCCATCGATCGACACGTTGGCATAAATGCCTTTTTGGCCGGAGATGGAAAAGCCGCGGCACTCCGGCTCGATCAGCGTTGCCGGCGTTTCGAGCACATTGTTTTGCAGACGCCGACCGTTCGAGGGCAGCTCGCGAATCTGCGTCTCGGTCAAAATGGTGCGCGGGTAGGTACGCGAGGGCTCAAGCCCGGGGTCCTGCGCGTTCACGGTGACGCTTTCCGCTGTTGACGAAACGGAGAGGTGAAAGCTTGCGGTCACGGTGCTTCCCAGCGTCACAAAGACCTGCTGTCGCACGGGCGCGAAGCTCTGCGCACTGGCGAGGACCTCATACGGGCCGAGCGGCAGGTCGAGCACCGTGTAGCGCCCGGCACTGTCGGCCTTTGCGGCGCGCAGTAGATTGGTGTCAAGGTTGCGCAGCCGCAACTCGGCTCCGGGCAGGGCAGCGGAGGTGCTGTCTTGCACCACACCGACGATTTCACCACTGTTGGCCGCAGACTGAGCCGTCGCGACCCACGGTGCGAGATACGTCGCCGCTCCGGCGAAGATCGATAACGACAGCTTGAGAGTAATTTCCTGCGGATGAATACAAAAGCAACTAACCAGCCTGAACGCTCCACACTGTTTGCACATTGCTTATTGATAACGCATTATTATTATATTAAGCAAGCAGAGGGGAGAGGGCGCTTCTCGCAAACGATGGGATGACTTTAGAAGTGGGAGTGAACGAGGGAAACGTCTTCTTCTACGCTAGCAAACAGCCGGAGTTTTCCTTCTCGATGCGAGCCTCGGCGATTCTGCGGGAAGGTAGCTTTGCGGACAGGCGTTGAACTTCTACTTCACAGCAGGCTTGTCGCCCTTCGGTTTTCGGCGCTGGTTGATGCCATGACGCGGAAACGATGCAGCGCCGAGCACGTCGGCACGGGGTCCATGACCTGCAGCGCGGAAGAACCATCGTAAGTCGAACCAACATCCGCTGGCTTTACTTGGATACCTTCATCGCGCTGATGTCATGGTTACGAGGCAAGCTGGAGGAGGATCTCTTGACTACTGTGTCTCGGCTTGAGGTAATTATGCGGAAGTCCGCGAATAGCTTATCCATGAACTTCAGCCGAGATAAGTGTCGATGGATCGACCCCCGAAGCTGGAACCAAGTCTCTAGAAGTGGTAGGCGACGCCGACGGCCGGCAAGCTCAAGACTTCGTAGCGGTTGGTGTTGAGAATATTTCCTGGCACACCGAAGTTTGGAACCTTGACGAAGAGTCCGCGATACTCAACGCGAACGTCGAAGCTGGGGCTGACCTCGTAGGCTACACCGCCGCCAAACAGCCCGCCGATGCTGGTGTTTCGCTTCGTACTGAGCTGGAAGGTGCCATCGTAAATTGGCGTGAAGAAGACGCCACCAACGCCGGCCTCGAGAAACGGATTGTATCGTTTAAAGGTCAACCCGTAGACGTAGCCGATGGTTCCTTCCTGCTGCCGCGTGTGGATGGGATTCTCGGTCAGATTGCCGCCATAACGGAAGTACTCCGTATTTTGAGCGAACGAGTAGTTCACCTCGAGTCCGCTGTGCGGGGTGAGCAGATAACGATAGCTGGCCAGGACTCCGAGGGTTTCGCTCTGGACCATGTAGACGGAGTTGGCTCCGTTGACCGCCGGCCCGATAAGGCCAAAGGCGCTGACGCTTACGTCCTGCCGGCTTTCCTGCGCAAAACCAGCGGCGGCGGACAACATCAGCGTGCCCAACAACATCGTCTTCTTCATTCTTTCTTCGACCCTCTCGCAATTCGCTCGGATGTCACAGTTAGACTTCCGAGCCGGCATTTCGGTGCTGCTCCAACCACGGCAAATGCGTATAGGCAATTGTACCCGGTGGGGCTGGTCGCGGGGTGCGAAGGCGCAAAATGGCCGGAGCGTGTGGTGGCGCTCCGACCTATGGACAGATATCTGGTCCGTCTTCAGTTCTGAGGAGGAGGCTGGGGTGGAGCGCCACCGTTGCCGCCATAGCCGCCTCCGCCGCGGTGCTCCTGCATTTGCTTCAGCATGACGTCGTACTTCGGCTTCTGGTCGTCGGTGAGAACTCCGCGGATTTTGCCTTGTTCGTCCAGGCGCATGGACATCATCTTGGCGCGCTTGTCGTCCTGAGACATGGAGGTGTCGTCCCGCATGGCCATCATCTTGGTACGGCTGTCAGCCTGGATGGTCTTGATCTGCGTGACCTGATCCGGCGTGAGATTGAGCTGTTTGGTCATCATGTCGAGCTGACGCTGTTGCTGCTCCGGCCCACCGCGCCCATATCCACCCGGTCCGCCCTGAGCTTGTGGCGGGGGTGCGTCCTGGGCGAGCATCGGGACCGCGAGTGCGGACGTACACACAGCGAGGAGAGCTACCCGCAAGGCGGGCAGGGCGTGCGTTTTGCGGATGTTCATCGGAGACTCGCTTTCGTGTTAGATCACCGGCAAGAGCCCGGTCGCTGCTGGCAGCTACAGACTACAGACGGGGGAGCGTACGGAAGGTTCCAGACATCCGATCTTTTTTCCGTAAACGTCAAGCTGGACGATAGGTGTACGGGTCGCCATGGGCTGTGGCATAGGCTTCGACGATCTTGAGAAAAGCTACGGCGGCATGCGACAGGCTGGCGTGTTTGCGGTAGACGAGGCGCAGCTTTCGCTCGATGCCGAGCTCGGGAACGTGGATGCGCACCAGCGATCCGGAGGCGAGCTCATTTTTGACGGTGAGGCCCGGGACGAGCGCGACGCCGTTGCCCATCTCGACGAAGCGCTTGATCGCCTCGAGCGAGGGGAGCTCCACGCTCATGGTGAGCGGGGTGCGGTGCCGGCGAAAGGTCTGGATGACTTTTTGGCGTTGCGGGGAGGGGATGTTGTGCGCGATGAAGCTTTGTTCGCCGAGCTGCCGGATAGAGACCTGGCCGGCGCGGGCCAGTGGATGTTTGGGGTTGACGACCAGGCTGAGCTCGTCGCGGTAGACGACGATGGACTGAACCTGCGGGTCGTCGGGCTTGAAGGAAAGTACGCCGATCTCGACGGCGTGCATGAGGACCTCGTCGGGGATGCGGCTGGCGAGGGTGCGCTGGACGGCAACCTTGATGCGCGGATTTGCGCGGCGGTACTCGTCGAGCAGAGGTAAGAGGTAGAGACAGGTGTATTCGTTGGCCGCGAGATTGAGGCGGCCGCGGTGGAGTTCGCGAAGCTCGGTAAGTGCGGTGGCGGCGTCGTTGCGCAGGTTGAGGAGTTTGAGGGCGTACTCGCGCAGGACCTCGCCTGCCGCGGTGAGGGTGCCGTCGCGGGAGGAGCGCTCGAGCAGGATCTCGCCCAGTTCCGCTTCGAGTTTTGCAACGGCCTGGCTGACGGCGGGCTGGGTGCGATGGAGGCGGGCGGCGGCGCGGGAGAAGCTGCGCTCTTCGGCGACGGCGAGAAAGGTTTCGAGCTGAAACAGGTCCACGGGTTAGCGCTCCAGGAGCTGCTGACGGACGGTGCAAAGCAAGGAAGGATTTATGATGAGGCCAGGTGCTGCGGGTGACGTAGAGAGCATGCCGGCACAAATAGAGAGATTAGAAATCCTGATAGTTCTCTGGCTTGGCATAAGACTAGATTATGCTAACGCAAGCTGAAGCGGACCCTGACATGAGCGTGCTGACCAACATTCTGATCTTCGACACAACGCTGCGCGACGGCGAGCAAAGCCCGGGGTGCACGATGCACGCGGGCGAAAAGCTGCGTATGGCGCACCAACTGGCTGCGCTGGGCGTGGATGTGCTCGAGGCGGGTTTTGCGATTGCGTCCGACGGCGATCTGTTTTCGATCCGCGAGATAGCCCATGCTGTACGCGGGCCGCGCATTACGTCGCTGGCGCGCTGCAAGCGTGCCGATATTGAAGCCGCGGCGAGGGCTGTCGAGCCGGCGGCGGTGAACCGGATCCATGTATTTCTGGCGAGCTCGGACCTTCATCTGGAGGCGAAGCTGCGAATCACGCGGGCCCAGGCTTTGGATCAGGTGGCGGAGTCTGTAGCGCTGGCTTGCACTTATGCGGAGGACGTGGAGTTTTCAGCAGAGGATGCTACGCGGTCCGACCTGGAGTTTCTGGCGCAGATGCTGCGAGTCGCAGTCGAGGCGGGCGCGACGACGATCAACCTGCCAGACACGGTGGGGTATACGACTCCGGAGGAATATAAAGCACTGTTTACGCGCATGCGGCGGGAGGTTCCAAACCCTGAGCGCATTGTGTTATCTACACACTGCCACAACGATCTGGGCATGGCCGTGGCGAACTCCCTGGCGGGTATAGAGGGCGGGGCGCGGCAGGTTGAGTGCACAATCAACGGCATTG
>CAXTQE010000066.1:0-19453 GCA_964246225.1 uncultured Acidobacteriaceae bacterium | reverse complement strand
GGCCGAAGCCGCCATCTTCACGAACGCGGGGTGCCGTGGGATCTTGCGCGAGAGCTTCAAACTCGACCGAGTCCAGCTCGAGGCCGAGGCGCTCGATGGCTTCCTCGATGAGGTCGGCGTACTTATCGCCGATGTGCTGGAACTGGGACGACGGAATCTTGACGTAGAGGACTCGGTCGACAACGCGGGAGAAGCGGGTTGGCTTCAGCCAGGTTTCGAACGACTGCCGGTTGATCTTTTTCTCAAGCGCACCGAGGATGCGGACCCATTGATTGAGCACGGCGGTGGCCGTAGGAACGAATGACATGCTTTTGCTTTCCTTGTATTGAAGCTGGTACGCGGAACCGTGCGAGCCCGAAAAGAACCAGGCGCTCCGAAAAAGTGGGAGCGAACAAGCGAAAGCGGGTCTCCGCTCACCGCGCGTGCGGGGATTGGGGATGGACTCGATTTGCTTTGGAATCGCTTTCTTCCGGGCGTTGTGTAGGCGGTCCGGAAGGGAAGCGAAAGTGTCTTCCCAGGCCGGCGCAAATCGAAGTGAGGATTGGCGGCGGGCTGGGACAAAGTTATGGAGCGGGTTTGATGGTAGCACGGAAAATACGGGGGTTTTCAAGCCGAAACCCGCAAACAATCGGGTTGCACCGTCCGTGGTGAAACACTTTGGTCATGCATCACTGCTCGTCCGGATGACCTCTTTTACGAGCCACAAGTTGAGCTCCGGGTTGCACCAGGGGCGACCTTCTTTCTTATCGTAACGCGCTCTGCGGATGGCTGTCGGATGCGCTTATGCGGCGGATTGTCTACGTAGGGGTGAGCAATTCCTTTCGTGTTTTGAACAGGCTCGGGTATACTCAGGTCTGTCATTGCGGCCGCGGTCTGCGAAGCCGAAAGGCTTGAACTATCTGAGTTGCCCTCGACAACCATTTGCTTTTCCCTCCGGTGTGAGCCGAGGTGATTTGAGGAGTTTGTATGCCTAAGCGCACGTTTCAGCCGAACCGCCGTCATCGCGCCAAGACCCACGGCTTTCTTTCTCGCATGAAGACCAAGGCAGGTGCCGCGGTGCTGAGCCGCCGCCGGGCCAAGGGGCGGCACAAGATTGCGGTCTCGGCCGGGTTCCGCGACTAGCGTTCCCTCCAGAACGACTTGCCTCGGTTTAGTCTTCGTTATGTCTGATGTTTCTCTGACCTTGCCGCGACCGATCTCGCTCGAAGAGGCTTGCGCTTCCCTGCCTGAGCTGTGGGCGCCACGTATATTGGCGCGCGTAAACGATCAATATCTCAAAGCGGTTCGCGTGCAGGGCGTGTTTCCCTGGCACAGTCACGAGCAGGAGGACGAACTGTTCCTGGTGTTACGTGGAGCCTTGACGATTGGCCGTGCCCCGGACGATGGTGGGCCGGTGACCTTGCAGGCGGGTGAGGTCTTGGTTGTGCCGCGGGGTGTGCGTCATAACACAAGCGCCGAGGAAGAGACGTGGCTGGTGCTGATTGAGCCGGTGACGACGCAGCATACGGGAGCCGAGCAAACGGCGATGACGCGCTCGATCACGGAACAGCTTGGGGATACCTCGGCGGGCCGGTTGCGCTGACTGCCGTGGCCCTGGCTACCTTGATTGTGAACCCGGCAGCAG
Source organism: uncultured Acidobacteriaceae bacterium (assembly GCA_964246225.1). Lineage (GTDB taxonomy): Bacteria > Acidobacteriota > Terriglobia > Terriglobales > Acidobacteriaceae > Edaphobacter. The sequence continues at coordinate 17,829 of CAXTQE010000066.1, read as the reverse complement.
GGCGCGCAGGGCGTTTGGCGACAGCGATGCCGGCGATCGTAAAGCTTTTGACGGACAAGGGCTTCACGGCGGTGACGGTCTTGACTTCGCCGGAGCCTGGGTCGGCTACGGAGCTGGCTCGCGTGGCATGTGAGGGGTCGGACCTTGTGGTCGCGTGCGGAGGGGATGGCACGGTGCATGCGGTTCTGCAAGGGGTTGCTGGTACCGCTGTGCCGCTGGGGGTACTGCCTTTGGGTACGGCGAATGCACTGGCGCGCCATCTTCGGTTACCGCTCGATCCCCTTCGGGCGATGACGCAATTGCTGAGGTATACGCCACGAAGAATCGCGCTGGGGGAGGTGCAGACCTCGACGGCGACTCGACGCTTTGTCGTTATGACGGGCTGCGGGCCGGATGGCGCGCTGGTACACGGGCTCCAGGGGGCCGCAAAGCTGAAAAAGCGGTTTGGGCGAGCGGCGTACTACCTCCATGCGGCTCGGCTGTTCTGGACGAGGCGATGGCCGACGTTCCAAGTGAGCTATCGGCTGCGCGGGTCGAGGGATTGGCACGAGATGCAGGCGGTCGCGCTGATGATTTCGAGGATTCCCAACCTTGGAGGCGTGTTTCGCGGGCTAACGCGCGGGGCGAGCCTGGAACAGAGGCATCTGCAGATCCAGATTGTGCGGCCTCCGGCGTGGCTGGCATTTCCGGCGTGGTTTGCGGGGGCGTGGCTGCGAACAGGGACGCCGTGGCTACAAACGGTGAATGTGGAGGAGGTCCGCTGCGAGCCGCCGACGTCCGGTCCGGTGTACGTGCAGGCGGATGCAGAGCCGCTGGGGCCGCTTCCGTGTCGGGTGAGGATTGTTCCGGATGCGCTTACGCTGTTGATGCCTCCTGCGCGTTGACTCGGTGAACAGGCGAGGGGAGCGACCTGCGACAATGGCCATAGGAGCCGGGCATGGCGGAGATGGCGGATATTCCGGTACAGATCGTCCTACGGCCGTATGCGAGCTCGATCCCTTTAGCCTCATTTGCCTTCGGCACAGGCAATGCTCTTTACGCCGCCTTTCTGTTGCACTGGATTCCGGCTTCGGAGACACGGCTTGTGGCCTATATCCTGCTGGCCTTTGTGGCGCCGCTTGAGATTGCGCCGAGCCTGATGGCGTTTCTGGCGCGCGACTCCGGCGGCGCGACGGCATTTGCGATCTTCGGCGCGGCGTGGGTGGTGCAGGGCCTGAGCCTGCTGGGAGGGCCTCCCCCGGCGATCAGCCCGGCAACCGCCGGGTTTCTGCTTTGCCTGGCACTCTGCCTGCTGATGCTCACGATCGTGACGTTCAAGGGCAAGCCGTTGCTGGGAGGGGTGTTGATTGTGGCCGTCGTCCGTACGTGCGGCGATGCGGCCATGACGATGACTGGCAAAGCCTGGTTGACGACGGCGACTGCCTGGTGCGGCATGCTGCTGGCCGCGCTTGCGTTTTACGCCGGGATCGCGTTCCTTGAGGAAGATGTGACCCAGCGCCTCTCGCCGCTGACCTTTCGGACGGGAGAGGCAAAGTCCGCGATGGAAGGTAAGCTGCAAGACCAGGTGTCAGCGATCGAAAAAGAGGCCGGGGTGCGCAAGCAGCTTTGAAATTGAGTGTGCCAGGAGCCTGTTGCACGGCAGGTCGAGCATAAGGAGCGGAGACCAGCAATGTTTCGCGTCAAGGAAAGCATTCACGTCAACGCACCACGCGATCGGGTCTTTCTGCTTTCGACCAGCATCGCGCTTGTGCAACAGATCCTAGGCATGAAGCCGGTCTCCGGCAAGACCTCCGGGCTGATCGTGGACGGGGACCAGCTGCTTTGGCGCGGATGGAAGTTCGGGCTCCCTGCCCTGCATGAGACGTTGATTACCGGCTATGAGCGCCCCGGCTTCTTTCAGGACACGATGGGACGGGGCTACTTCAAACACTTCCAGCACGACCACACCTTTGAGGAGGTCGACGGCCATACGCTGCTGGTGGATACGGTTCGCTTTTCGCTGCCCTTCGGTTCTGCGGGGCGCTTGGCGGGCAAGCTGCTTGTCATGCCTCACGTGGCGGGATTGCTGAAGCGGCGGTTTGAACTGCTGAAGCGTACTGCCGAGGGATCCGACTGGGAACGTTATCTTTAGAGTGGGCTTTCTCCGGCTGCATTGAGGTGCGCCGCCGCCACGCCTAGCGGCATCCAAAGTGCGCAGAGGTGAGCGCGCGATGAAGGCTGTGGTCATTCATGAGTATGGCGGTCCCGACAAGCTGAAGTATGAGGATTTTCAAGATCCCGAGGCTGGGGAGGGCGAGGTGATCGTTCGCATGGCGGCGGCCAGCATCAATCCGGTCGACTGGAAGATGCGCTCGGGCGAGGCACAGGCGCGCTTCCCCGTCGACTTTCCCGGCATTCTCGGACGCGACCTTTCGGGGACCGTCCGCTCGGTCGGCCCCGGCGTGAACGGCTTCGAGCCTGGCGACCAGGTGTTTGCGCTTTCGGAGCGAACGTATGCCGAGCTCTGCGCCGTGAAGGCATCGGATCTTGCGAAGATTCCTGAGGGTCTGGAGATCGTCGCTGCCGCCTCCCTGCCGCTGGTTACCTTGACCGGCGAGCAGCTCATCCGGCTTGGTACCGGCATTGGCGAAGGCCAGACGGTCCTGATCGCCGGAGCCCTGGGGGGTGTGGGACGCAGCGCCATCCGCACGGCGAAGGATGCGGGTGCTCACGTCATTGCAGGTGTGCGTAAGAAGCAGCTTGAGGAGGCTGGTACGCTTGGAGCCGACTCCGTGGTCGCGCTGGACGACGAAAAAGCTATGAGCTCCGTCGGCTTTATGGACGCGGTTGCGGACGCGGTGGGAGGCGAGACCGCGGCGATGCTGATGGGGAAGGTCAAGCAGGGCGGCGTTTTTGCGTCGGTGCTGGGGCCACCCAAGAACGTTGCGATGCACCCGACAGTGAAGGTCGTTCCGGTTGTCTGCAAGCCGGATCCTGAACGGATGCTCAAGCTTGCCAAGGATGTGATTGCGGGGCGGCTCAGCATTCCGATCGACCGCATGCTGCCGCTGGCCGAGGCTGGCGCAGGTCAGGCTGCAGCCGAAAAGGGCGGGTTGGGGAAAGTGGTGCTCATCGCCTGAGGCTACGCCGGATCGCCTGAGGCTACGCCGGATAGACTACCAGCCGGCGAGTCGGGCCTTCGCCCTCGGAGGCAGTCTTCAGGCCCGAGGGCGCGAGCGCTAGATGCAGCAGACGGCGCTCGCGCGAGTTCATCGGGGGAAAGCGGAAGGGCTGCCTGGTGGTACGGACCTGCTGCACCGCCTGGGCGGCGTCTCGCTGCACGCGGCGTTCCCGCATTGCTTTGAAGCCGCCTGCGTCGAAGCTGATCCAATCGTGCTGCTCATCCTCCAGCCGCAGCGCCTTTGCGCTGAGGTGCTCGAAGGCGAGGAGCAGCTCCGCATTCCTCGCCAGCAGCACCGGTACGTCTGTTCCGCTCAACTCGACGACAAGCAGGGGAATGGACCGGTCACCTCTCACCTTGAGCGTATAGGTAAGGGCCAGTGCGGAACTCCGCAGCAGCGCACCCAGCAGAGGATCCAGCAGATCTGCAAATCGTTGCCCATCCGCGGACATCGTTTGCGTCTGCTCAGCCGGGGGCCGAGGGGCGCTCAGCGTCGCACCGGCTTGCCCTGGATGGTCTTGGCTGTCGAGGTCCCGATGCCGGCTTTGCGTCGCGCGCGTTTGGCGGCGATCTCACGCATCTCGGCCCCGAGGCTGGTGCGGTTCATGACCGCCTGCGTGGCGATCGAGATCACGTTGCCCACGGACCAGTAGAGTGCCAGCCCCGATGCATAGTTCCAGGTCATGTAGCCCGAGACCATGGGCATCATGAAGGCCATCATCTTTTGCTGCTGCGGATCGACTCCCGGCGAGGGCGTGTAGAACTGCACCAGAAACTGGCTCAACACCATCAGAATCGGCAGGATGTGCCAGGGGTCGGCCGCAGAGAGATCGGGCAGCCAGTACCAGTGCGCCTGCCGCAGCTCCACAACTTTGGGCAGCATGCCGAAGAAGGCAAACAGCAGAGGCAGCTGGATCAGCGTCGGAATGCAGCCGCCGAACATGTTGACTCCGTTATCTTTTTGCAGCTGCATGATCTCGGCGTTCATGTCGTTGCGCTTCGGGTCGGTCACCTTCAGGGTCTTGTACTTGGCCTTGATGGCGTCCATCTGCGGCTGGATGCGCTGCATTTTCAGGCCGGACTGCATGGTCTTGATGCGCAACGGCAGGATGACCAGGTTGATCAGCACCGTGAGCCACACGATGTCCCAGCCCCAGTTCGCCGTTATGTGCTGGTTGATGGCCCGGAGCGCCAGAAACAGGTATTTGCCGACGAAGCCGAAGAAGCCGAAGTCGAGCAGCGGCTCGAGCGTGACGCTGGGGTTGGCCCCATGCACGTTGCGCAGCACATCCACAGCCTTGGGGCCGACAAAGAGCGCCGTCTGCGTGTGGCCGGAAAGATCGCCCACGGCCGCACCCAGGAGCGGTACCTTCACCTCATCCTTGGCCGGGTTGCTATGCGGTTTAGCCGGCGTTCCATTCCCCAGCCCGTTGTGGCGGCTCGCCTTGGGAACGATCAGATCTTCGTGCATGGTCGCGACGGTGGCGTCTTCCGGGTGGTCGGGAAGAAAGATGCTGGCGAAGTAGAGGTCCGAAACGCCCGCCCAGTCGAAGCCTCCCGAGAGCGTGGCACCGCCGTGCACATCCTTGGGTCCCTGGTGTTTTTCGCGTCCTCCCTGGCTGAAGTCCAGCTGCGCGCCGCCGTAGGAGAGCGCCGTCTCTTGGTCGCCAAAGCCTCCTGGCCACTCAAGCAGCGCACGAATGGGCGCACCATTGCGCAGCACCTGCGTGTCCGCCCGCACGACGTAGGAGTCATCGAAGGAGAACGTTTTGGTGACGCTGTACTCGCCTGCTCCGTACTTGAAGGTCAACGTGCCCGGCGCATTCAGCAGCCCCGTCGTCGAGGGCAGATAGAGCGCGCTCGCCAGGTTCGCGGTCAGCGACGGATCGTATGTGTACAGCGCAAGTGGATAGCCTACCGAGGCCGCCGCCGCGGTATGCACCAGGTCGAGCGGCTTGCCGTAGGAGTCCTTGTACTTCTTCAGGATCCAGCTTGTGGCCTGCGCGCCGCGATTGGAAAATGTGATCCGGTAGAGCTCGTTTTCGACCACCGTCGTGCTTTCGGCCTGCGCCACGACCGGCACCTGGATCACCTGACCCCCGACGGTTGCGGCCACGGTGGGTTCCGGATGCTGCACGTTTTTCTGCTGCTCCATCACGGCTGCAGAGTTCGGCGACGCCGTCTGCGGATTGTGCCGGGCACGATAAAAGTTGAACGCCGTCAGGCCCAGCAGCACGGCCACGAGCACCAGCATGAGGCTTCGGCTTTCCTGGGCCGCGCCGGGTTGATTCGGATTTTTGAACTCTGCCACGGAACCTGTCTTTCTGAAGGGAGCGCAAGTGCTCGCTGCTCCGATGATAAATGCTCACCGCGGCGAAGGCTCTTCCCCGTTCGTAACATCCGCTAGGGTACGGGGTCGAATCCACCCTTGCCGAGCGGATGACAACGCGCCACGCGTGCCGCCGCCAGCCGCAATCCGCGCCACACCCCATGCCGCGACAGCGCCACGAAGGCATATTCCGAGCACGTCGGCAGAAAGATGCACCGCGAGACCCCGACGGCATGCAGCACCGGGGAAACCACCTGCTTGTACCCGAGAAACCCGAGCCGCAGCCCGGCTGCTCCCAGCCTGTTCATGACGTTTGCGAAGGCTCTGCTGCACGCGTTCCGCGAGATCTTTCGAGCGCCTGCTGAATCTGCCGGAAGATGCCTGCCACCTCGCGGTCCAGCACCTGATGCTCCATCTCGAGCACCGACCGCCGCGGATGCAGGATCACATCGACTGGAAACGTCAGCGACTTGGTGTGCCGTCGCACGCACTCGCGCAGCCTTCGCTTGATCCGGTTGCGGTCGACGGCTTTGCCCAGCACCTTGCCCACGGTAAGACCGACGCGCGGCCCCGGGGTATCCGATCTCCGGGCCTTTCCGTCTGGACCTTGCTCCGGCCGCAGCGAGTAGAAGTAGGCCATCTGCTTGGAAAACTGCTTGCGGCTGCTGGTATACACGCGCTGGTAGTCGGCGTGCTTGCGCAGGCGGAGCAGCGCGTTGGGAGTTCGAATTTTTGGAGCGGCGCTCAACGGACCCAGCCGAGGCCGTCCGCGCCCACGGCAAGCACGATCGGCTGGTCCATGGTCCAGGACCTGGTGTTCAGCACCTCGATGTTGCCTCCCAGCGGCTCCGACAGGTACACGAGATCGCCCCGCGCCAGGAATCCGCCGTTTTGTGCGGAAGGCAGCGGGAACGAGCGCAGCGGCTTCCAGTCTGCCAGGTGGAAGACCTCGAGCAGGCCCTTTGTGGCATCGGTCTGGTCCGTCTCCGCCACCAGCAGCGACGTGCCATCGACGGTTGGAAACGTTACGTACGGCATGCCGGCTGTGGGCAGCCAGCGGCTCAGCGTGTTGCCGCGCGTGTCGAGAACCGCGACCCGCGGCTGATCCCAGTCGGATGTGAAGACCCAGCGGCCGTCGCGGGACACCGAGATCCGCTGCACGCGCTTGGTGAGCGGAATGACCTGGATGAGTTTGCGCGCCTTCACGTCCAGCACACTGACGCTGCCATCTCCCACGTTCGCCGTGTAGATGCGGCTGCCGTCCGGCGAGAAGCAGAACATGTGCGACTCCTTCGCGCCGGTAGGAATCTCGCCTACCACGGTGCGCGCGTGGACGTCGATGATCAGGATTGCATGCGCCAGTTCGCCCGAGACATAGAGCATGCCGTCCGGCCCGAAGATGGCTTTGTGCGGCCGGATGGGGCGGCCAAGGTCGATTGTGCCCACCATTTTCTTCGTCGTGACATCGACGATGTCGATCTCCCGCCCATCGGTGCCCGGCCGGCCCACGCCGGCATTGCCATAGATGGGCACGTAGGCCAGAGTTCCGTCGGGGGAGACGGCAATCTCATGTCCGTTCACGCCCACCGGCACCGTCGCGAGCGTTTCGTACGTATGCGGATCGACCAGCACCAACGCATGCTGCTTCTGGTTGACCACGGCCAGCACGGCAGGCGATGCCGGAGCAGTTTGCGCCGCGGCAGCCTGTCCCAAAAGCATCGCCAAGATCAAGCCGAATCGCGTCATTTGAATCTCCTCCGGGGAACGAAGCGCAAAAGCGAAAGCCTCCCACGCCGGGAGGCTTCCGCTCTCTGCTCGCGTCTTTACTGCGTGACGCCGTGTTCCTTTTCTTCCTTGCGCCGCTCGTTTTCCTTGCGCGCGCCCATGGACTTTTGCGCCCACATGTCAGCCTGATCCAGATCCGCCTTCACTGCCGGCGCATTGCCGCACTCGAGGTCGGCCTTGCGGCGCGACATCAAGGACAGATATGTCATCGCCTCTTCATAGGTTGGGTTCACATCCACCGCTTTCTGCAGGTAGCTGTTCCCTTCCGTCACCAAGGGTGCGTTCATGGCCGTAAGCCTGGCACACCCGGCCTTCGAGAGCTTGGAATTGCCGTCGCTCTTGTCCGTCAGGTTCTCGCCCTGGAGCGTGGTTACCGCGTTTTTGTAGGCCTGCAGCCAATCGACCACGCCCACGGTGTAAAGCGCCTCGGCGTCCTTCGGGTCGAGCGCGATCACCTTCTTCTCATAGTCTTTGGCTTCATCCGGCTTGCCTGTGTTGCGATCGATGGAGGCAATCTGCTTCAGCGCATTGATGTTGTTGGGATCCTTCTGCAACACCTCCTGGAAGCCCGCGAGAGCCTGCTGCGCCACCTTTTTGTTGTCCGGCGTATCAAGATTGGGAACGACCTGTGAGGCATAGGTTGTAGCGAGATAGAGTCGAGGATTCGGGTTGTCCGGATCGATGCTGATTGCCTTCTGGAAGTGACCCTCTGCCTCCTCATATCGGGCGTTCTTGAAGGCGGCGACGCCCTTGTTGATCTGGTCATTGGCTTCCAGATGCTGGCACCCGATGGCGGATGTCAAAAGCATTGCCATCAAACCGGCCGTCACCGGTACTCGTGCAGTCAGTTTCATGAGGCGTAAGTCTCCTTGGAGGGAAGAGCGCGTGAGCTATCGAACGGTGGTACACAAGTTCATTTTGCGGCTTGCGGTGATTGTAACGGCTAACTCCCGTCTCTGCCTAGAGGTGGATTTACCGAGCGCGTTTGCTGCTCGTCGCTCGGGGTGCTCAGGCCCCCGTGGCTACCTTAAGAGGTAGAAAGAACTGGAACACCGTGCCGCTCGACTCCGGGCGCTGAGTGCTGCGGACGGTGAGATGCCCCTGGTGGCGAGTGACGATCTCCGCCGACACCCACAAGCCGAGCCCCGTTCCGGATAGACCCTTTGTGGTGAAGAAGGGCTTGAAGAGATTGTGACGCGTGCTTGTGCTGATTCCGGTACCCGTGTCGGCGATGGTCATCCTGACTCCGCGTACTCCCGTTCGCCAGTTCGTCGCGTCCCGGCTACGAATCAGAAGCCGTCCGCCGCGGCCATGCATGGCATCGATCGCGTTGCGAATCAGGTTGGTGAGCACCTGCCGTATCTCGCTTTCGAGGCAAACGACCAGTTCTTTCGAGCGATCCCTGCGTTCAATCGTTACCTGGGAGTTGTCCGCGCGGCTCTCATAGAGATCCATCACCGAATGGATCATCTCCTCGACACGGATCGGCTGCGGCTTGCTTGACTGCTTATAGAAGCGCAGAGACTGCGACGTGATTTGCGCGACGCGCTGCAACTCCTTGTCCGCCATGGCGAGATAGCGCATGGTCTCGCTCATGTCGTCCGCGGTGCGCGCCAGGTAGAGCAGGTTGGTCACCGACTCCAGAGGATTATTGATCTCGTGGGCGATCGACGACGCCAGTCGACCGACGGCGGCCAGCTTTTCGCTCTCGCGCAGCGCCGCTTCAAACTCGACCCGCGCCGTAACGTCGGTCTGGATGCCGACCACATGCGTCAGCTCGCCGTCACGATTGCGGACGGGAGAAAGCGAGAGCTCATTCCAGAACGCGCTGCCATCCTTGCGGAAGTTCTTCAGGAGGGCGATGACCTCCCGCTGATCCCGCAGCGCCTCTCGAAGCTGGGTCACGCCGGGTTGGTCGTGATGAGAACCCTGCAGAAAACGGCAGTTCTTCCCTTCAACCTCCTCCAGACAATAGCCTGTCATGACCTCGAAGGCAGGGTTGACGTACACCAGCGGCAGGTCCGGCAGGGTCGCATCCGCGACAGAGATCCCGCTGGTGACCGAACGGAAGATACGACGATTCAGGTGCAACTCTTCAAAGGCAGATTTGTAGCGCTGAGCAAAGGCACGGTGTGCGTACAGAATCAGGCTCAACTGCTCGGCGAGCGCCGCAGGCTGCATCGGCAGCGCCAGAACTCCATCGAGGTTCGAGCCGGCCAGCTTCGGCGACGAGCCTTTGACGCTGTTCGAGACACCCTCGGTCTCACCTGACTGTACGGCGAGCACAGAGGAATGAAGGCCGCCACCGCGATGCTCTCGCTCCAGCAGCGCCTGCCGAATTTGAGAAGCGAAGGGCTCATCCGCCACAATGATTTCAAAGCGGGCAAGCGAAAGGGGGTTGAATTCCGCCTGTTCAATGACCGTCGCGGAGAGACCGATCTGCAAGGCAGCGCCCTCTACGAGCCGGCGATTGATCGGTTCAGCAACCAGAACGCCCACGCCGGATTGGACGTGAGAGAACAAGCTGTCCTGCCCTGAAGCCGGAACGGAACCACTCTCCATATGCACATCCTAGACATTCCCATGCAACTTGTCTTTTCAACAAGGACGTTCCCCCAGGACGGGAAGATGTACTTAACCCAAATTGCCGGCAGGAGACGCACCGAGATGAGCTCTAAGGCGCATAAAAAATGGAAGGCCGCCAGCGATGGCGGCCTTCTACTTACTAACGGGAACCGGCATTAATCGCCCGAGACGGTTTCTGCGATCGATTCAACCACCTCAACCTCACGCTTCGGTGCCGGAGCAATGCCGCCCAGGCCGCCGATTGCGCCAAGCGGAACGAACCCGCCCTCAGGAGCTTTCTCGCCCAACACTTCCTTGCGATAAAGCGCAGCCATCTTACTGTTTTCGGCCTCCTGCTTCATCTTCGCGTCGCGGGCGCGAATCTTCTCTTCGCGTGCGTTCTTGGCGATGCCGCTCTTCTCGAAGGTGTCATTGGCAGCGGCGTTGACGTGCTCGTCGTTGACCACGAGATCGTACTTGCCTTCCTTCTCCATCGCTACCTTCTTGCCGCCGGCGAAGATATCGTGACGACCGTGCTCCTCGTACCACTTGGTGAGGGTGGAGGTCATGTGCATCTTCTCGATGATATTGCGCCAGCCTACGCCGGTATTGTAGGCACAGAAGCTGATCTCGCCTTCCTGCGTGGCATACGGAATGATGCACTGCTCGGTGCGGCGGAAGTCGTAGTTGAAGAGATCCTGGAACCACATTCCGGCGATAAAGAGGAAGTTCCAACGATCGCCGCGGCGCTTGGCGATGTCGTCCATCGTGCGATCCGCGGTTACCTTGCCGTAGCTCTTACCGGTGGCTCCGAAGCTCTTGTCGAATTTCTCCAGAAGGTCCTTGATCTTGAAGTGAGTCGGCGCATTCTGCGGGGTGTAGTTGCGCAGGAGAGCCAGCGTCACGCCGATGATCGAGATCCACTTGCCGCGTGCCGCGTCGTTGATGCGGGCGACATCCTTGGCGAGACGGTCGGCGTTGATGAAAGCCGTTACAGGAGCCGCTTCCTTGGTCTCCTTGTCGATCATCAGTGCCATCGAAATGCCGCAGTTTGGGTGGCAGCCGCAGGAGAGCTGGCCCCAGTCGCGGTCCGGCCCGTGGACGAGGTCGGCCCAGTCGGAGAAGGTCGACATGAAGGAGATGGGGAACCAGTCGCGTGTCGGCTCGCCGAGGCCGGTCTGGTTTTTGACGTCATGCGCCAGGTGCGACAGGGTGTAGCGCTGAGCCTGGCGGCGCTCATCCGAGACCTCTTCGTCGCGGCCGGTGAAGCTGACCGGCTGGAAGGAGAGGAAGTTGATCTTCTTGGGGTTTTCGAGCGCGAACTCAATGATGCGGCCGACCTGCTCATTGTTGATGCCGTTGATGATGCAGGTCACGGGCACGATGTCCACGCCGGCCTCATGCAGGTTGTGAATCGCCTGCAGCTTCACGTCGAAGGCGTTGCCAACCTTGCGGTGGGAGTTGGCTGCATTGCCGATGCCGTCGAACTGGAGGTAGGCATAACGCAGACCGGCTTCCGCTGCGGCCTTGCAGAACTCCTTGGACTTGGCGAACTCAATGCCGTTGGTGGCAGCCTGCACGGAGGTGTAGCCAACCTTACGCGCGTAGGAGACCGCATCGAGGAAGTAGGGGCTCAAGGTCGGCTCGCCACCTGAGAACTGTACCGACATCTGCCGCCGGGGCTTGATGGTCACGGCGTTGTCGAGCATGGTCTTGATCTCGTCCCATGTCAGCTCGTGGACGAAGCCTACCTGGTTTGCATCCATGAAGCACGGGTCGCACATCATGTTGCAGCGATTGGTCAGGTCGATGGTAAGGACGGAGCCGCGACCGTGAGTGACGGTGGAGGTGCCGTGGTTGTGCAGTGTTTCATCGTTGTGCGCGCGGATGTCGCGGCCGGGGAAGACCTCTTCCAGGTGCTTGAAGAAGTCTGTGTCCATGGACATCACGTCTTCGAAGTGGCCGTGGATCGGGCAATCCTTCACCATCAGGATCTGGCCATCGCGCTCGATGATCTGCGCCTTGATCTCACCGACCTTCTCATTGAGCAGAATCTCATGCGGAAGCTTCCCGTCGATGATCTGCTGGCGGATTGCGGGCACACACTTGGGGCAGAGCGAGTCGGTGGTACGAGGCCAGCCGAGCGGCGGCTTCTCTTTTTGGTAGCTCTTGAGCAGCGGCTTGTCGCTCCACTTCGGCGTGAAGCTCTCATTCGGACTGATGTTGTTGAGGCGGCTGAACACGGCCCAACCAATCTTTGCTGCCTGTACGAGACCACGTTCAACTAGCTTTGCGGGCTTCCTTGCCATGAGGCGTTTCTCCTGAAGTTTGTATCGCCGAAGCCGACGGTATGCGTGAAGCACATCTCTAATCGTCTAGCGATTCTGATGCGTGTTGGATGTCTTTCGATCGCGAGTCGACGCGTAAGGAATCGCAGATCTGTTCCTTCGTAAAACTATGCTCCGGCCCTGCTCCCACCAAGGGGGATCCAGCGAATGGAGCAAATCGGCGATTCAACGGTAAATTCAAACCTCCGTTTGCAGAAAAGTCTTCTCTCAAGACGCCCTGCGAAAGTCTCCTGAGGGAACCGGGGGTACCTGCGAAGTTACCGCGCGAGTGGCAGTTGCGACGGTGGTATCGCCTCGCCGGCAACAGCGTCCCCCTTCGGAAGCCATCCTGTTTTGAGCTTCGATTTGCTTCCCGGCAAATTGGTCCGTTACTACATTGGGACAGTCGCGGCCCCCCGCTGGCATCGTCGGACTGCAACCGCGCATACTGGAGGGAAGGCAGCTTCGGCTGCTACTTCCGCGAACCGCGGCGAGGTGACTCGATGGCCAACGCATCTTCGAAACAGCCCTGGGACGACAAGGTACGTCACGCCGCTGAACAGGCTGAGGACGAGGTCAAGCGGGTGATCTCTTACATTAACGATGAGGTAGTGCCGGAGGTGCGGCGCAACGGCTCGGCTGCGCTGAAGCGGGCGGCGCTCGAGCTGCAGCGTCTGGCGGAGCGCATCGACCAGGATCATCGTTCGGGGCCTGGCCGTTCGTGACGTGGCGGCGCCTGGGGGCCGTTGCGCTTGGCCTTTCGAGCCTGGGGCTGGCGGGCTGCCAGCATCGCAGCCAGGTGGCGTATGTTCCTCCAGCCGCGGCAACGGCCCCTGCCGCTACTGGGCAGCCGGCGCCGGTGGAACGTGTTCCGGCACCGTCGGTTCGAGCTCCCGCTCCGGCCGCTCCGACTGACGATCTGCTGGGCCAGCCGATCTCGATCGAGGTGGGCCTGGCTAGCTGGTATGGTCCGCCGTATCACAACCGGCAGGCCGCCGATGGCAGCATCTTCGACCAGAACGCCCTGACGGCGGCGCACCGGGAGCTGCCCATGGGAACCACGGTGCGGGTGACCAATTTAGCGACGAATCAGTCCGTGGTAGCGAAGATCACGGATCGCGGGCCGTTCGTGGAGGGCCGGACGCTTGATTTATCGCTGGCCGCGGCCAAGGAGATCGGCGTTTATCGAGTGGGCGTCGCCAGGGTGCGGATCGAGGTTTTTGCGCATCCGGGCTCTGACCCTGAAGGGCGCTGGTGCGTGCAGGTCGGGGCGTTTCTCGACCAGGCCGACGCCATCCAGACCAAGAACGATCTTCTCCGGCAATACCCAACGGCCAAGGTGATCGAGTTTGCCGGGCCGACGGGCTTTTGGGTGCGGATCAACCCGGTGGTTCCTCGCCGCGGGACCGCCGAGAGCATCGTCGCAGCCATCCACCTTCCGGACGCCACAGCGTGGCTGGTACGACTGAACTAAATCGACCGAGATTATCTGGGGGGCGGATAGTAGGGCAATTTTTGCTGCTCCTCAGTGGCGCGCTTGACGCCGATGTCGCCGAAGAGCAGAGACGGGGCGATGGTGGTTTGGGGAAGTGCGCCGAGGGTGTTCTGGACGTAGAGGTCATCGCCGGCGGCGACGATATCCGAGCGCAGGCTGCGGTTATCGAGCTCGTCGAAGACCGCGCCGCGGATGAGCTGGCGGGAGCCGTCCGGGTGCACGCGGTAGAGGATGCGTGGGGCGAGTTCGCCGCCCAGGGTTTCCGCTTCGTAGACGTCACGGCCCTGTTCCTTGGCCATGGCGACGAGCCGGGCGTGCATCTCTGCCGCCGGAACGGGGGTGACCGACTTAAAGAGGACGACTCCGGAGACCGCGCGGGGGGATTGCCCGGGGGCTGCGCGGCCGTGGCCGTTTGAGATGGGAAAGTCGCGGATAGGCGTCCGGCTGACGAGGTAGTTCATCAGCTTGCCGTGGTCGACGACGTCGACGGCCTGGGCGGGGGTGCCTTCGTCATCGACCGCGTAGGCTCCGAGCAGCGACTTGCCGGCGAAGGTCTTCAGGCGTGGGTCATCGACGACGTCCATGAACTCCGGCAGGACGCGGGCGCGGAAGCTGGATTGGTAGGCTCCGGTGGTGCGGGCGGTGGTGCCCATGTCGGGGCGGTCGGACTGGATGTTGGGGACGAAGAGGCGGTTGAGGATGTCGGTGGCGGCATCGCCGGAGAACAGAACCGGCCCGTGAAAGTCTTCGGCGTCGGCGACCGGCGCGTTGCGCAGAGCCTCGAAGCTCGAGACATCCTCGACGGCCCTCCGGTGGAAGGCGATGGCGGAGTCGAGCTCGCTGGCTTTCTCCGCCGTGGACCCGTTGTCGCGCGAAAGGCGCATGCCGTCGTCCGCCTGGCCGCCGACGCTGTAGTTTGCGCTGTAGCCGGAGTAGCCGTGGCGCAGGGTGGTGCCCTCGGTGTTGACCAGGTAATGGTTGACGACCAGGCCGCGCACGCTGGCCTCTGAGTACTGCACGTGGGGCGCGCATTGAACCAGGGCGGGGTCGGCGAGAAAGGCTCCGCTGGCGTCGACGATGCGCCGCTTCCACTCGGCCTTGTCGAGATCGAGAGAGGGGAGGGGTTCGACGGCGACTTCCGGCTTCGCGGAGGCGAAATCTTTCTCGGTGGGGGGCTTTTCGAAGCGCTTCAGCTGCGCCTGTTTGGTGGCGTAGGCGCGGAGGGCGTTCTTGTAGGCCTCATCGGTCGTGGTCCAGAGCGCGTAGCGGAGGGCGCCGGGATCGTTGTCCTCGGGGGCGAGCTCGATCGAGCCTTCTCCGCGGCTGGAGCTTGAGTCCGAGGCATAGTCGCCGACGCGAACCGTGACGCGGACGACTCGCTGGTGGCTGGCTTCTTCGCGATCGAGCGCGCCGTAGCTGGCGACGGCCTCCCAGGTGTTGAAGTCGTCGAGGCGGTACTCGATGAAGTAGGGCTTTTGGAGGCCGGGGAGGGTGAGGAGGTTGCGTTCGCGGTCGAGCTCCTGTTGCATGGCCTCGAGGAGGGGGTCGGCGACTTTTGCGGAAGTTTGCGAGACGGCGGGGAGAGTGCAGGCGAGGAGCGCGAGAGAGACGGCGGCGTTCAATTTGGGCAACAAGGAGGTCCTCGGTTGGGAACAGTTTACTGGAGGAGGATGAGAGTGACCGACGGGGATTGGGACTTTGAGGAGGGACATCGCGATCCGGCGTCCGAAGGCAAATAAGCGTTGAAAATAGTTCTGCCGTGTAGCATGATATCTAGCAGAAGGAGGTCTCGATGGGGCAAGTAGCGAAGGCAAGGGTGTTTATGAGCGGGAGAAGTCAGCACGTCACGATCCCTGCCGGGTTTCGGTTTGCTACGGACGAAGTCTATCTTCAGCGAGACTCGCAGAGCGGCGTCCTCAGTCTGTCGGAGAAGCCATTGCACGCGTCCATGGCGGAGATCTTTGCCAAGCTGGATGAGGCGGGGTCTGCCGACTTTGTGCTGGAGCGTGACCTGTCGTTACCTCCTGACCGAGATCTTCTTTGATTCCAAAACCATGGTGTTAGAGGAATCATCCCGCCGTGTGGGTTCCGGCAACCCTGAGCGTCCTTGCTGATGAAAAGGAAGGCGCTATGAAGTTGCTCTATCTGCTCGACACCAATACGGCCAGTTACCTGATCAGTGGCCGTTCCCCAGCCGCCAGGAGCAGCTATCTCGCGATGGAGGCCGAAGCCGGCCTGGCCATTTCGTCGATTAGCGAGGCAGAGATCCGTTTCGGACTTCACAAAAGGCCCGAAGCTACTCGCTTGCGAAGTGCGTGCGAGGAGTTCTTTGCAGCTATTCAAATTTTGCCATGGGATTCCAATGCCGCACAGGCCTACGGGAAGCTCCGGGCTGGGATGAATGCGGTGGGAAGGAGCTTGTCGCTGATGGACCTGCTGATTGCCTCGCAGGCTCTTGCGGCAAACGCGATCCTGGTAAGCCATGATGGGGCTTTTAAGCACCTGGCTCCTTTTCTCGACGTTGTGGACTGGGCCACCGATCTCTAACATCGGGCGGACCTGTCGATGCTGGCCAGAAGGGTAGCCTACGAGTTATTTCGCGGCGGTTTCGGTGGGCGGAGGGACGATGGGCGGACGCGCGGAACCCTGGGCCTGGCGCTGGGTTTCGATCTCCGAAACGAGCATGGCGGGGGCTACGGCCGAAACCGGAATGTTGCCGCTCTCGGCTCCGCAGATGCCGTTGAAGACGTCCTGCTTGTTTCCCGTGGCGACGATGCGGCTGAGCGCGGCTTGCGGCGTGCCGACGATCGAAACGCCGCGGACGAGCTCGTCGGGCCGGCCGTCGACGAAGACGCGGTAGACGACCAGCGGCACGACCGAGAAGGCTTGCGGACTGCGGCGGCTGGTGACCGCGAAGCCGGAGGAGATGTCCTCAAAGTAGAGGCCGTAGGCTTTGCCCTGCTTCTTCGCTTCGGCTTTGAGCATCTCGCGCAACTCGGCTTCGGGCACGGTCTTTGACGAGGTGACGATGAGATTGCCCTGGCGGCCGGTGGGCATGTGTCCGGCTTCGGCGCGGCCGTGGCCGTTCGAGGCGGAGAAGCTGGCGATGGGGAGGCGCGACATGAGGAACGTTTCGAGCACGCCATCTTTGATCAGTTCGACCCGCCGAGCCTTCTGGCCTTCGTCGTCGTAGACGTAGTGGCCGCTGAGGGCGATGCCGTCGAAGTTGGCGACGGTGGGGTCGTCGGCGACGGACATGAAGGTGGGAAGGATGGGCTTGTTGAGGAGCTTGGTGAAGGTCTGGCCTTCTTCGTCGCCCTTCTGGCGCTGGCCTTCGAGCCGATGGCCGAGCACCTCGTGGAAGAAGACGGCGGAGGCGCGGCCGGAGAGGATGGCGGGGCCGTTGAAGGGCTCGGTGACGGGGGCGACGCGGAGGGCCTCGAGATTTTTGCACATGGCGAGGGTCTTGGCGACGAGAACGTTTTGGTCGGGCAGGCGGCCGAGCTCGTCGGACTCGAAGGTCTCAACGCGGTAGAGGTCCATGCCGTCGGCGGCGCGGGTGCGGCCGACAATGACCAGCCGGGCAACGTGATTGGGCGTGCTGACGCGGGTGCCGTCGGACGCGACGAAGTAGTCGACCTCATTTGAGGCCTGGAGGCCGACGTTGTTATAGAAGATGTCTGGGAATTGCTTGAAGAGGCCGGAGAGCTCGCGTAGGCGCGCCTGCCACTGGGCTTTGTTCGTGAGCAGCGGCGACTCGGGCGTGAAGCTGCTGTCGACGGGGACGAGCGCGGTTTGTGGCGTTTCCTTCGAGAAGTCGGCGGAAGAGTCTTCTTCCTTGGCGCGAACCTGCTGCTCGGTTTTGACCTGGAGGAAGCTGTCGAGCGCACGTCCGTAGCCGCGATTGGTGGCAAACCAAAGCGAGCGGGCGAGGGCCTCGCGGTCGTCGGTCAGCGGCAGTGGCATGGTGGTGAGGCCGGAGTTGCGATGGGTGCCGTGGGTGTTGTCTTCAGCTTCCGAGCCAAGGCGGACCTGCACGTCGGCGGTGCGGCGGTGGGATTCGTTCTCACCCGAAAGCGCGCCGAACTGCGCAGACATACTGACGCTTTCGGCGTCGGCGACCGAGTAGGAGACGAAGTAAGGGCGGGGCTGTGGGGTGGCTTTAGCG
>CAXTQE010000065.1:0-19835 GCA_964246225.1 uncultured Acidobacteriaceae bacterium | reverse complement strand
GGTGTTTGGGGGCGCAGGGGCCGCCTTGGGGTTGCCGGCGAGCAGTGCCTGCATGCTGGTGTAGACGCCGTTGGTCCAGCCGAAGCCGATGACGTTTGCTTTGTAGCCGGCGGCGACCGCGACGTTGGCATCGGCACTGACGACGTTGTATTTCTCGCGGATAGTGCCGTCGAGAAGATAGTTGGTCTCCACCGACTTCATGAACTCACGGCTGATGCGAGCGGAGTCGGCGTGGAAGCCATAGCGGTCCAGGCCGGCCACCGAGAGCCAGTTGGTCGGGGCCCAGCCGTAGGGCAGATCCCACTGAACGCCGCTCACACGATCGCTGATCGCCAGGCCACCTTCGCGCTCAAAGAGCGGCAGGTTTCTTCGGACCGCTTCGGCTTGTTGTGGCGCGGCAACGCCGGACCAGAGCGGGTAAAACGTAGAGACGAAATCGTAGTCCGAGGGCTGATGCGTATGGAAGTTGAAGTCCAGGTAAAGGCCCTTGTCCGCGTGCCAGAGATACTTGTCGATAGCAGACTTGCGGGTCTCGGCAAGGGCATTCCATCGCGCCTCTTCGTCAGCCTTGCCGAGCACATGGGCGAAGGTCGCCATGTCGCGCTCATATTTATACAACAGGCTGTTGAGGCACACGGGTGCGTACTGCTCGGCTGAGCCGCTGAACGGACCGAAGCGGAAGCTGGTGTCGAAGCCCGATTCACGCATGGCACGATCACTGTGGAAGAAGGCAGCGCTAAGCCGGTGACCATCCGCATAGGCGGCCGCGCAAACCCGGGATGTGTGGACGTCGCAGCTTGCGCTGGCGAGGCGTGCAGCTTCAGCCGCATCGGGTTGTGCGCTGCCCTCGACCAGGTACGTGGTTTTTACCTCCGGGTGGGCGAGCAACCAGCGTATGACGTCCGGGAAGTAGGTGCTGTCGTCGGCCATCTCGGGCACAGGGCCGTCGCCCAGGTCGTGGTAGCGCGCCAGGCCGGTGTCTCCGGCAAGGTGCGGCGCCTGCATCCACAAGCTGTGATCGCGCGTGGCGTAGCCGTAGGCTCGGGCAAGCCAGGCCTTGTCCTGGGTGCGCGCGTACACCTCCGCAACCATGCTCGAAAGCAGCGGCGGCTGCGAGCGTGTAAAGAAGTAAGTCCGGTTTGCGTTCAGGATCGCGCCGTAATTCTCAATTTCGAAAAAGAAGTTTTCGACCATGCCCTCGGCGGTCGCGACACGGTTGTCCTGCAACAGCCCGAGCAGGATGAAATAGCTATCCCATCCGTACATTTCGTTGAACCGTCCTCCCGGAACCACGTACGGGTTGGGAAGATAGAGCAGGCCCTCCTTGGGAATTTCCGTGACCTTGACGTCGCCCATCTTTGCGATGGGCCGGGGCAGGTGCGCCACCTGGACGGAGCACTGCTGCTGCATGGCGGTCACGGCGGGAGGCGTGGCCATGCCGGCGGGCAGGTAGAGGATCGGCGCGGTGGTGACCTTGATGTCAACGACCGACTTGCACTCGCTCATCGAGCGGCTTAGCTTGTCCCAGCTTTGGTGGATGTAGTCGGCGATCGGAACGGACGAAGCGGTGGTCTGCGCGTGCATCCACGAGCAAAGGGCAAGGCTCAGCGCCAGATTTCGTACCACGTTCATGAAGCTCTCCATTTCAACTTGGTGGATGGATCGGAATCGCACTGCTTCGAAGTGACAGCCTTCGCCGCAGACTCGCGTTCGCGCACGTAGTAGGCGCAGTCTGCCGCTAAGTGCCTTGCCTTTGCGATTAGCTTCGCTTCCGACATCTCTCCCGTCACGACACCGGCCTTGAACCGGCTCTTCAGCCCGAGCTCGTCGAGCTGATCCATGCATCCGAAAGGATAGCCAGTTATGGCGAACTCGTCACCCTGATAAATTCGGCGGCTGCATGATAACGACGGCTATGAAGTACAGCTGCTACCAATTGCTTTTTGCTGGGGGTCCCTGTCTTAGGAGATCAGCCGACGCCCTGCAGCAATCCCCACCCTAGAGAAGCAGTACCTGGAAAATATTTGCAAACAAGTTGGTATGCGCAGAAGTTCTTCCGTTGTCAGCTGACAGCGGTAGATTCCTTCGGCGCACTACGCCGCCCTTTCACCGCGCCGACACTGTGGCTGGTCTTCCAGAGCTGCCAGAAGGCGTAGGCGAGCGAGATGGCGATGCCTGCCCAGAGAAAGATGAGCACGGGCGTTCCCCACTTTTCGAGGAACTTGTTCCATAACACCAGGACGGACCTGCCATAGTGGACGCCGAGCCAGACGGCTACCGCGTGACGCAGAAAACGGCTAGCAGTAAAGGCGATCATGAACTTGCGCCGGGACATCTTAAGCGCTCCCGCGGCGAGGACAAACGGACTGAGCGGCATCGGCGGCGGCAAAATAGCGGGGACAGCGACAGCGAGAATGGCGTGCGACTCCATCCAGCGAGTAACGCGTTTGAAGACTCGTGGCGGCGTGCGTTTCTCAATGAAGGCCATTCCTCCGGATTGCCCGACCTGGTAGGAGAAGAAGCCTCCCAGCGCGGAGCCGACGGTGGCGATGGCGATGAGCATCCAGGGGTCCGTATGCCGCGCGGCGTAAAGCACGAGCATGATGTCGGTCATGCCGGGGATGGGCAGGGGCACAAAGGACGAGTCCACGATCGAGACCAGAAAGAGGCCGGCGAGACCGAAGGAGAGGAACAGATGGACCAGCTTATGACCGGCACCGCCGGAGCCAGGCGCGGCGAGAAAGGTCGCCAACGACCAGTGGGAAGCAAAAGCGAGATTGTTCAGCGCGGACACAGACGACATGCGCTCTAAGACGCCGATGGCAGGGAGGAAGTCGCGCGGGCAGCCTTAATCGCTGAGAAAGGAGAGATTTGGCAGGGCATCGAGCGCGCCCACCTGGGCTGCGAGCTGACGAAAAGTCCGAATCGCATGGACACAGGCGGAGTCCAGCTGGTAGTAGATGTTTTCGGTGAGATAGGCGCGGATGGTGGCGGGCGCGAGCGCGATGCGGGGAGTCCACTCCCGGACGAGATCGTCGATGTGGGCCAGGCCGTGGTCGCGCGAGGCGTTGAGGTCGGCGATCAGTTGAAGCCGGCTTGCGGGCGTCGGGACGGCTTCGGGACGGACCGCCCAGACTGCAGCGACCCAGGGCAGGCCAGTGCGGAGTTGCCATTGTTCGGCGAGATCGTACCAGAGGCATGGGCCGAGGCGCGCGGCCAGGTCAGCGCGGCGCTCCAACGCGAGCAGGGCGGGGTCGCCGATGAGGAGCGCGGCGTCGTTTTCGCGAAGCATGGACTCTGGATCGGCTGAGGCGGGACGAAACTCGGGGTCGGTGCCGAAGAAGTGTCGGAAGAGGACCTGGGCGTAGGCGACGGAGCTGCGCGAGGCGGTGTCGGCGGCGATGGTGCGGACCTGTTCAAGGGCAAGGGGAGCCCGGACGATGAGCTGGATGGAGCGGACGCGGGCCAGCGAGGCAATGGTGCAGCCGGGAACGACGAGGAGGTCTTCCGTCAAGGCGGCGACCGGGATCAGGCCGAGGTCGGCTTCGCCCGAAAGCAGTTCGCGCGCGCAGGAGGATGGCGCGGTAAGGTGTACGCGGTAGCGCTGGGCGAGTGCGGACTGGTGCGGAGGATGGTGGAAATCCCACATGAGCGGAGCGGGATTGAGGAAGTCGATCGCTGCGACGCGCAGGGGCACATCTTCAGTTTAGGGCCTGGAGCTTCATCCCCGGGCAAGGTACGAACGGTTTCGACTCACCGCTTTAGTGGTAGACGGAGTCCGCGGCCACCGTGATAGTCTCGCGCATGTTCTTGGGCGGAGCGTGCAATGGCGGTACAGGCGGCGGCGCAGGCGACCTCCCTGTGGCAGGGTGAGGACCAGGGAATCGGCGAGGAGGGACGGCTGGCGTGGCTGGCGCTGACGCTGACGCCGGGGCTTGGGCCAACGCGGGTTGGGCGCGCGGTAGAACGGGCCGGGGAGGCGGAGCGGATCTTTCAAATGTCGCTGACGGAGCTCGAGTCGCTGCGGATCCCGGCGAAGAGCGCGCAGTTCGTCGCGGATGGACGGGCTCGGGCGGAGGCGGAGAAGGAAGCCAAGCGGGTCGCGGAGGCTGGCGCGCGCTTTGTGACACGGCAGTGCGCGGACTATCCGGGGCGGCTGCTTGAGATCTACGATCCACCCGCAGTGCTGTGGGTGCGCGGAGATGTAGGGCTGATGCAGTGGCCGGGGATCGCCGTGGTGGGAACTCGTTCGCCCTCGCCCTACGGCGCGGGGATGGCGGAGCTGCTCTCGCGGGACCTGGCCAATCGCGGCCTGGCGATCTTTTCCGGCATGGCGCGCGGCGTGGATACGGCGGCGCACAAGGGCACGTTGGACGCCGGCGGGCGCACGCTGGCGGTGTGGGGCACAGGGATCGATGTGGTCTATCCCAAAGAGAACAAGCGACTTGCGGAGTCGATCCTCAGTGCGGGAGGAGCCATTGTGTCCGAGTTCCCCATGGGAACATTTCCGGCTCCGCAGAACTTCCCGATTCGCAATCGGACACTCTCCGGCATGAGCGTGGGGGTGTTGGTGATTGAGGCTGCGGAGTACAGCGGGACGAGGATTACGGCGCGCTGTGCCATGGAGCAGAACCGGGATGTGTACGCGGTGCCGGGAAATGTCACCAATAAGAATTCATGGGGTCCCAACACGTTAATCAAACAGGGGGCCAAGCTGACCGCGACGTGGGAGGATGTGTGGGAAGATCTGCCTTCAGACATCCGTCTGCAGCTTGAGGATGCGCAGGAACAGCGCGCGACGGGAGGCTCGGCTGAATCCAAAGCGCGAGGAACGGCATCTTTATTTACCGAACCAGCGATGAGCGATAACGAGCGCCTGGTATTTGCGCGTTTACGCCATGATGAGCCGGTGCAGCTGGATGAGCTGATGGATGTGCTCGAGAACGAGCTTGCCTCGGCCGAGGTGTTCACGGCTCTCTTCGAGCTGGAACTGTCCGGCAAAGTGAGATCGATGCCAGGTAAAAATTATGTTCGCGCCTTCTAAAGCTAACCGCATTCCTGCCGATAAGGTGATGGAAGGAAACGGTTGGTGCTGGGCCGAGTCCCATAGCTTACGTGCTCTTCGAGGACGAGAAGAACTCGTCATGGGGTTGGCGCGAGTTTAGAAGTCGTGGTAGGTTCGCAATGAAACGGGAACCGCGCCGGAATGCTTCCGAGCGGTTTGGTGGGGAATAAAGGAAGAACAATGAGCAAATCACTCGTGATCGTCGAGTCGCCGGCAAAGGCGAAGACGATTAACAAATATCTCGGTTCGGAGTACCAGGTGGAGGCCTCGATCGGCCACATCATGGATCTGCCGAAGAACGACATTGGTGTCGAGCTGAAGCGAAGGACGTTTGAGCCGACGCTGATCGTCTCACCGGGGAAGGAAAAGATTGTCGAGCGGCTGCAAAAGTTGGCGGCCAAGGCTGACGCTGTGTACCTTGCGCCCGACCCGGATCGCGAAGGGGAAGCGATTGCCGCGCACCTTTCCATGCAGCTGAAGCCCATGCTGAAGAAGGGTGCGACCCTGCAGCGCGTAACGTTCAACGAGATTACGCAAAAGGCGGTACGGGCGGCATTCGGCAACGCCCGCGATGTGAACGAGAACTTGGTCGACGCGCAGCAAACGCGGCGTGTGCTTGATCGTCTGGTGGGCTACCAGATTTCGCCTCTGCTATGGGATAAGGTGCGGCGCGGGCTCTCGGCGGGGCGTGTGCAGACAGTTGCGCTGCGGCTGATTGTGGAGCGGGAGCGAGAAATCAATGCGTTTATGCCGGTGGAGTACTGGTTGATCGGCGCGGGCCTCGTGCCTCCAAGTGGGCAGGAGTTCAACGCCAAATTCACCGGGATCGACGGAGAGACAGCCCGTGTAGCGAATGGCTTGGATGCAGAGGGCAAGGCGCAGTTTCTTTCGGGTGCGCTGCCGAACGAAGCAGAGACGATGAAGGTGGTCGAGCGCTTGGAGCAGGCCGTGTGGTCGGTGGTGAGCGTAGAGCGCAAGCAGCGCAAACGGAACCCGACCGCGCCGTACATCACAAGCAAACTGCAGCAGGATGCAGCCGGACGGCTGAGCTTCAATGTGCGCCGGACAATGGGTGTGGCGCAGCGTCTGTATGAGGGAGTGGACCTGGGCAAGGACGGCACCGTTGGGCTGATCACCTACATGCGGACGGACTCGACGCGGGTTTCGGACGATGCGGTCAAGGAAGCGCGCGCCTACGTGAGCGGCAAGCTTGGCGAGAAGTATCTGCCCAAAGAGCCGGTGGCGTACAAGGGCAAGAACGATGCGCAGGACGCACACGAAGCGATTCGTCCGACGCATGTGGAATACACGCCGGAGTCAATCCGCGCGTACCTGAGTGACGAGCAGTATCGCCTGTACAAACTGATCTGGCAGAAGTTCGTCTCGTCGCAGATGGTTCCCGCGGTCTTCGACCAGACTACGATCGAGATTGCGGCTAAGGCGGACCGGACTTACGACTTCCGGATCAGCGGCTCGATCCTGGTCTTCGATGGTTTCCTCAAGGTTTGGGAGAACGTGTCTGAGGATGTGATCCTGCCGGAGGTGAAGCAGGGCGACGTGTTACGAAAGAACACGATCACTCCGGAGCAACGTTTTACCGATCCGCCGCCGCGCTTCAACGAGGCCTCGCTGGTGAAGACGCTTGAGGAGAAAGGCATCGGCCGTCCATCGACGTATGCCTCGATCATCAACACGATCCAGGATCGCGACTACGTGAAGAAGCTTGGGGCGAAGTTTGTTCCGACGGAAATCGGCATGGTGGTGACTGAACTCTTGGTGAAGAACTTCCCGTACATCTTTGAGACCGGGTACACGGCTACGCTCGAAGGTGAACTCGATGCAGTGGAGGCTGGCCACGAACGCTGGACGGATCTGCTGGATGGTTTCTATGGGCATCTCGAGAAGGAGCTTGCCGTAGCGGGCCGCGAGATGGAGGACATCAAGCGGCGTGAAGAACCGACAGAAGAGAAGTGCGATAAGTGCGGGTCGCCGCTGATCTTAAAGTGGGGAAAGTTCGGCAGCTTCTACTCCTGCAGCGCGTTTACCAAGGCCAAGCCGGTGACGATTGCGGCCGGACCGTGGAAGAAAGATTCAAAAGCTGTACTGAAGAAGGTTCTGGCGGCGTTTCACTTCCCGATGATCGTCAAGGGTGTCACCTTCGAGGACACAAATTATTCGCATGAAGTGGCCGACGCCAAGGAGTTCGCAAAAGCTGTGGCGGAGGCCGCGAGAAAAGGCAAGAAAGTAACGGCCGAGCCGGTCTCCTGCGACTTCACCAAGGAGAACTTCTCAGCCAAGCCCGATCTCTCCGCGCCGGGCGCCGATGAGGCTCCAGAGGAAGAGTTCTGCGACAACTGCGGTCGGGTCATGGTGCTCAAGAATGGCCCGTGGGGGCCGTTCATGTCCTGTCCAGGCTACTCCGACGACCCGCCGTGTAAGACCATCCGCAAGCTGACGCAGAAGGTACAGACCAAGCCTCCGGTGCAGCTTGAAGAGCCGTGCCCGAAGTGCGGGAAACCATTGCTGCAACGAGACGGTGCGTATGGCGAGTTCATCGCGTGCTCAGGCTATCCCAAGTGCAAGTATGTCAAGCAGGAGTTGCTGGACGTGAAGTGCCCCAAGGATGGCGGAGATTTAGCGGCACGCAAGACCAAGCGGGGTGACACGTTCTATGGTTGCGTGAACTACCCGAAGTGCGACTTCGCTTCGAATCTGAAGCTGGTCAATGAAACTTGTCCGAAGTGTGACTCAGCCTATCTGGTGGAGTACGCGAACAAGGAGGGCACATATCTCGTCTGCCCGAACAATCATGAGTTTCTTCCCAAGCGCCGGCCCAGGAAGGGTGCGCCTGCTGAAGTTTCGACCATGCCGGAGTGTACGTATGAGCGGCGTGTCGGACCACCGAGGTCGTCAGATACTTCCGTTGAAGCCAATGCTCCAGTAGCTGTGGGTGCCGTGGCGTAGTCTGAAGGGAGAGGAACCTATGGCTTCATCGTCAGACGCGGAAATCATCCTGAAGCTGTATGAGTTGCGCACAGAGGCCACCATGCGTGCGGCGCGAAAGTTTGTCAGCGGACTCAACCCGGCCAGCTTTGAGGAGCTTGCCGCACTACAAAGGGATTCTGGCTCTGAAGAGAACGCTCACTGGCGTCAGGTGATCAGCTATTGGGAGATGGCTGCGGCGTTCATCCTGCACGATGCACTCGATGCGGACCTGTTCCTGGACTCAAATGGCGAAAATTTATTCTATTACGCCAAGTTCACGCCGTTTCTGGAGCAGTGGCGTACGACCTTCGGCCAGCCGTTTATGAAGAACACGGCCAAGTTGATTGAGAGCCATCCGCGCATGCAGGAGCGGTACACCATGACCCTGGCGCGCATGGAAGCGCAACGCAAGCAGACCGCGCCGCAGTAGCACCAGGCCCAGGTCTCAACCGAGACCTGGGTACCCCGACGCGAAGGTCGATTACTCCTCGTTGCCGCGCAAACTCGCGAGAACGCCGAAGTCCTCGAGCGTAGTGGTGTCGCCCGTAACGGTCCCATTGGTGGCGAGTTCGCGAAGCAGCCTGCGCATGATTTTGCCGGAGCGCGTTTTAGGCAGCATCTGTGTAAAGCGGAGATCGTCCGGGCGGGCCAGCGAGCCGATCTCCTTGGCTACCCACGCGCGCAGCTCCTGTTTCAGCTCGTCGCTCGGTTCTTGTCCTTCTTCGAGCGTGACGAAAGCAGCGATAGCCTGGCCTTTGAGGTCATCGGGCCGGCCAACGACCGCGGCCTCAGCCACCTTGGTGTGGGCCACCAGGGCAGACTCGATCTCCATGGTGCCGAGGCGATGTCCGCTGACGTTGATCACATCGTCGACGCGTCCCATCAGCCAAAAGTAGCCGTCGGCGTCCATGCGCGCGCCGTCTCCGGTGAAATAACTGCCGGGCACGTCAGAGAAGTAGGCTGTCTGAAAGCGCGCTGCATCGCCATAAATGGTGCGTGCCATGGACGGCCACGGTTTGCGGATAACCAGCAAACCGCCCTGGCCGGAAGGCACGGGCTCACCTTCTTTGGTAACGACCTCTGGCACAACTCCGAAAAAGGGCCGCGTGGCCGAGCCGGGCTTGGTGGGCACAGCACCGGGCAGGGGCGCGATCAGGATCGCTCCGGTTTCGGTCTGCCAAAAGGTGTCGACAATCGGGCAGCGTTCGTGGCCGATCTCGCGGTGATACCACATCCAGGCTTCCGGGTTGATCGGCTCGCCGACCGTACCGAGCAGGCGCAGCGAGGCAAGGGAGTGCCGCTTGACGTGCGCGTCGCCCCACTTGATGAAGGCGCGGATAGCGGTGGGCGCGGTGTAGAAGACGGACACCTTGTGCGTGTCGACGATCTTCCAAAAGCGGTCGCACTCGGGCCAGTTGGGCGCTCCCTCGTACATCATCACGGTCGCGCCGTTCTGCAGCGGGCCATAGACGACGTAGCTGTGGCCGGTGATCCAGCCGATGTCGGCCGTGCACCAATAGACGTCCTCTTCGCGCAGGTCGAAGACGTACTTCGCGGTGAGATAAGCCCCGACGGAGTAGCCGCCGGTGGTGTGGACGAGACCCTTGGGCTTGCCGGTGGTGCCGGAGGTATAGAGCAGGAAGAGCGGGTCTTCGGAGTCCATGGGCTCGGCCGGGCAGCTTGGCTCTGCGGCCGCCATAGCTTCATGCCACCACAGGTCGCGACCTTCGACCATAGTGACGGGTGTTTGCGTGCTGGGCGCGCCCTCAACCGTGCCGCGTTGATAGACGACGACGGAGCGCACGGAGGGACACTTGGGAAGAGCCTCGTCCACAATCGACTTAAGCTTGATCTCGGCTCCGCGACGATAGCTGATGTCCTGGGTCACAACAGCGACGCATTGCGAATCGTTGACGCGCTCGATGATGGCCTGGGCGGCGAATCCGCCGAAGATGACGGAGTGAACCGCACCGATGCGGGCGCAGGCAAGCAGCGCGATCGCGAGCTCGGGCGCCATGCCCATGTAGATGGCCACGCGATCGCCTTTGCGCACGCCCAGCGATCTGAGGACATTCGCAAAACGCTGAACTTCCTCGAGCAGGGCGGCGTAGGTCAAGGCGCGCACCTCGCCAGGCTCGCCCTCCCACAGCAGCGCGACTTTGTCCCGGCGCGGCCCAGCGGCGTGACGGTCGACGCAGTTGTGCGCGAGGTTGAGCTTGCCTCCGTTGAACCAGGTTGCCGACCCCATCTCGCCTTCAACGACAGAGTGGAAGGGCGTGAACCAGTCGAGTTCACCAGCTGCTTCCGCCCAGAAGCCCGCCGGATCCTCGACGCTCCGTTGATACATATCCTCATACGCCTGCATGGAGCCGATATGGGCTTTTTGAGCGAACTCGGCAGGTGGCGGAAAGACGCGATCCTCACGCAAAAGCGATTGCATGTTGGTGTGGATGATGGGGACGGTGGAGCTGGACACGCGAGGCTCTCCTTGGGTGCAGGCTGGCTCTGACAAGAAAAAGGTACGCCAGAGACTCATGGATAAGCAATCACAGCCGATAGAGAAAGGAGAGTGTCGCGAACGAGCTACTGGTGTCGGATGAATCCCGTTTCGAGGAAGAGGTATCCAAACTGCGCCGCGTGAGGTACAAAGAGAAGTCCGGTCAAGCTTAGCTTCGCGCTGCTGGTCTGTCGTTCTGGAGGGTAGGTTGGCTTCATTTCTCGATCGGGATCGTTCGGTAGCATCTGCGGGATACAGCCGCTGGCTGGTGCCTCCGGCAGCACTTGCGATTCACCTGGCGATCGGCCAGGTATACTCCTTCTCCATCTTTAAGACGCCGCTGATGCAGTACTTCGCGCCTTTTTTGAGCGCCGCGAACCTTAACAAAGACATCGGTTACATCTTTTCAGTGGCGATTGCCTTTCTGGGAATCTCAGCGGCGCTGTTCGGCGCGTGGCTGGAGAAGGCCGGTCCAAGACGCGCTATGTTCTACGCAGCGATCTGCTTTGGCTCGGGGTTTCTGGTCGCGGCCCTTGGGGTAGCTCTGCACCAGTTGCTTCTGGTGTATCTGGGATACGGAGTGCTGGGCGGGATTGGGCTCGGGCTGGGCTATATCTCCCCCGTTTCGACGTTAATTAAGTGGTTTCCGGATCGGCCAGGGCTTGCAACGGGCCTGGCGATCATGGGTTTTGGCGGAGGCGCGATGATTGGCAGCCCACTCGGGAACCAGCTGATGGCCTTTTATAAAAGCCACGGGCAGCCTCCGATTGCGGCGACGTTTGTAACCATGGGCATACTCTACTTTCTGTTCATGCTGTTTGGCGTGTTCATGATCCGTGTGCCGCGCGAGGGTTGGCGGCCAGAGGGTTGGAGTGGATCCAACAAGGCAAACGCGCTGATCACAACGCACAACGTAAACGTTTCGCAGGCAGTGCGCACACCCCAGTTCTACCTGCTCTGGGTGGTGCTGTTTTGCAATGTGACGGCGGGAATCGGGCTGCTCGAAGACGCGAGTCCGATGATCCAGGACTTTTTCCGGGGACATATCCTCGCAGCGGCGGCCGGCGGTTTTGTGGGTCTGCTGAGTATCTTCAACATGGCCGGCCGGTTCTTCTGGGCGTCTACGTCGGACTTCATCGGGCGCAAGCGGACCTATCTCCTTTTCTTTCTTTTGGGCTCAGTATTATTTTTCTTCCTGCCGCTGACCCGTGGGGATCATCTCAACTCGGTGCCTCTGTTTGTCACGCTTGCAGCGGTGATCATCTCCATGTACGGCGGTGGATTTGCAACAATACCGGCCTATCTCAAGGATCTGTTCGGTGGCTACAACGTTTCAGCGATTCATGGACGGCTGCTCACAGCGTGGTCGACGGCGGGCATTGTAGGGCCGCTGATCGTGAATGGGATCCTGGACCACTACGTAGCTAACCACTTGAACAAGCAGGACGCCTATCCCCTGATTTTGCATATTATGTGCGGTCTGCTGATTGTGGGTCTGGTCGCGAACCTGATGGTCAGGCCGGTGGCGGAGCAGCATTGGATGACAGAGAAAAACTTGACAGCGGTCGGGGCAGCGCACTAGCCAGGAGAGATAATGACGGAATCAATCAATCAAAGATCATCCCCCGCAGCACTTGGCCTAGCATGGGCCATCGTGATCCTGCCCACGCTTTGGGGGCTGACATACACAGTCGAAAATGCATTAAAGCTGTTCCGCAACCCGACACCGCCGATCACAGCTCCAGGGTCGCAGAGGTAAGATCGCTGGCTTCTTTCAAGGCGATCGGTAGAAACGATCCGCTTAGGTCTGCACTCCAGTTTCCCCTTTGAGAGAGTGCACCTCTTCAGACAATTTCTGCACAGCTGCCACGAGCTGCGCGATGAGCTTCTCCTCCCGAGTGGGCTTCTTGGCTTCAATGTAGAAGGTGCCGTTGGGCTCAAGGGTGCAGGAATGAACCTCGTCGACAGTATCGAAACTTTGTCGATGGAGGACCGAGAGCAGTTCCTGCTGTGTCAGGGCCTCTTCCCGCAGAGCGGCATGGTCGACGGCACCATCCATGATCAAAGTGCGACTCCCCCCTTGCAAGGTCGTGTTCAGCCACGGCGTGCGGTAAAGCACGCGAGTAAGAATCCAGTTAATGGTGAGCAGGGAGAAGGCACCGATGACGCCTCCAGAGACGGAGTTGTCATTGCCGATCATGGCGTTCTGCACCGTGTTCGAGAGGCTGAGCAGGACGACCAGGTCGAATGGATTCAATTGCGCGAGCTCACGCTTGCCGAAGATCCGGAGAAAAACGACGAGGACCAGATAGACGATCATGGGCCGCAAGATCTTTTCAAGAATGGGCGCTTGAAGATGAAGCATCGATCCGATCACGTTGCGCTCCCGTAGAGTTGCTGGTGCCATTGCCAGGCGCTTTGCACGATGTCGTCGAGCTGAGGATGTTTAGGGCTCCAGCCGAGCTCGCGCTGAATGGCTTCCGAGCTGGCGACGAGCACGGCGGGGTCGCCCGCGCGGCGCTCGCACATCTCGACTGTGACCGCGCGGCCGGTGACGCGGCGAACCGAGTCGATGACCTGCTTGACGGTGAAGCCCTGGCCGTTGCCGATGTTGTACACAAGCTTGTTGTGGCTTTCCAGGGCCGCGAGTGCGAGCAGATGGGCCTGGGCGAGGTCTTCCACGTGGATATAATCGCGGATGCAGGTGCCGTCCGGCGTGGGATAATCCTGGCCGAAGATCTTGATGCTGGGGCGCCGGCCAAGCGCGACATCGAGAATGAGCGGGATAAGGTGCGACTCGGGCTCATGGTGTTCGCCATAGCCGGGGATCGCTCCGGCTACGTTGAAGTAGCGCAGCGCGGCGTAGTGCAGGCCGCGGGTTTCGCTCATCCAGCGCATCATGTGTTCGCTGAGCAGCTTGCTGTCGCCGTAGGGATTGGTGGGGGCGAGCTTGGCGCTTTCGACGATCGGGGTAGTCTCGGGCTCGCCATAGACGGCGGCCGTGGAGCTGAAGACCAGCCGATCATGGCCGGTAGCAAACATCGCTTCAAGCAGGGTCAACGTGCCGACGGTGTTGTTGCGGAAGTAGACCTCGGGCGTCTTGACGCTTTCACCGGCTTCGATCAACGCGGCGAAGTGCATGATGCCGTTGAACTTTCCTTCGCGCAGCGTGGATTCGAGCACCGACCGGTTGTCGAGGGCGCTGTCAATCAGGAGCGCCCCTTCGGGTACGGCGGACGGCCGGCTGTGGCGGAAATCATCAAAGATGGTGACTTCGTGGCCCGATCGCAGAAGCAGGCGGCTAACGGTTCCGCCAATATAGCCGGCACCGCCGGTAACTAAAATGCGCATATTTCGATCTCCGGTGGGTAAGGAGTAAACTTGTAGAGAGGCACTGCAACAAAAGTACCAGTGTGAGCGGTTGCGTGTTCAGGCACACTTGCACCTGTTACTGAAGTGTTTATGAGGGAAGCACCACAAGCATCATCTGAAGGTTTCCTTTGCGAGAGATAGAGACTCACAAAGTTGGATGATCGGCTTGGATAGGGTGCGAGGCAAGATTCGCTTTTGCCGATCCGCTCATCCTGTTTTGGCAGGAATCGGCGGACCAAGTGAACCCTCAATTGTAGAACTGGTCCATTTGCGCCGAGAGTTCGCTGCCATGTCCGAGACGCTCAGGTTGGGTCTCCGATAAAAACTATCACTCCTGCCTCCTTCTCTCGCGAGGCCTCCCAAAGGATCTTTCCACGATGCCTACTCCTCTCCGCAGCGCAGACCCACAGCCTCGGGATAGACAGTTTACTCATTTTGGCGTGTTGAACACGGGTGGCCAAAGCAAGAGTTCGTTGTTCACCTCCGTCACGGTCAATCTTCTTCTGGCCATCATCATCGTCATTCTGGGCGCCGCGGCGAAGAAGACGATTGATCGGCGCAACCGGGAAATCGTACTGACTGTGCCGCTGGCGGAAAAACCTCCTGAGCCGATCCGGCCCAAGTTGATTCCTCCAAAGATCGTTCCCCCGAAGCCAACGATCAAACCACCGGAGCCGAAGATCGTGCTCCCAGAGGTGAAGGTAGTGGAGCCGCCGAAGGTGCAGCCGGTGGTCCAGCCGAAGCCCATCCCGATCGTGACTCCGGCGCAACCGAAGGTGGTCGTTGCAGCCGCCGCGCCTAAGCCGGTCCAGGTGAATTTGGGTAAGTCCGCTTCGGTGGTGAACAATGACGCACACCCGACCGCGGTAGCTTTGGGGAGAATCGACAACCCGATCCACCCGAGCAATGCACCGGCTACGGCGGCGGTGGACCTTGGCAACCGTGGCATGAGCGGCATGCCTCCGGGTTCGGGCAGCGGTGCAAACGCCCGGGCAGTCAATCTTGGTTCCGGTCAGCCCAATGGGCAGATGGGTGGATCCGGCGTACGAGCAGTAGCCGGAGTGCCGCATGGAGTGCCATTGGGAACGGGAACGGCTCCGGGAGGAAACGGCGTAGGCACACAGGTACGCCAGGTTGCCTTAGGCGGAGCGCCTCCTCCTCCCACGCCCACCGCTATCGCGGCTCGAGCTCCGGTACGCACCGCGCCGAAGGTGCTCTTCAAGCCCAGCCCGCAGTACACGGCGGAGGCGGCTGCCATGCATCTGGAGGGAACCGTCCAGGTCAAAATTCACGTTTCGACTACGGGCACGGTCTCGGTGCTTGGCGTGACCAGCGGCCTGGGACATGGACTGGATGAAGCGGCGGTCCGCGCTGCGCAGGGCATTCGCTTCAAACCGGCTGCCGATGCGACCGGTGAGCCGATCGACTGGGAAGGCGTCGTCAGCATTATCTTTCAGATGGCTACCTGACACTGGCCTCAGACACACCGACCGACCTTCCTCGCTACGGTTTCCGACTTCGAGCTATTCTCAACCAAAAAATCGCAGTTCTGAACGGTACGCCGCTAAGCTGTCTTTTACAGGAGTTGCAATCCATATGATTTTTCGGACACAAACCATCACCGGACTTTCGCTGGCCCTCGTCTTCGCTTCCGCCCTTCCCGGCCACGCTGCAGGCTCGGTCTTCGGCGGCAAGAAGAAGGAAGTGGTTGCCGCAAAGAAGCTCACCCCTGCCCAAAGCGCGTTGATCGACAAAGCCATCCTGCGCGAGAAGGCGGTCATTAAAGTTGTCAAAGATCGCGCGCCGCTGGTAGAGACCTACATTCAAAATATGAAGGTCGACCCCGTCATGCGCCAGGTTCCGGAGAGCGATGAGCATTTCCTGGGCCGGGTCGACTTCGGCAAGGTGATCGGAGATACGCCGTTTGAGGCAGGTCCAAAGGCCGGTCAGAAGAACGGTAAGCTGGGCGCCTTCAAGGGTTCTCTCAGTTTTATCTCGGGCCTGGGTGGCTCCCTGCATCTGCAATTCAGTGAAGCCGGCTTCATCCAGATGCTGCTGATGGACTCGAACGACTTCAACAAGGATCACTACAACTTCTTCTTCGTTCGCAATGATTTTCTCGGGACCATTCCGACTGCGGTCTTCGACGTGACGCCCGTGCAGGGGAAGAACGCCACGGGACGTTTCTTCGGACGCATCTGGGTCGAGACCCAGAACGGCAATGTCGTCCGGTTCAACGGTGACTTTGCCGGCGCCGAGAAGGACTATCACGAGTTCTTCCACTTCGACAGCTGGCGGACCAACGTGCAGCCGGATCTGTGGCTGCCGACCAGCTTCTATGTGGAGGAGAGCGACCCGAAGAGCCAGACCAGCACCTTGAAGTTCAAGGCGATCAACCATGTTTGGGGCTATGTGCTCAAGGTTCCGACCACTACGGCCGAGAACACGTCCGTTGAGGTGCAGAACGCTACCGATGTATCGAATGACGCGCAGGATGAAAGTCCGCTGGGTGCACAGCGCGCCTTTGAGCGCCAGGCCGAGGACAACATCATTACGAGATTGTTCCAGGCTGGCTTGCTGGACGCTCCAAGTGACTTCGATAAAACGCTGGAAGCCCTGGCGAACAACATCCTAGCCTACAACCAGATTGCCGTGTCGAGTCCGATCCGGGTCCGGACCCTGCTTACCGAGCCGCTTGAGTCGCTGGCCGTCGGTAACACGATCATCCTTTCGAAAAGCCTGATCGACACCACAGCTGTCGTTACCGCTGACGGTGCACAGCAGACGGGTAACCTGAATGCGATTCTCGCCTTCCAAATCGCTCACATCCTGAGCGGCCATAAGCTGGATACCAAGTACGCCTTCAACGACCGTCTGCTCTTCCCGGATAACGCCGCTTTCAAGCGCATTCCGATGCACCATACGGATGCAGACAACACGGAGGCAGCGAAGAAGTGCGTGGAGCTTCTGCAGACGAAGGAGCTGGTGGATAGCCAGAAATACTTCGGGCTGTATCTGCAGCAGCTGCAGGCGCGCGTGAAGGGCTTGCGCGCTTTGAATGAGCCGATGATCGGAGACGCTCTGATTAAAAGCGACAACGATCAGACGTTCTGGCTGGCGGCGCTGATGCCGAAGGCCGAAAAGCTGAACGCCAAGGACCTGAAGCAGCAGGGGGCGGTGCCACTGTCGAGCTTCCTGCGGTTCGATCCCTGGACCGACCAGGTGATCACGATGCATACGGCGTTCGAGCCGATCCTGAGCCCAAGCGACAAGATGCCCTTTGAAGTTGCGCCGGTATACATCAAGCTGGCCTACTACAAACCTCCGACGGATCCCAGTGCAGCACCGGCGGCGGCACCAGGCGCGGCTCCGGCCGAGACCACGGCGGCTCCTCAGGCAAACGATCCGAACGCAGCTCCGGCTCCCGCAACGGCCGCACCTCCACCGTCGACAACCGCTCCACTCGCGCCGTTCGCAAAGGAGAGATAGGGTACGCCGAACATCGTCAAAAGATGAGGTAAGGCCGCTGATTCAGCAGACGGCACCCACGTTCGCGGAGAGCTCAAGGAGAACTTACACGCACAAATCGGGAGGGTTCGCTGTGGTGGCGAACCTTCCCTGGCTTTCCCACAATCCGAGACTCCGCTGGCACGGACTCGCACTAGACGAGAGAGTAACGGAGAATCAATGAAGAACTGCCTTGGAACGATCTTTTGCTGCACCTTCTCACTTGCCCTTATCCATCCATTGAACGCGCAGGCTGTCTACACTGCGGAACGGGGTGCCCGTATCTCGGTAGGTGCCGGCGGATCTTACGTCGATACGGACTACGCTGCGAAACCCACGTACGGACCAAGCTTTTTTGCCGATCTCGATCTCTTCCGGCATCTCGGCCTGGAAGGTGAGGGTCACTTTGGAGGGATCGTAAGCCCGGACGATCTTGGAGAGAACAGCTTCCTGGCTGGGCCGCGCGTGTTCCTCCGGCACAGCCGATTTACCGGCTATGGCAAGTTGATGCTCGGACGCGGCACCATCACGAATCAACTCTTCAATCTGTCCTCTACGTACAACATCTACGCCTATGGCGGAGGAGTGGAATATCGTGCAGCGCGACGGCTCACGGTGCGAGCGATCGACTTCGAGCAGCAGAAATGGCCGGACTTTCCTCCGCACGGCTTGTCTCCCCTGGTCGTGACGGTAGGAGCGTCGTATATCATTCGATGAGAGATCGAAGAGTCTGCCAACTAAGGGAGAAGCAGGTTGTTGATCGATCGATATTTGGCATCCTGCTTGCTCGTGCTCGCTGCCCCGGTGTTGCTGGGCCAGTCATCTCCCACGGCCACACGCCGTGCCGATCTTCAGGTAGGCGGCGGAGTCGTGGTGGACTTTTCGGATTACAACCCCAACTCACTACGCGGATATGCGATCTACTCTACCTTGGACCTAACAGATCGGCTGGGCGGTGAGCTGGCCTTTCACCAGGCAAAATCGGGGGCTGGCGATCAACTCTACGAACGTACCTATGAGGTCGGCCCCCGCTATCACCGCACCTACGGCATCTTCTCGCCGTACGTAAAAGGAATGTACGGACGTGGAGTGTTCAACTTTCCGTTCAACACGGCAAACCTGGCGTACAACATCTTTGCGGTTGGTGGAGGCGCGGATCTTCGCGTGACGCGGTACTTGAACCTTCGAATGGACTACGAGTACCAGTTCTGGAGAGGATTTCCTCCGCAGGGGCTTACGCCGCAACTCATTACGGTCGGATTGGCATACCACTTTCCAGGCGGTTTGAGTCGCGGCCAGCATTACTAAGGCCGTGGAGCTGAAGGCGTAGACTAACGCGCCTCGCTTCCGCCAAAACACACCTTCCTGGGTACACCGCGCGCACGCCCCGCATACAATCGAGGAGTCATGGCCGCCAAGTCCACTAAGCCCCCTGTTTACCTCCTCGACTCCATGGCCTTCATCTTCCGCGCCTACCACGCCATGCAGCGTCAGCGCCCCATGTCCACGCGCACCGGCATCCCCACCGCCGCCACCTATGTCTTCGTCAATATGATCAACAAGCTGCGCAAGGACTTCGCGCCCGAGTACCTCGCGGCCATCTACGACGTCGGCGCGCCCGTCCACCGCAACGTGCTCGCCGGCCAGCTCAAAGACGTCCAGAAATTCAACATCAAGACTCAGGCCTTCGAAACCATCGCCTACGGAGGCTACAAGGCCAACCGCGTCGAAACGCCCCCCGACCTCATCCAGCAGCAGCCTTACATCCGCCGCGCGCTCGAAGCCTTCCGTATCCCCATCCTCTTCTACGAAGGCATGGAGGCCGACGACGTCATCGGCACACTCTCCTGCAAACTTGCCGCCCTGGGCCACCACGTGTACGTCGTCAGCTCCGACAAGGACATGATGCAACTGGTGAACCAAAGCGTCAGCATCCTCAACCCGACAAAAGACAACCTGATCCTGGATGCCGCCGGCGTGGAAGCCAACCTCGGCGTTCCGCCCCAGCAGGTCATCGACGTCATGGCCCTCCGCGGCGACGCCATCGACAACATTCCCGGCGCCCCCGGCATCGGCGACAAAGGCTCCATCGAGCTCATCAAGCAGTTCGGCACCGTCGAAGCCGCGCTCGACCGTGCCGAAGAGGTCAAAAAGAAGACCTACCGCGAGTCCCTCCAGAACAACCGCGAAAACATCCTGCTCTCAAAAGAACTCGTCACCATCCACACCGGCGTGCCTATCGAGTACTCGCTCGACGCCATGCGCACCCAGCCAGTCGACAACGCCGCCTGCCGCCAGCTCTTCTCCGAGCTCGAATTCACCACGCTCCTCAAAGAACTCGCTCCCTCGGTCGACACCACTCCGACCACCTACAACCTCCACCCCACCCCCGCCGAGATTGCGCAGCTG
>CAXTQE010000064.1:12139-20051 GCA_964246225.1 uncultured Acidobacteriaceae bacterium | reverse complement strand
GGAGGTGTTTCAGTGTCATCCGCGGATTGGGGAGCGGCGGGCGGCGGAGACTGCGTCTTTGGCGAGCTCGGAGCGGGAGCAGGCGGTGGCGCAGCGGACGCTGGCCGGCGTGGCGGAGCGGCTGCAGGAGGGAAACGGGCTGTATGAGGAGCGGTTTGGGTTTCGGTACATCGTGTTTGCCAGCGGACGGAGCGCGCCGGAGCTGCTGGCGCTGCTGGATGAGCGGCTGAGGCGTACTCGGGACGAGGAGCTGCTGGAGGCGGCGCGGCAGCAGCACCGCATCACGCTGCGGCGCATGCAAGAATGGCTGGAGATACAGCCCTGAGCTTGGAGATACAGCCCTGAGCTTTGGAGACAACGCCATGAGCCAGAATGGGATTTCGACGCATGTGCTCGACCTTGCCCTGGGACTGCCGGCGGCCGGCGTGCGGGTGCGGCTGGAGCGCGAGGCTCCGGACGACTATGCCGCGCCCTGGGCGCACTGCGCCGCGGGGGTGACGGATGCAGATGGACGCTGCCGGCCTCTGCTTGAAGCGGAGAAGGTGCGGGCGGGCAAGCATCGGCTTACGTTTGAGACGGTGGCGTACTTCAGCGGGCTGCGGCAGCCGGCGTTCTTTCCGGAGATCGCTATTACGTTTCTGGTGGAGGCCGATGGCGCGGGCTGCCACGTGCCGCTGCTGCTGAGTCCGTTTGGGTACAGCACGTACCGGGGCAGTTGAACCACTTCTGAAAGAGGAGCAGGCATGCCGCATCTGGCGGAGAACCACTACGGGAAGTCGCGGGTCCGGCTGCTGAAGGTGGTGCGCGAGGACGAGCAGCACCAGGTGCAGGACTGGAACGTGGGCGTGTATCTGACGGGGGACTTCCGGGAGTGTTTTGTCTCCGGGGACAACACCGGCCTACTGGCCACGGACACGATGAAGAACACGGTGTACGCGGTGGCGCGCACGTCCACGGCGCGGACCATGGAGGCGTTTGCGCTGGAGCTGACGCAGTTTCTGGCGTCGCGCAACCCGCAGGTGACGAGCGTGCGAGTGACGCTGGACGAGAGATTTTGGGTGCGGATCAAGGCGCGCGGGGAGTTTCATCCGTCGAGCTTTCTGCAGCGCGGTCCGGAGCGCCAGACGACCTCCGTAGAGCTGAGGCAGGCGGCGGGGTCGCGTGAGCCTGCGAGGATTGTGTCCGGCGTGAAGGGGCTGGTGCTGCTGAAGACCTCGCATTCGGCGTTTGCGGGGTTCAAGCGCGATGAGTTGACGACGTTGCCGGAGACGTACGATCGTCTGCTGGGGACCGAGGCGACGATCACGTGGGTTTACACGGCTCCCCCGGAGGACTTTGCGGCGGCGCGTACGCGGGTGATGGAGGCGCTCTTGACGACATTTGCCGAGCACGACAGCCTGTCGGTGCAACAGACGCTCTACGCGATGGCCGAGGCGGCGCTGGCGGCGGAGCCTCTGCTGGCGGAGTTGAGCCTGACGCTGCCGAACCGGCACAATCTCCCGGTCGACTTTTCGCGGTTTCAGGCGCCGTTTGATTATGACAACCCGAATTTGATCTTTGTGCCGACCGAGGAGCCGCAGGGGCATATCCATGCGCGGGTGAAGCGTTCTCGGGTTTAGATTCCGGGTTCCGAGCGCCTACCCTTGTCCGGGCGAGTTCGTCCAAGCCGTACGCATGGCAATTTCAGAGGTGGGGATGGACTTCGTCCGGGTTTCGGAAACTCGCTTGTCCGGCTTTTCCTCCCATATAATCGAGACTTCCCCATGCATCGCACGGGACGTGATTTTTTCAAAGGCAGTGAGGGTGTGCGTATTTTTACCAGGAACAGAGGCGGTATCCGAGCGAGCAGCAAAGCCAGGGGAAGGGCCGATAAGCAGGCGATGGAAGGCTCTTTGAAGCACTCCGCCCCAGACCCTGCACAGGGATCGTCTTTGCTTTGTGTGCGCCTGGCGGCGATGGCGATGCTGGCTGTGTTGGCTCCGGCAGGGCTGGTTGAGTCTGGGGCGTGGGCGCAGGCTCCGGGCGCGCCGGCAGTGGATGCTGCCCAGTACGGCAACGCGCAGGCGCTGTGTACACCGCAGGTCATTGGCAACCGGCGCATTCCAAAGGAGTCTGTGCTGGCGCGGCTATTTTCGCGGCAGGGCGACCTGTTCGACCCGCAGATTGTCGAGCGCGACTTCAACTCGCTTTGGAATACCGGCTACTTCGAGTCGGTGCGGATCGAGCGCGTCGACACGCCGGCCTGCGTGCAGCTGGTGGTGTACGTGAAGGAAAAGCCAACCATCCGCGAGCTGAACTACAAGGGAATCAATGCAGTTTCGCTCTCAGACATCGCGGATCGGCTGAAGAAAGAAAAAGTTGGGCTAACGGTCGAGAGCCAGTACGATCCGACCCGCATCAAGCGCGCGGAGACGGTACTGAAGGCGTTGCTGGCGGAGCATGGACATCAGTTCGCTACGGTAAAGGAAGAGGTCAAGACGATTCCTCCGGCCTCGGTGGCGGTGACGTTCAACATCAAGGAAGGCCCCACGGTGAAGGTGGGCAAGATCGTCTTTGAAGGCAATACGGCGCTTTCGGATCGCGTGCTGCGCGCAGCGATGAAGAACCTGAAGCCGATCGGCATTCCCAACTCGATCTTTCTTGAGAACCTGTTGCCGCGCACGTTCGACGCCTCCAAGCTGGACGAAGACGCGGAGCGGGTGCGCTACGCGTACCAGGATCGCGGCTACTTCAAGGCGTTGACGGCCGAGCCGATCACCAAGATTCGGGATACGACGGGCTTCAATCCGTTCACGTTCAAAACGACCACGGGCAAGCGCATCGACATCGAGATTCCGGTTGAAGAGGGTACGCGCTATCGGCTGGGCGGAATTACGTTCAAGGGCAACAAGGCGGTGACGAACACGCGGGTGCTGCGCGCGCAGTTTGCGTTGAAGGATGGAGAGTTCTTCAACCGGACGGCGTTCGGCAAGGGTTTGGAGCAGCTGCGCAAGGCCTACGGCGCGCTGGGGTACATCAGCTTCGCGGCCTCTCCGGTACCGCGTTTCGATGAAGCCAAGAAGCTGATCTATCTCGATATCGATATCGACGAAGGCAAGCCGTACAGCATCTCGCGTATCGAGTTTACGGGCAACACCATTACGCGCGACAAGGTGATTCGGCGCGAACTGCTGGTGGATGAAGGCTCGGTCTATAACTCGCAGCTGGTGGATCTTTCGCTTTTGCGGCTGAATCAGCTGAGTTACTTTGAGCCGCTGAAGGCCGAACAGGATGTGGAAACCCGGCAGAACACCGACGATGGCACGGTCGATCTCCTGATCAAATTGAAGGAAAAGGGCAAGAACTCGATCGGTCTGAACGGCGGTATCTCGGGTTTGTCGGGCACGTTTATCGGGCTGAACTATGAGACCAATAACTTCCTGGGACTGGGCGAAACGTTGTCGGTTGCGGCAAACATCGGCGATCTGTCCCGCCGCCTGAGCCTCGGCTTCAATGAACCGTATCTGCGCAACAAGCCGATCGCGGTGGGCTTCCAGCTGTTCACCACCAAGTTCGACTACAACCCGGCAAAGGCCTCTGCCGCAACGGGAGCTGCGACCAATCTTTCCGCGGCGCAGCAGTCGCAATTCACCAACTACAACACGACGACAACCGGACTGACGCTGACGGCGTCCGAGCCTCTGCGGCGCTTCTTCCACAACAAGGGCGTGGCCCGGGTAGGCGCCTCGTACTCGCTTTCGCGCTCGGCGGTAACGACGTTCAACGACAATACCCGCAACGTCTTCCAGTCGCTGGCGTTCCGGTCCGGGGTTGCGGGGCAGAACCAGCTGAGCGGCATTATCACGTCCGTGTTCACGCCGACCTTTACGTTGTCTTCGCTCGACCGCGGCGTCGGCCCGCACAGCGGCAAGGACCTGAGCGTGCAGGTGCAGATCGCCGGCGCGGGCGGCAATGTGAAGTACACGCAGCCCGCCATCGCGTATCGGCAGTTCTTCCCGATGAAGGGGCTGAAGGTGGATCGCGAAGGGCACAACGTGCTTGGGTTCCGCTTGCAGGCGGTGCATGCAGCGGGCTTTGGCGGAGAGGTAGCGCCGCCGACCAACCGCATTTACGGAGGTGGTGAATCGGACGTACGCGGCTTCGACATTCGTGCGTCGTCGCCCTACGTGTTTATTCCCAACCGCGTGCTCTTCAACCTGACCAATCCGGACGGCTCGACGATTCCGCGCGACCCGACCAACCCGTCGCTCGGCAACCTGCAGATACCGCTGCCGCTCTACCGGCTGGTGACGATCGGCGGCGATACGCAGCTGACGTCGAACGTGGAGTATCGCATTCCGATCGTCAACCAGGTCACGTTTGCGTTCTTCACGGACTTCGGTTTGACGGGCAATCTGCAGGCTGGGCAACTGCGGCAGAGCGAGGCGGGGCTTTCGACGATCAACAGCCCCTCCTATGGCTGTCCGACGTTTGTCAACGGTGCATGCTTTGGCGGGACGCACGTGAATTTCTCGCAGCTGCTGAACACGGTTCCCGGGACCAACTTCGTTCCACGCATGTCGAATGGCGTGGAGTTGCAGGTGATTCTGCCGATCGTGAATGCGCCGTTCCGCGTGTACTACGCGTATAACCCGTTGCGGCTGTATAAGGATCTGCCGCAGCAGCTGGCTGTCCCGCTGACTGGAGCGCCCGGAGTGACGACCTTCCAAAATCTGTTCCCAACCAGTGGTGCGGGACAGTTTACCTATCAGCAGGCGCTGCAGCTTTATGGTGCGGACTATATCCTTCGTGAGCCGCGCAAGACGTTCCGGATCACGGTAAGCACGACGTTTTAGGTTGCAGCATAACTTTGGCAAAGGCAGCGAGGCGATGATGTCCAAGGTGCGATTCGCAATCCTGGGGTTCGGCCACCATGCCGGACGTCGGCTGGTTCCGGCGTTCCGACGCTCGGAGGAAGCAGAGCTGGTTGGCTTGTGGCGGCGTAACCCGGTGGCAGTGACGGCGGATGCACAGACCCATGGACTGCGTGCCTTCGCCAGCGCAGACGAGTTGTGCGGCTCATCCGACGTGGACGTGGTGTTCATTACCAGTCCGGATGCCTTGCACCTGGCGGATGCGGACTTGGCCTTTCGTCACGGAAAAGCAGTTCTCTGCGAGAAGCCTTTGGCGATGAACGCCGGGCAGGCAATGGAGATGGAGCTCGCGGCTAAACAGGCTGGGCTGCTCTTCGGTGTGGGCCAAAACTTCCGCTTCAATCACTCACTTGAGTACCTGCGCGAGGCCATTGCGCAAGGCCGGATCGGCACGCCGCAACTGGCTCACGCGCAGTACAGCTACCTGGGGACAATGGCTCCGCGTACCTGGATCGCCGATGCGTCGCTGGCGTGTGGTGGGCCGATTGCCGATGTTGGCGTGCACTGCATTGACTCGCTGCGCTTCGTTCTTGGGGCCGAGGTGAGGAGCATCAGCGTGCTTGCGAGCCGGGATGAGCGCTCGGGCGAGGTGGAGGCGGCGGCTTCCATGCAGATGGAGATGTCCGGGGGCGTATTTGCGAACGTCACGGTGACAGCTCGCGCGCCGTACCGCACCCTGCTGGAGGTGAGCGGCTCGGACGGGGTGCTGATCGCGGAGAACGGGCTGACGGTAGACCGGCCGGTGGAGGTCACGCTTCGCAAGGGTGGAGCGCTGGTCGAGACCCACACCGTGTCGAACGACGATGGCTACGTCCGTATGATTGACAGATTTGCCCGCGCACTTCGTGGCGAGGGCAGCTTCCCGGCTACGGGGGCAGACGGCGTCGTGAACCAGCGGATTCTGGATGCTGCGTTCCGGTCGTGGCACTCGGGCCTGCGCGAGCGGCTTTAGAGCAGGTATCTTAGCGCATGTTTGCGCCGGCGAGGGCGACTGCAGCGGAGCCGCGATCCTGTATAACCGAGCGCGGCACGGCAGACGGTGCGAACCTGCGATAGACGCTGATGTGGAAGCAGGCCTGCTGGAATTCTTCCTCGACGTCCAGCTTGCCTTCATGGATCAAGGGCATGAGATAGGCACGCATCCAGGCGATCTCGGCGGGGGAAAGGCCTTTCTTGGCGAGGTCGATGGCCTGCCCGGTGAGATGCGGCGAAGCGGTTTCGCCTTCAGCGGGCGCAGCGTTTCCGTTGATGCGTTGCAGGCGGTGCTGGAACTCGACGGTCCGGACTGCCGAGTTGACCTGCAACGGCGTGCGGAAGTAGGCGTAGTAAGCAGCGGCCAGGGTGCTGAGGAACTGCGCGGTCCATGGGCGGCAGAAGCGCCGGTTGAGCGGCAGACGGCTGTCGATCTGGATGCCGGCGGCGGCGGGGATGGGCACCAGCTGCCCACTAAGGCGCAAACGCTCCAGGTCGGCGT
The DNA here is from genome assembly GCA_964246225.1 of uncultured Acidobacteriaceae bacterium. Lineage (GTDB taxonomy): Bacteria > Acidobacteriota > Terriglobia > Terriglobales > Acidobacteriaceae > Edaphobacter. The sequence goes on along the minus strand of CAXTQE010000064.1, from coordinate 13,664 downwards.
CGTCCTGCACGCGGGTCAGCCCGTCCTGATCGGCCATAACATTCTGCCGGATGAGATTTTCATGCGAGCCCTTGAGGGCCGGGAGCATCAGGAAGCTTTCGCGGCGTGCGGAGAAGAGATTGGCCTCGGGGGAGGGCAGGTCCACCGGCTCGACCTGCGGCCGGGGCACGATGCGGCGGGAGGCGTCGCCGAGCCAAACGGGCTTGATCGCAGGGATCCGGACATGAGTTGCTGACGCGAGCGTAAGCGAACCGGAGCGCAGGTGATGTTTGCCACGCCGGAGGTCGGCAGCAAGCACACGGGGGTGGGCCTCAGCTTTGCGTCTGGTTGCCGGATGGACGGTAGCCGCGCGCGAACGTACCACTGTCGTCCTGGTCGCCAGCCTGCGCGGATGACCAAAGGCGGCGGCCGGGATGAACCCAAGAACCGCCAACAACACAAGTTTTATGGCCTGAGAGCGCATGGGTTGAAAGAGGCGCGTCAGCCAGAGCACCTTTACCGTAGCTTGAGACCCAGGCCTTATGTAAGTATTGAAGCTGATTCTGTTTATGGTTCAGCTAATAGGAGACACGATGCGAGGGTTCTTCGCAGGTTGCGGAATTGTGGCTAGTGGACTCATTTCAATGCAGTTAGGGACCGTGGGCGCGCGTGAAGACGCAAGCAAGCCGGAGTACTACACCGCCAAGGTAAAGCCAATTCTAGACTCAAATTGCGGGCGCTGCCATGAAGGTACGAACCATCGCGGGGGGTTGAACATGGACACGCGAGGAGCCTTGCTGACGGGAGGACATCACGGACCGGCAGCCGTGCCGGGCGATCCGGGCAAGTCCTGGATGGTAAAGCTAATCCGGCACGAGGGCCCGGCCGATGACCCGATGAACATGCCGCCCAAAGCAGACAAGCTGTCGGATGCGGACATTGCAGTGGTGGAAACTTGGATCAGGGCCGGAGCGGTGATGCCTCCGGACCCGCCTAAGGCTCAGTAAACAGTTAGGTTAGATTGACGCTGTGACTGGCGAGAGCCGCGCGGATCTTCACGACGTGGGTGCCGTGAGTACGGATAGCCTCGTGGAGGATCTGGCCGGTCACGCCGAACTCCTTGGTCCAATAGTGTATGTCGGAGGCGAGCTTCGGATTGATTTCAGTCTCACTCGAGGGGACCTTGTGACCGTGCTCGGTTTGGGGTTCTTCGATGGTGCCCTTGGCAATAATGTGTGTGTCGGACATGGTTTCCTCGTTCGAATCTCTTCTATTGTGGCAGATTGGATGGAAGCGTGCGCAGCTCTTGGGGGATAAGGGCGCACGAGAGTGGGAGTGCGTCGGCTGGTGGAGCTTCGTATAAGTGGGTATGCGAATGATTCTGCTTACGTGTGTGGCATGCGGCAAACAAGCGATTGTGCGGGATAATCCCGAAGAGATGCGAGACCGGAGCTGTACCTGCAAGAACTCCATGGTACAAAAACGGATGCCAGGAAGCGTGCTGTAGGACCTGTTCGTAAATCTGGGGTCGGGGTGGAGGATGAGT
>CAXTQE010000064.1:0-12129 GCA_964246225.1 uncultured Acidobacteriaceae bacterium | reverse complement strand
ACCATGTTCAAAAACGGCAGGCGGGCTCGCGGGGTTTCGGACGTGTTCGTAAAGGTGGGGTGGGGGGGCAGGAGCAGTCGCGGGGCTCGGATGACGGAGCACCCGCGCGTGCTGGTAGAGGCGGCGCGGCTGCTGGCAGGGGTGGTGGAGGAGCGTCGCGGGATGCAGCGGCGTGGTTTTGGGGCGAGCGCCAGGGAGATGGACCGGGCGGCGCGGGAGTTGGTAGAGGATCAGGAGCAGATGGCGGAGATGGACGCGCTGGCTCGGTAATTGGCGAGCCCACACCTTCCAGGGGGAGATGTGGGCTACTTGGATTGGGCCGAATTTAGCTTATTTGTTGAGATCGCGGAGGGTGTCGCTGACGGCATGGGCTGCCTGACCGGCGGTATCCTTGACAGCTCCGACAGCCTGATCCACGACGCCTTCGCTCTGGAGCTGGTCGTCTCCGGTAAGTTTGCCTGCGCCTTCCTTGAGTTTACCGCCGAGGTTGCCGCCGGTTCCGGTAACGCGCTGCTTGGTTCCCCAGGCGCTGGTTTGGTTGGCGGCGTCTTCGACGTCGTCACTGGCGCCGCCAGCGTACTGGGTGGAGGGTTGGTTGGCGACGACGTAGACGAGCAGGCCGAGCGAGACGCCCGCGATGATCCAGGGTAGAGTTTTCATGATGTTCTCCTTGGGGTGTTGGATGCGAGGGAAGCGTAGCTGAGATTGAAGGACCCTGTCCGGAAGCTAAAGAAGACGAGTCCCCTGTATGTGTCGTGTCCTTCGCTAGCGAGCAGCTCGTACAAGCGGTGGCAAATAGAATTTTCGTTATGGGCAGGATGTCGTGCCAAAGTTCTGCCACCTGGCAAGCCCTTATGTTAGCGTTGCAAAATCGTGCCAGAGTGTTGGTGCGCTTTGTACCCGCTGTAGAGCTTTACGCGATGTGCATTGTTGTCCATTTCTGCTGCCCTGGATCGTGTCGTGATTAGACTTCCTCTCACTATCTCCCTCTGCTTACTTGGGCCTTCCGTTTTGACTTCCGCCCAACAACCGACGGCAGTCTCTGCTGCTTCCGCTTCTCCCACGATGTCGGCACCGCCTGCGCCCAACACGCTTTTAGATGGAACCGCGATCAAGCTTCGCTTGGCGGAGACGCTCAGTTCGGCTACGGCCAACGTGGAGCAGTCTGTTGCCTTTGAAGTTGTGGAGGAAGTCAAAGTGATGGGTGTGCCTGTGATTTTGAAGGGCGCACAAGCACTCGGCACGGTCACCACGGCGCAGAGCAGGAAGAGTCTGGGCCGCGGTGGAAAACTGGATGTCAACATCGAATCCGTGCGATTGGGTGACGGCGAGAAGGCCGATCTACGAGCCTCCGAGGGAGGCAAGGGAGGAGGACACGTGGGTGCGATGACCACAGGAATCGTCGTAACGACGATCGTGTTCTTTCCTGTCGCACCGCTCTTTCTGTTTGTTCACGGCAAAGACATCACCATTCCGAAAGGAACAGAGGTGACGGCCTTTGTCTCCGGAGATATGCCTCTGGAGATGGTCAGGTTTCAACCTGCGGGCGTCCCCGGCGATTCACAAAGCAAGCCTGCAGACGTGGCGCAGGTGGCGAGCGTCGCGATAGAGTCGAACGTCTCTGGAGCGGATATCGAGGTGGATGGTACTTTCGTGGGGAACACCCCGTCCACAGTCTCCGTCACACCCGGGCAGCATACGATTGCGGTCAAGAAGAAAGGCTTCGGCGATTGGAGCCGGACGATGAGTGTGTCTGGAAGTGGTGTGCGGTTGAATGCTGAGTTGGCGGCTCAGCCGTAAGCTAAGTAGCCGGTTGCTGTGGCTTTGCTTTGTGTCGACCTTCGACCCGCGCAGTAATCAATATCCGGCCCAATAAAACGCGCATGACCGCGCATTTTTAGTTACAGCAGAAGCAGGTTCAGTTAGTAATCGATCAGATTCAGGCGGTGCTTAGCAATCTCCGGAGGTTGTGATGTCAGTACTCCGGCGTCCCCATAACTTTAATGCATCCAGAGGAAAGTTCTTCGACTGAAAACGATCGAGTTTTCTCCGGAGCATTGGCGAAGGAAATTTCCGGGCAGTGCTGAAGCTACATGGTTTGCCTTGCAGCGAGCTCTCTGCCTTGCGGATACATGAGGCTCATCGGCTACTTATGCCATCCCTTCGCTCGACGTCATAGGAACGGTTTGTAAAACGCGATGATTCGGAAAGCATCCGTAATCGCTACGTCGTCGTCATCGCACTTTAACTTGGCAGCATACTAGTGATTTGTTGTTCGAGTGTCTTTGGGTGGGTCGATTTAGTCCCTAAAACAGGTATTCCAGCCTTTTTAAAGGCTGCTCGCTTCACCGCATCTCTCTTTTCCCAACTACCTTGAAAATGGCCCGGACCGTGATACTCGATGACCAATGCTGGTTTAAAAATCTTTTTTGAAATAGATCAGAAAGTCGACACGCTTACTATTGATTGACCTATAACCCTTACTATCCTGCTCGTTCTGTGTGGGATAGTCCGGTGTGTCAATAAACTCTCCCATGCTGACCTGAATGGCAAGGCTGTAACCACGTGAAGAGCTGACGTTTGCAGCCCGAATCACTTCGAGAGCAGCTTTAAAGACTTTTTTTTCTTGGTCATTCAGAACAGGCTCGGTCTCAGGTTAGCTGCTTCGACGAAGCGCAGCTGATTATCTGGGTCAGTAATATTTTCCCTGCGGTCAGCTTCAGACTTTTCTGCAGCTTCTTTCTTTCGCTGCATGCGCGCGTGTGTCTCAAGCTGTTCCTCCTCATTTGTTTCGCGCTTCTTCGCCTCTAATCTTTGCTGCTTCTCGTCGTCCTGGCGCTGTTTTGACTCTTGCATTCGCGCTATTTGTTGCTCACACGCTATCCTAGCCCGCTGCTTCCGGTCCGCTACTGCTCTTAACGTCACGATCTGAGTATCTTTGCCGCTTAGTTGTCTTGCGATGACGGCTACATTTTCCGTTAGCTTGTGGTTTTCCCGAAGCAGCGGTCTTCTGCGTAATCCGCCGTAAAGTAAGCCCAAGAGCGCGCCGAAGAAGCCGATGCCTGCAAACGCACTCCAAAGAAGGAGTGGGGTTAGTTGAGGTGTCGTACTAACCGGGTCTGAACACGGTATGGTTCGATTTACTTGGTCACTCCGCAAAGGAGTTGGACTGTTTGGCCCATGCGCTGATCGCAAGATAGACGGCTTGAGTGCGTGAAGCGTAGCTGTGGGGGTGTTGTTTGCTTGTGGCAGAGGATATGCATTGAGGCAGCCGAGGGGAATCAGAATCACACAAGCAAGCCCATACAGCGATGCTGAATTAGCTTCTCTGCGCATCAAGGTGAGCCTTCCTAGAGACCTACGAATAGGTATGCAGCTATACAGCCGCTATGAGCGTTCACGAGCTTGACTCACTTTACCTGCTTCTCATTTGGTGAAGACGATTCTATTGGAGGAGAGGGCCGCCCTCACTATTGGTGGGTTTGGGGTCTTCGGGGGGGATGGTCATGGCGGCGGCAATCTTGTCTCCGGCGTCTAGGTCCAACAGCTTGACTCCGGAGGTGCTGCGGCCGGCGGCTCGGACCTGCTTGGTGTCGATGCGGATGATTTTGCCGAACTGGGAGATGACCATCATCTCGGTGGTGTCGTCGACCAGCATGATGCTGGTGACTTTGCCCACCTTGGCGGTGCCCTTCATGTTGATGACGCCTGTGCCTCCGCGGGACTGGAGGCGGTAGCGGTCGACGTCGGTGCGCTTGCCGAAGCCGTTTTCGCTCACGGTGAGGATGAGGCAGGGGGTGAGGCCGAGCTTTTCGTCGAGCTTGTCGAGCCTGGCCTGGGCGGCGGGATCGATCTCGACGTCGGAGCCGAGGAGCTCCTGGCCGTCGAGCTTGCTGGGCGCGGCGGAGGTGAGAGACGTGGAAGGAGCTTCGCCGATAACCTGCTCGAGCTGGCTGGTGAGGCCGAGCTGGGCGGCGCGCTCGCGGCGTTGCTTTTCGCGGGCCTCGGGCGAGGGGGTGACGGCGGCCCCGATAACGAAGTCGCCCTTGCGGAGGTTGATGCCTCGGTTGCCGGTGGCAGGGCGGCCCATGGGGCGGAGGTCCTGCTCGTTGAAGCGGATGGCCATGCCGTCATGGGTGGCGAGGAAGATGACCTGGGCGCCGTCGGTGACGCGGACGGTGACGAGCTCGTCTTCTTTCTCGATGTTGATGGCGATGATGCCGCGGGCCATGACGTTCGAGAAGTCGCGCAGGGGAGTCTTCTTGACGGTGCCGTTGCGGGTGGCGAAAAGGATGTTTTTGCCCTCTTCTTCGAGGTTGCGGACGGGCAGGATGGTGACGACTTTTTCGCCGGGCTGGAGGTCGAGCAGCGAGGCCATGGCCTTACCTTTGCCGGTGATGCCGGTGTCGGGGATCTCGTAGATTTTGAGCCAGTAGACGCGGCCGGTGTCGGTGAAGCAGAGCAGATAGGCGTGGGTGGAGTCGATAATGAGCTGGGCGACAAAGTCTTCGTCGCGCGTCTTCATGCCGATGCGCCCGGTGCCTCCGCGTCGCTGCTGGCGGTAGGTGGAGATGGGCGTGCGCTTGAGATAGCCGGTGTGCGAGACGGTGACGGCGACCTGCTCGTCCATGATGAGGTCTTCGAGGCCGAGCTCGGCGGTCTCGTCGAGGATGAGGGTGCGGCGGGGGTCGCCGTAACGGTCGCGGATGTCGGTTAGTTCTTGCGTGATGACGGCCCTCAGCCTTTGCACCGAGGACAAGATGGACTCGTATTCGGCGATGTTGTCGCGGATCTGGGCGAGTTCGCGGAGAAGCTCGTCGATCGAGAGCTGGGTGAGCCGGTAGAGCTGGAGCTCGAGGATGGCGTCGATCTGGCGGAGAGAAAGGATTAAAGTTGCGCCGCCGCCAGCCGATAAGGGAAGTGTGCCTGCATCGATGCCATACTTGGCGGGGTCGAGGGTGATGCCGGCGAGTTCGGTTCCTCGGAGGGTGATGGAGCGATTGCTGAAGTAGGCGAAGAGGTTCTCGCGGGCGTCGGCGCGCGAGCTGGATTGGCGGATAATGCGGATGACCTGGTCGAGGTGGTCGAGCGCGATCTGGTAACCGAGGAGAATGTGCTCGCGGTCGCGGGCTTTTTGGAGCAGAAAGGCGGTGCGGCGGCGGACGACGTCCTGGCGGTGCTCGAGGAAGGCGCGGATGGCGTGATCGAGCGGAAGCTCCTTGGGCTGGCCGTTGTGCACGGCCAGAAAGATCATGGAGAAGCTCTCCTGCATTTGTGTGTGCTTGTGGAGCTGGTTGAGGACGATCTGGGGCTCGGCTCCGCGCTTGAGGCCGATGTGGATGCGCATGCCGTCGCGGTCGGACTCGTCGCGGAACTCGTCGCGGGCGATGTCGGTGATGATGCCTTCGTTGACGAGCTCGGCGATACGCTCCATGAGCTTGGTCTTGTTGACCTGGTAAGGGATCTCGTAGACGATGATGGCTTCGCGGCCGCCGGAGATCTTCTCGATTTTGGTTTTAGCACGCATCATGAAGCGGCCGCGGCCGGTGCGATAGGCGTTGGGGATTCCGGTTTTGCCGAAGATGAGGCCGCCCGTGGGGAAGTCGGGGCCGAGGACGTGCTCAAGGCAGAGGGCCAGGTCGCTGGAGGTGTCCTGCGGGGATTTGTTGAGGATGGCGAGCGAGGCGTTGAGGACTTCAGTGAGATTGTGCGGGGGGATGTTGGTCGCCATGCCGACGGCGATGCCGGACGAACCATTGACGATGAGGTTAGGGATACGTGCCGGAAGAACGGCGGGCTCGAGGGTGGACTCGTCGTAGTTGGGGACGAAGTCGACGGTGTCCATGTCGATGTCGGCGAGCATTTCTCCGGCGATGCGGGTGAGGCGGGATTCGGTGTAGCGCATGGCGGCGGGTGGGTCGCCGTCGACGGAGCCGAAGTTTCCCTGGCCATCGACCATGAGGTAGCGCAGGGAGAAGGGCTGCGCGAGCCGGACCATGGTGTCGTAGATGGCGGAGTCGCCGTGGGGGTGGTAGTTGCCCATGACGTGGCCGACGACCTTGGCGGATTTGGTGTATTTCTTGTTGAACTGGAGACCCATCTCCTGCATGCCATAGAGGATGCGGCGGTGGACGGGCTTGAGGCCGTCGCGAACGTCGGGGAGAGCGCGGCCGATGATGACCGACATGGAGTAGTCGAGGTAGGACCGGCGCATCTCCTCCTCGATGTTGATGGAGAGCATGGAGAGCGCGCCGCGGCCCTGAACGGAACTGGGGCCGTCCGGTGGAGAGCCGGCGGGGGGCGGATTGTTCGAGTTTGCGTCTTGTGCGGAGGGTACGTCGCCGGGCGTGTTGGGGTCTTGCGAGAAGAGTTCGTCTGCCATGGGATGTCTCTCCATTATAGAGGTTTAGGCCAAGCTGGAGATGCGCGCAGAGGCAGCAAAGGGCGCTCCGAAGAGCGCCCTTTAAGCTTGAAACTAGATTGGATTGAAGCAGGGTTTGCCGGCAAACTTACCCGAAGCTTACCTTTCGGGTCTTACAGGACATTAGAAGATTATTTTGCCAGACAGCTGCATGGTACGAGGGTTGTTGCCAAAGGCGAGTTCCGGGTGGGCAAAGGTATTCGATGGCTGTCCACCAGTAAGGATTGTTTGATAACTAAGGCCGGTGTACGCATATGCATTGACATCGTCTACCGAACCGGGAAGGTACTGGGCGTGATTGAGTACGTTGAACACTTGACCACCAAATTCGAGTGAGTAACGCTCCCGCACTGAAAAGCGCTTGAATGCTGCAAAATCCAGGTTATCGGTAGGACGGCCCGCCAGTGTGTTGCGGCTGGCGTTGGGAAGAGTTCCAGCACCTGCCTGGATGTAATAGGCGTTTGGATTGGTCGCGGTGTAACCGACAACATTGGTGCCGTTCATAACCGGTGTCACGGCGGAGACAGTGTTTTTTACCCCATTTGGGTTGACGATGGGACGGCCCAAGTAAGCACCGTCACTGCTCGGAAGGATGAGGGCATTGCCGCCGTTCAGTACCGTCGCGTACTCGGGTGACTCATACGTGTAGATAGGCACGAACGTCCAATTCGCGACTAGATTGCGCATGATCCAATTGCTACCCTTGAATGCGTGGAAGTCATAGTCTGCCTCCAGGGTAAGGCGATGTGTGTGATCGAGCGCCGAACGGCTATAGTCGGCAGCGATATTAGTAGGGTTTTGTGGCCGGCGCGGGGTTAGTGAGGTTGCGAATACTTCTGCCGTCGCGTCGTCCATGGCCTTTGAGAAAGTGTAAGACAACTGGAGCTGCAGTCCATTCTTCATACGACCCTGAAGGCTCGCGATCAGGCCGTTGTAGTTCGATTCCGAGTAGGGCTGATACGAGGTGATCGTACTTTTAAAACCGGCGGAGTAGAAATTAGGCCGGAAATACGCGCCACTCGCTGGCCCCTGTCCGGCAGCGACGGCCTGTGCGGTGATGGCGGCGAGAGTGGAGGCGTTCGCGCCTTGACCATTGATTGCAGCACCGTTGACAAAGGTGGGGAGGTAGTTCGTATTGTTGACTTCAGGTTGGATGTTGATCTGAACCTGCGTCGGCAGGTGGATACCGCGGTCGCCAATGTAGCCGACTTCGGCGGTAAGGCCATGACCGATTTCACGCTGAATCGTGAGCGTGTAGTTTTCCGAATATGGCACTACCTGGTTCGGAACATAGGCGGAGGTTGCAGAGGCAGCAGCGGCCTGGTTGGGAAACGTCGTTGTGCCTGAGCCGGTGCCTGGAGGAAGACCACCGTTTTTTAGGAAGTTAGGAGAGCCGTTGGCCGGGGCCGTGCCAGATCCTACGTCCTGAGTCACAGAAAATTCAGGGGGAAAGGAAAGAGTGCCCAAATTATCAAAGAGTACGTCGTATGCGATCCCGTAACCGATTCGAACAGAGGTCTTGGAGTCAGGAGCATATTCGATACCTATGCGTGGAGCGAAGTTGGTATACGCGGGCTGCGGTGTGCCGAAGGTGAGCACGCCGGGGGCGTTGGCGATCGCGTTCAAGTTCTGGGACCGCTCTCCCGCTGGCACTGAGGTGAACTCATAACGTAGGCCTATGTTCAACGTCAACGACGGCAGGGCGCGGTAAGTATCGTTGCCATAACCGTAGAGAGCCGTCTGATCCCCATAGTAGGTGTGGCTACCGCTTGAGCGTTCGCCGAGAGCCTCCGGATCAGGAGCAAAGTCATGGAGAAAGTCGCTGGTATTGGTGTATTCGTAGTCGCCGCGAGCGCGCTGGGTGAAACCCTGGGGCGAGATGTACTTACGTCCGTCGAAGCCGAAGGTTAGCGTCTGCTTGCCTTTGGTGTAGGTGATGTTATCGGTCACCTGATAAAGATTTTGAATGGTGAACGACGGCGCATTGGGATCAGGGCCGATCTGCGACGTGACCGCGCCACTTGTGTCATAAAACTCGAGGTTCGGGAACGAGTCAAGACCGGGGTAGGTTTGTGGTCCTACCACTGTAGTGTTCGCATACCGGTTGAAGCCGATGCGAAACTCGTTCACAAGGCCCGGAGTGAAGGTGTGAAACTCGGAGAGAGCGACAAGATGGAACTTGTTTGGATTGCTGACATAAAACGCCGAGAGAGAAGACGCCGTATCAAATGCGGGTAAGGTGTTGTAGATGTAGCGACCACGTATTGAGTCTTTTGACGACAGCGTGTAATCCATCCCGGTCGTGAGGCGATCACTGTTGGTGTACGTCGGACCGTTCAGGTTGTAGACGCCGAGTGTGACCGCGCCTTGAGGCGTACCGGTCAGCACACCGTTCATGTTGGTAGGTCCACTGGTCAGCGCGTAGTTGGTCAGGCCGCAGACGCCGGTGGAGGTCTGGTTTCCGAGCCCGTTCGGCAGCGGGAGATATTTGAGGTATTGCTGAATGTTGTTGGCGGAAAAACCGGCCATGGTTTCATCTGCAGTCAGCGTGGCCCGGCCTGCTGCATCCGGAACGCATTGCGTACTTTGGAAGCTCTGACCATTCGTCTGCCGCTCGAAAGAGCCAAAGAAGAAGAGCTTGTCTTTGAAGATTGGCCCTCCGAGTTGCCCTCCGTAGCGGTTGTTATCGAAGCGAGGATTCGGGATTTTGTTGCCAGCCGTGCCCAACGCCGCATTTAGATTGCGGTTCTGAAAGTACTCGTAAAGCTTGCCGTGGAAAGTGTTCGTTCCAGAGGTGACGTTGATGTTGAACTGCCCACCAGAAGAGTGACCGAACTCGGGTGAGAATTGTGTCGTAATGAGTGTGAACTCGCCGACAGCGTCGTTGGGAATTTGGACCAGAGGGCCAGTGACCGACTTGTTATTGTTGTCGATACCCTCAATCATGAAGTTATTGTTGCGTGGACGTTGACCGGCAATGGATGGGCCAACACCAATGCCAATGCCGCCTGTAGAACCGACCCCTGGGACCAGAAGGGAGGTGTTCAGGACGCCCTCCCCGACTGAGGCAACGGGCAAGGTGGAAAGCTCCTGGGCCTGGAAGGTCTGGGACAGATTCTGAGACGTGGTGTCGAGCGCGACGCTAGACTCTGCGCTCACGTCAACGGTCTGGCTGGAACCAACGGTGACGGTCACGTTGGCGGTCGCCGTTGAGTTCAACGTGACGAGCACAGCGTTCAATGTGAACTGTTGAAATCCGGGAGCGTTGACAACTACATCGTAGCGTCCTGGAAGGAGATTACTTGCCCGATAGTCGCCGGCGCTGGTGGTAGTAGTGGTTAGCTTTACGCCGGTGGCTTCATTTGTAACCGTGACTGCGGCATTGGGGAGGATGGCCCCCGTAGCGTCTTTAACGGTTCCGACGAGGTCACCGCTCGTTTGCTGGGCATAAGCAGCCGAAGTCAGGTCTGACAGGAGGAGGAATGGCGCGGAAAGCAGAGATAGAGTGAGTGCTGCGCTAGCTGGAACAGGGAAGCGAGAACGGACCATTGATACTGTCTCCAAGACTGGGCTAAAAGTTGTGCGGTTCGCGTTGCCTAATTCGGCGATGTTCGTGGAGCGAAGCGCGTCCCGCTAGTCAGCAGTAGTGCCAGACTTCTTATAACCAGCTATGAGCAAATCAAGGGCCAATCCGCAACTCATTGAGAAGAAAACACTTAGAATTAAGACGAAAGATTCGCGATTAGATGAATTACAGATTGCGATACATGTCTATGAGAATTTGTAATCCATATCGTCGCAGCATGATTTTAGAAGCGTTCGGCGAGAAGATGCGTAGCGATGCGAAGGGAGTTGGCGATGATGGTTAGGGAGGGGTTGACGGCGGAGGCGGAACAGAAACAGCTGGCGTCGACGATGTAGAGATTGTCGAGGTCGTGGGCCTTGCACGTGGGGTCGAGGACGCTCGCGGCGGGGTCTGCGCCCATGCGGCAGGTGCCGTTTTGGTGGCCTACGCCCTCGAGCGGAATGCGCTTCTTGAAGTAGGCGTGCAAGGGGATGGAGGTGTCGGCGTGGCCGGCCTTCTTGAGGGTGTCGACCCAGCGGTCCTTGAGCCGGTTGAAGGATTCGACGTTGTTGGGGGTGTAGCTGAGGCGGATGCGGCCCGGGGCTGCGACCGAGACGAGGCCCGTCTGGTTGTCGGCGCCGGCGGGATCAGTGTCGTCAGACGGGTGGGGGCCGAAGAGGCTTGGGGTGGGGGTGAGGAAGCCGTCGGCGGTGGCGACAGACTCTTTGCCCATGGCGGCGAGTTCGTCGCGGGACGGGGTGGTGTTCTCCAGGGTGACGCGATTTTCAGCAGCGGGGAGGTCCTCGGTAGTGAGCCACCAGGGGACGGCGTGGTGCTTCATGGTTTCGAGGACGAAGCCGGGCGTGAGCGGAGGGGCATCGCCCTTCATCATCTCGTGATGGAAGCTGCCGACGGGCTGGACCTGGCCGAGGGGAAAGGGATAGCTGGGGTCGGTGTCGCGGAGATAGAAGTCGTTGGTGCCCCAGGTCTTGGTGTAGGAGTCGGAGTTGCTTTGGGTGGACAGGGCGAGCAGGGCGTCGGCCTGGTGGTACATGAAGTTGCGGCCGACCTGGTCGGAGCGGTTGGCGAGCCCGGTCGGGTGCTGGTCGTTGGCGGAGGCGAGGAGAATCACAGCGGAGTTGACGGCTCCGGCGGCTAGGCAGAAGAGGTGGGCTTCGTAGCGGGCGAGCCCGGATTGCGGGCCGCTGCCGTGGGCCTGTGGGCCGGTGTGTTCGACTTCAACGGCCGTGACGGCGGTGCCGGTTGCGTTGGTGATGAGGCGCAAAACGCGGGAGTTGGTCATCAAAGTGACGTTGGGCAGGGAGAGGATCTGCCGGACGCAGTTGATGTCAGCGTCGGACTTGGCGTGGACGAGGCACGGGTAGCCGTCGCAGGTGTCGCAGCGGATGCATTTCGAGGCGAGGGGGTCGGCTTCGTTGCGCTTAAGACCGAGCGGGATGGGAAAGGTATGGACGCCGAGCGAGCGGACTCCGGCTTCGATTTCGGCCATGCGGGGCTCGTTGGCGAAGGCGGGGTAGGGGTAGGGTTTGGAGTGGAAGGGCTCGGTGGGGTCGAAGCTGGAGCCGAAGCCTCCGGGAATGGCGGGCGCAGAGCCCAGGTCGCCGTGGACGTGGAAGAGTTCTTCGGCCTCTGTATAGAAGGGTTCGAGGTCGGCGTAAGAGATGGGCCAGGCGGGGGAGACGCCGCCCTGGTGCTGGATGACGCCGAAGTCCTCGGCGCGCATGCGGAACATGGCTGCGCCATAAACCTTGGTCTGGCCGCCGACGAAGTAGGCCTGCTGCGGGTGGAGGTCCTTGCCGTCCTTGTCGTGCCAGGTTTCGCGGGTGTGATAGCGGTTGGTGAGAAAGACGGCGGAGGTGGACCAGTTGAGCTTTTCCTGCGGGAGGAAGGGGCCGCGCTCGAGGAGGAGGATGCGCTTGCCTGCCTGGGCGAGGCGGAGGGCGAGTGGGCCGCCGCCGGCTCCGGTACCGATGATGATCGCGTCGTAGGGGTTCGACATGGTGCGTTGGATGCGGAGGAATGGTTGGGCTGAGTTCCGCGGTGAAAAAAAGCTGAGCGCTGAAGACGATAAGAAAGGCTCGCGAAGGACGCAGAGAATCCGGTTGCGCATCCTAGGAGAGAC
>CAXTQE010000063.1:4757-20414 GCA_964246225.1 uncultured Acidobacteriaceae bacterium | reverse complement strand
ATCGGCGAAGCAGTTGGAGGTTCCACATCGTCAAGTCGGGAGAGACGCTCGAGAGCATCGCGAGCACACTGCATGCGAGGCCGACAGAGATCGCCGAGACCAACGGTATTACCGCGCAGGACCCGGTGAGCGCGGGCGATGAACTGGTTGTGCCTGTCGAGACGGTGAACTATCAGAGCAGTCCTTCGAGGTACACGCCTCGACGCGGCGACACACTGGTGATGGTTGCGGACCGCTTCAACGTGAGCACGGAAGATCTGCGCCGCTGGAATGGGCTGGCCAGCTCCAACCTGCGCACGGGGCATGCGTTGTGGGTCATCGAGCCTGTGCGGCTGGCTCCTTCTGCGCGTCTGCGTGGCCGCCGCGGAGGGACTGCTTCCGCACGCAGAGGACGTAGTTCTGCCGCTGTACGCGGGGCCTCGCGCCGCACGCACACCGGTAAGACAACGTCGGCTGCGCATGCAACACAGAAGCGTTCAAACTCTGCACGCGCGAAGCCGGCAAGCACCAGGCACCGGGCTACACGATAAGCTTCATCTCTAAAAAGATTGCTTGCCATCAAGGTCACACTGGTCTAGCGTGTTGCTAGAATCCGTGCGGTGAAATATCCGCGCATGCAAGCGAAATCGGCATCACAAAGAGATCAAAGCAACATCATCGAAGCAGAGGACAAAGCATGAAACTGGATGACGATCTCGAAGCACGTTTGACCCTGAGTGCAGCAGCCAGCCAGGACGATTCTTCCTTCCGCAGCTCCGATGCAGACGATGAGGAAGAGGACGAAGAAGAAGAAGTCACCTTATCTTCGGATGAGGACGCGGATGACGACGACGAGGCGGCGGAAGACGATGAGGAAGAAGACGCTCTGGCCATTGCGGTAGGCGGGGACTCCGACGAGGACGAAGACGACGCGGACGATGACGTGGTCGACGATGCGGAGGACGACGAAGTAGATGATATCGACGCATCCGGCGATGAAGACGATGAGGATGAAGAAGAGCTAGATGCTCCGCTCTCCATGCACTCAGAAGATGCCGCGCTGACTGCGATGCCGAGCACGCCAGCCGATCCATACACTCCGCCATACAGAGAGGCAGAGCTCCCCAGACGGAGCCGGACAGTGAAATCTGTGGGCAGCGCCTTGCGAAATCCAAGCGGGACACCAGGCAAGAAGTCGGCCGCGAAGAAGGGCATAGCCGCCCAACCTCCCGCGCCGTCGAAGAAGACTCCCGCCAAGAAAGCTGCGGCAAAAAAGGAAGCGGCCAAAACCGCTGCAAAGAAGGCTCCCGCAAAGAAGGCTCCGGGTAAGAAAGTTCCGAGCAAGAAGACCGTACTCAAAAGTACGTTCGCTTCCAGTTTAAGATCTGCCGCGAAGAAATTCAGTGCTCTGCGCGGCGGTAAGGCTGCACCTAAGAAGGCGGCCGGCAACAAGAGCACGGGCAGCAAAAACTCCACCACGAGAGGTATTCCCTTGGCAACGAAGAAGGCAGCTGCAAAGAAAACTGTAGCGAAGAAGACAGCAGCACCGGCCAAGAAGGCCGTAGCCGCGAAGAAAACTGTACCTGCAAAGAAGACGGTTGCGAAGAAGGTTTCCGCAAAGAAGACTACCGCAACCAAGACACCAGCCAAGAAGACCAGCGCAAAGAAAACGGCGAAGAGCTAGGTTGGCGTTTCCGCACTAAAAGCGCAATACGTCCTTAGGCAAGCAAAAAGGCCCGGATCTCTTTGGAGAGTCCGGGCCTTTCTGCGTCTGGATTACTTCTTTGCTTCCGTAATGGCCGCCAGCACCTCGTCACTGTGACCCTGAACGGCCTTGACCTCCCAAAACTTCAGCACCTTACCGTCCGGGCTGATCAGGTACGTGTCGCGCTTGGCGTAGCTGTTGCCTCCCATGGAGGAAACTGGAACCCCGTAAGCATCGATCACTTTGTGATCGGGGTCGGCGAGCAGCTTGAAGGTCAGCGAGTCCTTGGTGCAGAAGGTCTTGTGGCTCTCGACCGTGTCGAGCGAGACTCCCAGCACGACTGCATTCAGCGCGGCATACTTGTCTTTGTCGCGCTCGAAGTTGTGGGCTTCGATGGTGCAGCCGGTGGTCATATCCTTGGGGTAGAAGTAGAGCACGACGTACTTGCCGCGATAGTCCTTCAGGCTGACCATGTTGTCGGTTTGCGAGGGAAGCGTGAAGGCGGGCGCGGCCGTGCCGGGAGCGAGTGGGGTATCAGCTGCGGCGAGGGCGGAAGCCTTGCCTCCGAGAAGGCCGCAGGCGAGTACGCCGGCAGCTACGAACATCCGTGTGGCTTTATGCATTGCGTCCTCTTTCCAGATGGGTGAGAGTGGAGTGACTCTGCGCCGGGGCGTAGATGGTACGGGCCTGATCGCGCGGATGTGGCGATTCTACGCCATGCTTTCTCGGCTTGCGAAAAGCGTTACCGTGCGAGCAGCGCAATGCCTGCCCGATCGGCGGCGGCAATCATGGCCTGCCGGTCGAAGAGCAAGGTGCGCCCGGCTTCGACGCACAGGCAGGTCGCGCCGCCGGACTCCATCGCATGGATGGTGGGCGCGCCGACGACCGGCACATCGAAGCGCATGTCCTGGTTCGGCTTGGCAACCTTGACGACGGTGAGTGCGTGAGAGAGTGTGGCATCGCCGGACCCAAGGCTGCGAAACAAGTCGCCCGCGCGTGCGATCGTCGCGTCCGTACCTTCCATGGCCTCGACTGCGATGCAGGCCCCGGCAGCGATGACGACGGTCTGGCCGAGGTCATAGGCGGCAAGGGCTCGAGCCACGGTGAGTCCATACTCGATGTCCCGCAGCTCGTCTGCGTTTGGCTCGCGCGCAGTCATGGTGCCTCGGGTGGCGAGCAGCGGCTCCAGGTAGGCGGTGGAGGAGATGAGTTCGATGCCTTCATCGCCAAGCACCTTGGCGACCGCGCCCAGCAGCATGTCAGTCGAGCGCGTGCTCAGGTTCAGCAGCAATTTGGCGAGTCGCCAGTCGGGGCGAATGGAGGAGAAGATCTGCTTGTGGCGCACCTGGCCGGCCATGACGGCGCGCGTGACTCCTTCGGCGTGGAAGGTGTCGATGAGGCGGGAGAGCTCGCCGAGCGAGAGCCAGTGCACGCGGATGTGGGGGTCGCCGGCGGCGCGATCATTCATCTCGGGCGAGGTCTCTTCGCGGATAGCGGCGACGACGACGGTGAGTCCGTGGGCGCGTGCGGCGTCGAGCAGGAGAAAGGGGAAGCGGCCGTTTCCGGCGATGAGGCCGAGCTTAGGCATGCTAGCGGATGACTCCGCGTTGGCTACGGCTGACGAACTCCATCAGGTAGCGGACGTGCTCGCCGCTACCTCCCGCGTCCATCTGCCCGCGCAGTTCTTCGAGTGCCTGCGAGACGTTGCGCCCGCTGCCGGTGAGTACACGGTAGGCTGCGCGCAGCTCGCGAAGCTGCTCCGGAGTGAAGCCTTTGCGCTCGAGGCCGACCTTGTTCAGCCCATAGGCGTGGTTGTCGCGAGCGATCGACGTGAGCGAGTACGGCAGCACGTCCTGGGTGATCGTGGTGCCGCCGCCCACGTAGGCGTAGCGGCCGATGGTGCAGTGCTGGTGCACGGGGCAGAGCGCGCCGACCGTGGCGAAGTCTTCTACCGTAACGTGGCCGGCGAGCGTGGCGGAGTTGGCGAGGATGCAGCCGTTGCCGATGGTGGAGTCGTGGCCGATGTGCGTGTATGCCATGATGAGGCAATCGGAGCCGACGTGGGTGATGCCTCCACCTCCCGCTGTGCCGCGCGAAACGGTGACGTACTCGCGGATGGAGTTGCCGTTGCCGATGCGCAGCTCGGTGGGTTCGCCGTTGTACTTCAGATCCTGCGGCGCAATGCCGAGGCAGGCGAAGGAGAAGATACGGTTGCCTCGACCGAGGGTCGTATGGCCGTCGAGGACGACGTGCGAGACCAGCTCGCAGTCCTCGCCGAGCGTGACGTTCGCGCCGATCGTGCAGTAGGGGCCGACCGTGCAGCTCGCAGGAACAATCGCGCCTGCAGCAACGATGGCGGTCGGGTGAACGCTCACTCGGGCAGCTCCAGGCCGGAGCCCGGCACTTCTGCCGGCGGAGCAGCGGGAGCGGCTACGCGCGGCACGACCATGCAGGTGACCGTCGCCTCGCAGACGACCTTGCCTTCGACCGTGATCGAGCCCTGCATCTTGACCGCGCGCGTGCGCCAGTGGAGCACGTTGACTTCAATGCGGAGCTGATCGCCAGGAACCACCGGCCGCTTGAACTTGGCGTTGTCGATGCCGGTGAAGACCATCAGCTTCTGGTCGCGGTCGGGGATTTCCGTGAGCAGAAGTGCGCCTCCGGTCTGGGCGATGGCCTCGACCATCAGTACGCCGGGCATGATGGGATAACCGGGAAAGTGGCCGGCGAAATGCGGCTCGTTGATGGTGACATTCTTGAGCGCGACGATGCGCTTCATGGGGGTAAGCTCAATCACCCGATCAATCAGCAGAAACGGATAGCGATGCGGAAGGATCGCCATGATCTCGTTGATGTCGAGCGTCGTTTTGGACGCGAGAGGCGATGCGGTGGGAAGGTCATCCATGGCAGACCTGAGTATAAACCGCTATTTTTTGTTCAGCTGCGAGGCCTGGTCCTTGAGCTTTTCGGGGTTCCAAACGTCGTCGTTCATGGGCTGGTCGAAGTGGACCTTGGTGTAGAAGTTTTGCGAGACCATGTCGCCATTGCGGTAGTCGGTCATGTTCATGGGAGTCATGATGCCGTCGAATTGCCGCCAGTCCCCGTAGACTTCTTCGTCGAGGTCGTGGTCCTTGAACTGCGTGTTGCGCCACTCGAAGGCGCGCTGCAGCGGCAGGTGCGTGTCCTGATCGAGCTCGAGGGTAACACTGTCGTTCGTCGCGGTCAGGATGCTGACTTTGTCGATGGCGTGGCGGTCGCGCATGCCGATGCCTTCGGCGACGATCATCACGTCGGGCTGCTTGACCCAGGTGCGCATCACCTCTTCGAGCGAGTGGTCGCGCCGGCGCAGATAGTCGATGACCTGCGGCTGCGGCAGCTGGGTCTGGCCCTTGAAGGTGAGCTCGTAGCCGTTGTTCGCGGTCCACAGATGGATCACGTCGCGCTTCATGCCGGGCATGATCATGCCGCGAATGTGGAGGAACTCGATGCGCGAGGTTTCGAGCTCGTTGGCGCGGGCGTAGCGGCGATACTCGACGAACCGCACGACCGAGCCGGTGGGCTGTCCGCGGAAGAACGCGGCGGTTTGCCCCTCGCGAACCATGGTCGTTTTGTTCAGCCAGGCGTTGCCGCCGAGGGCTTTTACCATTTCATCGAGCAGGCGCTTGCCGTGCTGCTCTTCGGTTTCGCCGGGGCGCTTTTCGGGGCCGGCGTTCTGCATCTCCGACGCGGCGGCCTGGGCGAAGACCTTTGCTGGTATCGAGACCAGGAGCAACGCCATTGCGACAACGAACGCCTTCATGCCATTTCCTTCCATTAGCCGACCAGCACCGCGCCGCCGTTCACGTTGAGGATTTCGCCGGAGATGAAGCCGGCCAGCGGCGTACACAGGAAGACGACGGGCCCGGCGATCTCGTCTCCATGGCCGACGCGTCCGAGCGGGATCAGCGCGGTCGCCTTCTTGGACGTTTCAGGGTCGCGGAGGGCTGCCAGTGACATCTCGGTGGCGACCCAGCCGGGCGCGACGCAGTTGACGTAGATGCCCTGCGGCGCGAGTTCGCTCGAGAGGCTCTTGGTAAGCGAAAGCAGAGCGCCTTTGCTGGCGGCGTAGTCGGCGTGGAAGGCCTCGCCGCGCTGGGCGGCGGTCGAGGCAATCAGGACGATGTGGCCGCGCACTGGGCCAGGCTGCCTCAGCATGTGGGCCGCAGCCGACTGGACCAGGCCGAAGACACTGTCGAGATTGATGGAAAGCGTGCGCTCCCATTGAGCCTCGGGCATGGTATCGAAAGGCTGGTCGTGCGCGGGCCAGACGCCGTGATTGACGACCAGGCAATCCAGCCGGCCGAAGTTTTCGAGCGCAGAGGCGATGAGCCGGCGGCCGTCTTCGGGCGTGGCGAGGGATTGCTGCAGGGCGCGACAAAGGGCGGGGCCTCCGAGCTCGGCCGCGAGTGCCTCGGCCGTGTCGCGGGCCTTTTCATAGCTGAAGACGACCCGCGCGCCCGCCTGCCGGAACATGCGGACGGTGGCGGCGCCGATGCCGCGCGAGCCTCCGGTGACCAGGGCGACTTTGCCGTCGAGAGAAAGCGGGATGCCGGGCATGGACGAAGGATCTCCTGATGCCAATGCTATCTCGGCGCACGAAACGCCGCGCGGAGAATGCAGAACAGACGCTTGCGCCCGTTCCTCACGTATGCTCCTCGTAGCAGCAAAGGAGACTCTCCTATGAAAATTGCCGTCCTGATCGCCCGCATCCTGCTTGGACTTATGTTCTTCGTCTTCGGGCTAAACAATATTCTCCACTTTATGAAAATGGAGATGCCTACCGGAGATGCGGGTATTTATCTTGGAGTTCTTGCCTCGCACGGCATTATGAGCTTTGTCGGCATACTGATGGTGATTGCCGGGCTGCTGCTGCTGGTAGGGCGCTTTGTGCCGCTGGCATTGGTGATTCTTGGACCGCTCATCGTCAACATTTTGATGTTTCACTTCATGATCGCGCACTTTGGCGCGGCTCCCGGCTTGGTGGCGCTCCTCTTGGAACTGTTTTTGATCTGGGCCTACCGCTTCAGCTTCCGTGGGCTGTTCGAGGCCGCTCCGGAAGTGTCGCGGACCTAGCGCAACGCATTACTCCCGCAGCTTCTTTGCCTCGGCTCTCGCGGCGAGCAACTTACGGCGCTCGGCAATCAGCTTCTTCTGTTCGGCTTGTGGAAGTGCCAGCAGGACACGCGTTCGAGGCGTCAGCTTTGCCATGGTCAATGCGTGGCCTGCGCGAAGCTCTGCTTCCCACTCACGGTCGCGGAAGACGCCCCAGTGCTCGGCCGCGACCCAGAAGATGCGCGCGAGGTAAGGCGCGGGCCGGATGCCATCGAGCTCGCAGAGCTCATGGAAGCGCTCCGGACCAGCAGGAAAGCTGAGCAATGCATGATGGCCGGAGCTATCGAACTCCGGGTTCATCAGCACAAACATCTTGCCGCCGATAGCTTTATCGCCCACCCAGAAGACCAGGCCATCCCACTGCGAGGTTTCGACGACATTCGGCAGCGAAAGCAGCAGCGCGCGTATTCGTTCAGCGTTCATGCTGAGGATTCTGCCACACCTTCGGGCTTCGACTCTAACGTTGTTTGCTGGCGGCGGCAGCGCGGGAGTCGGCCTTCTTTTCGCCTGCGGTCTGGTTCTTCTTGGGCTTGCAGCTTCCTTTGGTGCCCGGCTCCTTGCCGGGGACGGGTTCAAAGCCGGCCCAGCACTGGCTGGTCTGCTTGGCAGGCTTGGTGCTCTTCTTTGCGGAGGTCTTGTGTGCGGTCTTGTTGCTGGCGGTCTTTGCCGCGCTCTTCTTGGCCGCGCTCTTCTTCGCAGGAGACTTGGTGGCTCTAGGCATGCGAGTTAGAAGCTGCAGAGCCGCAGCCTGGTTAGCCGAGACCTTTCCGTTCGTTTCAACGAAGCTTCAAACGGATCGCGCCCTTTGCAGTCGATGGGTCGACGACCCTCCCACCCTGGGTGATGACGATGCGCCCGGCGGCGACGAGGCGACGGGCGGCGGCGCGTGCGGGCTCCATCAGGCCCTCCCAGTCTCGCCGGGTCTCTTTGCCTCCAACCGCCTTCGCTGCCTCGGACGGGCAGATGGTTTTGTCGCGTCCGCGCACGGCCAGCAGCGCGAGGATCGCCGCTTCGAGCGCAGCATCGGAGACTCCGGGCGTGTGTCCGCGGCAGCCGTCCGAGCAGTACTTGACCACGTCCCAGTCGCGCTCCCACTTCTTCCGCCACTCAAAGGTACGCCCGCAACTTTGGCAGATCTTCGACTTCCTGGGGGTCTCGACGTCGCGCTTCGGCACTCGATCCGGCATGCACTCTTTATACTGAACCTGCATGGCAAACTTCGCTTCCGTAGAAGAACAGTTGGACCTGATCACCAAGGGCGCGGCGGAGATTCTTCCTCTGGACGAGTTGCGTGTCCGGCTCGAGGAGTCGCGCACATCGGGTGTTCCGCTGCGCATCAAGGCGGGTTTTGATCCCACGGCGCCCGACCTGCACCTGGGACATACGGTGCTGATGCGAAAGCTGCGCCACTTCCAGCAACTGGGCCATACCGTCATCTTTCTGATCGGCGATTCGACCGCGCTGATCGGCGATCCGACAGGCAAGTCCGTGACGCGCAAGCAGCTGACGCGGGAAGAGATTGACGCGAATGCCGAGACGTACAAGCACCAGGTGTTCAAGATTCTGGACGAGGCGAAGACGGAGGTGCGGTATAACTCCGAGTGGCTGGATGCGCTGGGCTATGCGGAGATGATCCGGCTGGCGGCACAGACGACGGTCTCGCAGATGCTCGAGCGCGAGGACTTTCATGCGCGGTTTAAGGCTGAGCAGGAGATTAGCCTGCATGAGCTGCTCTATCCCCTAGCGCAAGGCTATGACTCCGTGGCGCTGCGCTGCGATGTGGAGCTGGGCGGCACGGACCAGAAGTTCAACCTGCTGATGGGCCGCAGGCTGCAGCGTCGCGACGGTCAGCGCCCGCAGATCGTGTTGATGACGCCGATTATCGAAGGGCTGGACGGCGTGCAGAAGATGTCGAAGTCGCTCGGCAATGCGGTGGGCGTGACGGATGCGCCGTTCGACATGTTTACCAAGCTGATGAGCGTGCCGGACGAACTGATCGGACGGTATTACACGCTGCTGACGGACCTGCTGCCGACGCAAATTGCGGAGATTGGGGCGGAAGTCGCGGAGGGGCGGCTGCATCCGATGCAGGCCAAGCGCGACCTGGCGCGGACGATCACGGCGGACTTCCATACGGCGGAGTTGGCGGCGCGCGCGGAGGAGAATTGGTCGAAGCAGTTTCAGCAGGGAGGCGTGTCGGAGGACCTGGAAGAGGTCGGCATCGCACAGGCGGAGATCGCCGGGCCAGAGGCTCATACCGTGCAGGATGGGGTGCCGGGGTTTACGATCCGGGTGCCGAAGCTGCTCGTCCATTTGGGGCTGGCGTCGTCTAATACGGAGGCGACGCGCAAGCTTGGGGAGGGCGCGGTGAAGATCGAGGGTGCGGTCCACAAAGATCCGGTGTACACGCTGGCGGAACTGCCGGCGAGCCTGACTGTGCGACTGGGCAAAAAAGCCAAACGGGCCAACCTGACATGAGCGGGATCTCGTTCCGAAGCTGGGGCTTGCTGTCTCTCGCGCTGTTGCTGCCGGTGGCGTGGAGCCGCGCTCAGGATGGCCGCTCGATCATCGCTGCCGCGTGTGCGAATGAGTATGCCGCGGATCGCAGCGACCATACCGCCTTCATGTATCGCGACCACGATGTAACGCCGGAACACGACACGACGTACGGGGTGGTGGAGACGCCGGAGGGCAATCTGCGGCGCAAGCTTGAAGACCATGGGCGTCCGCTCAGCCCGGCCGATCGCAGTGCGGACGACGCTCGCATCCACGCGCTGCTGAACGATCCTGCCGAGCAGAAGAAGCTGCAGCGCGACACCGACCACGACGATGAACAGGCCGATCAGTTGCTGAATCTTCTGCCCAAGGCCTTTGTCTGGAGCATCGTCAGCGAGAATGGCGATCTGGTTACGCTGAACTTCAAGCCGGACCCCGGCTTTGCGCCCGATAGCATGGAGGCGCGCGTGTTCGCCGACATGGCCGGGCAGGTGGTGGTCTCGCGCTCAGAAGAACGTATTCGCTCCATGCGCGGACAGATGGTGGACGATGTGAAGATCCTGGGCGGGCTGGTGGGGCGGCTGCACAGGGGCGGCACGTTCCAGGTGGAGCATCGCGAGGTGGCTCCGCACCACTGGCAGTTGACGGAGCTGCATGTGCACATCGTCGGCCACATCCTCTTCAACTTCAAGACGATCGGCTCGCAGGAAGATGAGCTGAAGACGGAGTTCAAGGTGTCGCCGGCGAAGGACTTCGAACAGGCGTGGGAGATATTGGAACAGGTGCGGAACTGAGGAATACGCCGAGACTGTCCCTTACTGAAACAGCGTCCTGAGTCTGGCCAGCACGTCATCCTGGATATGCTGGGGAACGCTTTCGACGCGACGTCCGTTGCGAGCGGCAAGGTCAAGCGAGCGAAGTTGATTGCAGAGAACGAAGCCGGTCGTCTGGGTTCCAGCACCGGCGAGTGGAACGGCAAAACCCGCATTCCGCGCAAACGCTCCACCTGACGTGATGGGCACGACCCAAGGCATACGGTTGATCCTGTTGAAGGCTTCGGGAGAAACAATCAACACCGGGCGCATGCCTTGCTGCTCGCGGCCCAGGGTTGGATCGAGTGAGACAAAGTAGATCTCTCCGCGGTTCACAGTAGTTCCTCGCCGGCAGGTGCGATGTCGAGCCACTCCTGTTCCTCGGCGGAAACGGCCTGGCTGAAGTCACATTGATCCAGGAGCTCCTGTAACGTGTACGCTGGCTTTCTTTGGGGCTCAATCCGGAGACAGTCGCCCTCGACGCTCATGCCCACAACGGTGCCGGCCTCAAGATTGAGCAGATCCAGTAAGGCTGGAGGAACGGCCAGCATGACGGAACCACCAACTTTCCGCAGACTTGTTGTGTGCATGGAAGCGACCTCAGAGAGTAAATTATACAAGGGTATAATCTAAGCTGGCGATGCCTAAATCCTCAACCCCGTATCCGCAGAGTGATCGTGAACTCATCCGGCTGGTCGAGCGCAGTCCTTCGGGGCGAGCGGGGTACAAGCAGCTGGTGCGTGAGCTTGGGTTGGGCGGCGGACGTGAGCGGCGTCTGCTGCTGGAGCAGCTGGCGCGCATCACGCTGCGGGGTGAGCTGGTGAAGCTGGACACGGAGCAGTGGTCGCTGCCGCACTCGACACCGGAAAAGACGGCGAGGTCGAGGCCGGAGAGTGCGACGGATCGAACGCCGGAGCAGAAAGTGACGCGTGAGGGGCTGATCGCGGGTAGGCTCGATCTGCATCGGGACGGGTTCGGATTTGTGCGGCCCAATGGCTCGAGCACGCGTGAGGACGATCTGTTCATCCCGCCTAACGAGCTGAACGGCGCGATGCAGGGCGACGAGGTGTTGGTCGATGAGGCTCCGCCAGGCCGAGATGGAAGGAGGTCAGGCCGTGTGCTGCGTGTGCTGACGCGGCGTAATCCGACCGTGGTCGGAATCTTTCATTACGCTCGGCCGCAGGGGCGTCGTGGGCACGAGTTTGTGCCGTACTCGACGGCCAACTTCAACTTCGTAACGCCGCTCGACGACCGCATGACGCAGCCGATTCTGATCCCGGATGGCCCGGACGGGGGCATCCTCCTACCGCCGCCGCCTACAGAACATCGGGTGCTGGGCGAGGAGGCACAGGCACGTCTGCAGCCACACCTCGACCCTGACAAGCACGATCCGCTGGAAGGCTTGGCGGTCGACATCGAGATCACCGAGTTTCCATCGCTGACCAAGCCGGCACGCGGCCGCATTGTCGAGATCCTCGGACATCCGGACGACTTCGGCGTTGACGTAGAGATCGTGATTCGCAAGCATCGTCTGCCGTACGCTTTTCCGGCGAATGTGCTGGCGGAGGCGGGCGACTCCGCGGCCCAGACGGTGGACACGTTGAGCGATGAAGAGCTGGCGCTGCGGCACGACTTTCGCGGGTTTCCGATCGTTACCATCGACGGCGAAACGGCACGCGACTTCGACGATGCCGTGCTGGTGCAGCCGCTGCCCAACGGCAACTGGCAGCTGCAGGTGCACATCGCGGACGTGAGCGGCTATGTGCGTCCGGGGACGGCGCTCGATCTTGAGGCCAGGCTGCGCGGCACGAGCGTCTACTTTCCCGACCGCGCCGTGCCGATGCTGCCTCCGGTGCTGAGCTCCGGCATGTGCTCGCTGCGGCCGCGGGAAGACCGGCTGGTGTTGAGCTGCGTGGCCGAGATCGACAAAGCCGGTGAGGTGGTCGAGTACGAGTTGTGCGAAGGGATCATTCGCAGCGAGGCGCGGATGACCTACACGCAGGTGCAAAAGATCCTTGATGGCGATGCGGAGACCCGTGCGGCCTTCCTTCAGCTGGTTCCGGATTTCGAGCGCATGTATGAGCTGGCGTTGCTGCTGAACCGGAAGCGGCACCGGCGCGGATCGATCGACTTCGACCTTCCGGAGCCGGTGATCGAGTTTGATCCGCTGGGCAACATGGCTGCGATTACACGCTCCGAACGCGGCTGGTCGAACCGGCTGATCGAGGAGTTTATGCTGACCGCCAATGAGTGCGTGGCGCACTGGCTGGAGGCGCAGGGCGAGTCCATCTACCGCATCCATGAGCTCCCCGATCCGAAGCGGATCCTTGATTTTGAGGAGGTCGCGAGCACCTATGGGCAGACGCTTGGCTTCTCGTCGCTGCCGGTCAAGAAGCTGACCATGAAGACCGACCGGCGCAGCTTGCGGGCCAATGCGGATCGGTACGGAGGACGCACGCGTGCTCCGCAAGGGCATGAGGTGCCGGAGTCGATTCCGGTGACGCCGCAGATGTACCAGCGGTTGACGGCGAAGATTGCCGGGACGCCCGAGGAGCGTGTTCTCAGCTTCCTGATGTTGCGCTCGCTCAAGCAGGCGCGGTACAGCGAAAAGAACGAAGGCCACTTCGCGCTGGCCAGCCCAAGCTACACGCACTTCACCTCGCCTATCCGGCGCTATCCCGATCTGATCGTTCACCGGCTGCTACGGGCCGCGCTGCGGGCGGGGGCGGACCCGATGGGCGTTGCGATTCTTTCAACCGATCCACAGCCGTGGTCCTCGAAACGCGTCGCCAGGATCGCGAGTAAGCCACTTCCTGATGCTGACACCGGCTTCCAGCTTCCGCGTGAAGAACTTGGTGCCATTGCCGCAGAGTCTTCGCTTGCAGAGCGTCGCGCCGATGACGCTGAGCGCGAGCTGATGGAGTGGAAGAAGATCAAGTTTATGCAGGATCGCGTCGGCGAGGAGTTTGATGCGACCGTTCTTTCCTGCACCAAGTATGGCTTCTTCGTCGAGCTCGACGAGCTGTTCATTGAGGGCCTGGTGCCTATCCAAACTCTCTCCGACGCGGGTCCATTCGGCAGCGGCGAGCGCTTTGTCTTCCGCGACACGGATCGAGCGATCGTAGGAGCGAGCTCCGGCCGTGTTTTCCGCCTGGGCCAGCGGGTGCGGGTGCTGCTCGACCGCATCGATCGTCCGGCGCGTCGTCTGCAGTTTGCCCTGGTACCGAGCGTGGAGCCGCAAGGCCTGGCGCCGCGCAGTCTACGCAAGCCGAAGGTGGCCAAGGCTACGCGCGCGGAAACGTTTTCGAGTCCGACGCGTACGGCAAAGCCCGGCAAGACAAAATCCAAGGCGCGTGAACGCAACAAGAAAGCGAAGGGCAAGCGTCGGTAGGGATGTGAGAGGCTCACTCCTCTACAATCGACGCAGGAGACTTTCATGCCGCACATGGTGTTTTGCAGCAAGTACAAAGCCGAGATGGAGGGCCTGGATGAGCCGCCGTTCGACTCCGATTTTGGCCAGAAGATCTTCAAGAGCGTATCGAAGAAGGCGTGGGGTGAATGGATCGAGCGCCAGAAGATGCTGCTGAACGAGTATCGACTGCAGCCGTGGACGCGTGAGGCGCAGGACTTCCTGGTCGAGCAGATGAACGGCTTCTTCTTTGGCGAAGGTGAGGGCGGATCGCTGCCCAAGGAGTTTGTTGCGCCTCATTAGGCCGTCGCGCTGATGTACACTAAGAGGACCCTGTCACCGCGCGTTGGTCGCGGCTGGCGTACCGAGTCGGGACGTGGCTCAGCCTGGTAGAGCGCACCCTTGGGGTGGGTGAGGTCGCTAGTTCGAATCTAGTCGTCCCGACCATTTCTTCCAACCAGTTTTGTGTTTATTGAGCAGGCTCGACGTCCTTACTCCTCGACTACGGCCTTCACCAGGTTCCTTGGATGATCCACGTCAATGCCTCGCATGACCGACATGGCATAAGCGAAGAGCTGCAGAGGGACCACCTCGCAGAGAGGCAGCAGCCACTCTGTTGTGGGCTCGACAGAGATCGTGTGGGTCGCAAGTGCCGTAACCTCCGCATCATCCGCGTTTGCAAGAGCCAGGATGTTCGCGCCCTGACGGCGCATGTCGCTCATCAGCCCGAGGGTGCGCCTGTAGCGTTCCACGGAGTCCTGATCGTCGTGATCGACGGTTGCCAGGATCACCAGCGGTGTCTGGTCGCTAACCAGTGCGTTGGGGCCATGTTTGAGTTCGCCGGTCGGGTAGCCTTCCGCATGCAGGTAGGCTGATTCCTTCAGCTTCAACGCACCTTCACGGGCGATGGGGTAGTGTACTCCTCGTCCGAGAAAGAGAAAGTTCTCGATGCCGCGATAGTGTTCTGCTACCGTGCGCACACTCGCCTCCCAGCCGGGGAGCTGTTGCTCGATCAGCGCCGGAAGCATGCGCACCGCCTCCAGCCGCTGCTGTGTCTCGGCGACGGTCGTCTGGCCGGTCACCTCGGCCGCAAGCAGCGCAAGCAGATGCAGTACCAGCAGCTGCCCGGTGAAACTCTTGGTAGCTGGAATCGCACGCTCTCGCCCGGCGATCACCGGGACGAACAGGGAGGCCTCGCGGACCATGGTGGAGTTTTCGACGTTGGTGACTGCCATGGTCTTCTGTCCGGAGGCGTTTGCCCTGCGCAGTGCGGCGAGCGTGTCGGCTGTCTCGCCGGACTGCGAGATGACGAGCACAGCCGCATCCTTGAGCGAGCGGCTGGCCCGGTAGCAGTATTCGCTCGCGTATTCGACATCGACCGTTAGGCCGCCGAGATCTTCCATCGTGATCTCCGCCACCATGCCTGCGTGCCGGCTGGAACCACTGGCGGCTACGACTAATCCGCCCTCCATCGCCTCAAACCAGGCGCGGATGGGCGCACACACTTCCGGGTGGAAACCCTCCTCTCCGGCATACCTGGCATAAGTGTCCCGCAAGGTTTGAGGTTGCGCGTAGATCTCCTCGAGCATCCAGTGCGCGTAACGCGTGGAGGATTCCGGGGCTAGTTTCATGTTCTCCTTCAGTAACTCTAGGCGTTCGCGCGTCGGGCGAATAAACCAAACCACATTATGCTGGATCAGCCTTCTGTTAGCCTCGTTTTACGCCGTTCTAGCGTGCGTGTGGCCTAGGCTCCAAAACCTCTTCACAGAAGGCTCATCGGTTTTTTTATCAAGCCATGGGAGGACGACGATGTCGGTTGGCATGGATGTGCCGGAGAGGATCGCCCAGCCGGAGACCGAAGCGCAGAGCTATACTTTGCCGCTCGCGTTGATGGTCGCCCTCTATTTTGCCATCGGTTTTATCACGGCGATGAACGATATTCTCGTCCCCCACTTCAAAGATCTGTTCCACCTATCCAACTTCCTTTCGCTGCTGGTGCAGATGGCGTTCTTCGGCGCGTACTTCGTCATGTCGCTTCCCTCCGGCTGGATCGTCGGGCAGATTGGCTCGAAGAACGGCATCGCGGTTGCGCTGGGCATCATGGG
>CAXTQE010000063.1:0-4747 GCA_964246225.1 uncultured Acidobacteriaceae bacterium | reverse complement strand
GGCCTGGGCCTGCTGATGTTTGTGCCGGCTTCCGCGCTGATCCTCTACCCGGTTTTTCTCTTCGCCCTCTTCGTTGTCGGCAGCGGACTCGCGTTGCTGCAGGTTGCGATCAATCCCTACGTCGGCGCGCTTGGCACGCCGCAGACCGCCTCCTCCCGGCTCAATCTTTGCGGAGGCTTCAACTCGCTTGCAACGACCATCGCGCCACGGGTTGGGGCTACGCTGATCTTCGTCGCCGCCGGTGCAACTGCCGCGCAACTTGCCCATTCCGTGCGTCTGCCCTACTTCGTGCTCGCCTGCTGCGCATTCGCACTCGCCATCCTGACGCGCTTCGTACCTCTGCCGAATCTGGTGGAAAAAAATGAAGCACAGGGAGCGTCGCAAGCCAGCGCGTGGAGCTTTCGCCACCTGCGTCTTGGGGCTCTGGCCATCTTCTGCTATGTCGGGGCGGAGGTCGCGATCGGCAGCATCATGATCTCCTTCCTCGGCCAGCCCTCCATGGGCGGCATGAGCCATGCGCGTGCCGCGCAATACGTCTCACTCTACTGGGGCGGTGCCATGGTCGGCCGCTTCATCGGGTTCGTCGTTCTTAGAAAAGTTCTGGCCGAACGAGCGCTTCTCTTCGTCGCCGTGGCCGCCGCGACCATGGTCAGTGCTACGGTGCTTGGACGGGGCAACCTTGCTCTCTGGGCCATTGTTTCGTGCGGACTCTTCAACTCGATCATGTGGCCGTGCATCTTCCCGCTCTCGGTCAAGGGCCTTGGCCGCTTCACCAGTCAAGCCTCAGGCGTGCTCATCATGATGGTGGTGGGCGGCGCTCTGATCCCGGCCCTGCAAGGTCTGGTGGCGGATCGCTTCGGCTATCAGCCAAGCTTCCTGATCGTTCTTCTTTGCTATGTGTACCTGATTTACTTCGGGTTCCGTGGACATCGCATCCAGCCTGATGATCTGGCTCGAGCGGCTTGACGTGAAGCAGACCTTGACTGCCGAGATCATGCTGACGTCCGGATATGTTCAGTGAAAATGGTAGGCACGAGCGGATTCGAACCGCTGACCTCTACCGTGTCAAGGTAGCGCTCTAACCAACTGAGCTACGCGCCTGCAAGCCTGACCCTGAGTCTAGTCGCATCCCGCCCCCGCCGCAACCGCTGCGTTAGCATGGAAGCCACCGGAACCATGCCGATCTTCACCCAGATGCGCGCCGCACCGAACCTGCTGACCATGCTGCGGCTCTTCGTCCTGCCGTTTCTGGTCATCACCATCCTGGACGGGCACTGGCACGCCGCTTTCGCGTTGATCATGTTTGCCGGGCTTTCCGATGGACTGGACGGACTCGCCGCCCGCGCCTTTCACCAGCACACCACACTCGGGCTCTACCTGGATCCCATCGCCGACAAGCTGCTGCTGTCCACGCTGTTTCTCGTCCTCACGCATGTCAATCAAATTCCGCGGTATGTGACGGTTCTTGTTTTTTCGCGCGACCTCGGCATCCTGGTAATTGCCACGCTGCTCTTCGTCACCAATACCCTGCGCAGCTTCCATCCCTCGCTCTTCGGCAAGCTCAATACCTGCATTCAGATCTTTGCCGTCGTGGGAATCGTGGGAGTGCATGTCTTCCCCCTGCCCTACCTTGCCGCTGTCAATGACCTCCTGCTGCGTGCGATTGCTGTGCTGGCGCCGCTTTCCGCGGCCCAGTATGCCTGGATCGTGATCCATCGCGTGTCCACTCCACTTGAAACGCCAAACCCTGAGACGACGACCCCAACCTCCACGCCATGAACGCAAATTCCATCACAGAATCAACTCAGCCCCAGGGCGACCCCAAGCTCCGCAATCCGTTCTGGCATGCGCTGACCACCGTGCATAGCCGTTCCGCAATTGCTTCTCACTTGGCCGGCGCGGACGGCATGCACGCTCCTCTGGCTCTTCGCTACCCGGCCGACGTCCTTCCGTTTGCCGCGCTCGTGGAGCCGTCCGCGCCGGCCCTCACCGAGCTCGCAGCTCTGTTGATGCCCGGCGAACTCATCTACATCACGGACCTCGAGGAGAGCCGCCCCGTTTCCGTTCCGGAGCTGACGTACGTGAGCCTTTTGCCCGGGCTGCAGATGATTCTTCCTCCGCAAGCGGTCTCCGCGTTTCCAGGGCCTTTGCCGGAGATCGTTGTCCGCAGGCTCGGAGAGGCTGATGGCCCTTCCATGGTCGCGCTCACCGAGCTCGCCTTTCCCGGCTATTTTCGCCGCAACACCGTCCTGCTCGGCGACTACTACGGCATACACCATGGTGGCGAGCTGATCGCGATGGCCGGTGAGCGCACCGCCTTTCCGGGGTTTCGCGAGCTGAGCGCCGTTTGTACTCATCCCGGCCATCGCGGCCGTGGCTTCGCCGCCACCCTGATGGGCTGCCTGGCCCGCGACCATGCCGCTGTCGGCCTCTGCTCCATTCTCCACGTGGGTGCGGCAAATACGTCTGCCATCCGGCTCTACGAGCAACTCGGCTTTGAGCATAAACGGCCCATCTTCTTTCACCAGCTGCGGCGCGTGTAAGTCCGGCACGGCACGCGCGGCCTGGACCTTAACGGCTTTCTTATGGCCGGAGTCTTAGATTTAAGGACGGCCCCTGCACCGGCTCGAAAACAAGACCTGTGTGTGCCCGGAGAAGATATCTGCGTAAGCCGAAGTTCATGTGTCCCTGGCGCAGCTCAGATGTGAGCCGGATCGGAAGGTTAGGTGCCTGCCTGGCTGCCATCCTCGCGTCTGCTGCCATGCCCTCCCATGCGCAAAACGCAGGGGATGAGCCGCAGCAAAAGACACTGCCCCCAGCCGCGGGCGGCACCAGCACCGATCTATTTGTTGGACTGGGCTCCGATTTCGATCGCCCAGGTTTGCTGCCTCGCGCCAACTATGGGATCGGCCTTGGCCATACCTTCGGCGTGCTGAAGAAAGACCCAGCCGGCGACGAGCTAACCTTTGGCTACACGTACGAAAATGCGGGAACTCACGGCTTCCTGCACTCCAATTTCGGCGAACATACCGAAAGCATGGGCCTCATGAAGAATTTCGCCCTGCCCAGGACAACGGCCGTCTCCGGTTATACCTGGGTCCAGGGCGGCATCACCAGCTATACCGGGTACGCGAACGTCCGCAATCGCTTCGACAGCAGCGCATCCCTGGGGGCGATCCTCCACCTGAACCTGCATAGCTCGATCTGGATTCAGGAAAGTTACAACAAGGTCGTGACGGTGCCCTGGTACACGACCACCAGCGTCAGCTACACCTACAGCTGGTAGGAGCGCCGTCGGCCTCCTGTGCGCAATCGTCCGGTTGCGCCGGCCTTCCCCGCGCCGTACACTATGAGATACGGCAAGGATTGTATCCCTGAACTCCTCCCGTCGAGCCTGCCATGCTTCGTCTCACCAGAAAAGCCGACTACGGCCTGATGGCCATGAAGTACCTGGCAGAGCATGCGGCTGCGCCACGGCCTCAGGGCGATTTGGCCAAGGTCTTCGTCAACGCTCAGTCTGCCAAAGACATTGCCGATGCTTACCACATTCCTGCGCAGTTGCTGGCCAAGATCCTGCAGACGCTTGCGCGGGCCGGTCTGCTCGTCTCGACAGCCGGAACCAATGGCGGGTATTCGCTTGCCCGTCCGGCCGCCGAGATCTCCGCCTTTGAAGTCATACGCGCAATCGATGGACCGCTTTTTATCACCAGCTGCATTACGATTCACGGAGCCTGCGACCTGGCCGGGCACTGCACCATCAAAGAACCATTGCGCAAAGTCAGCGACTCTCTCCGGGACCTGCTCAGCGCCATCCGGATCGCCGACCTGATTGAAACGCCGGAACCGAACGCAGGACAAGTGCCTGTTTCACTCGGCAGCGGCCTCATCACCATCGCAGTCTAGCCTGCCCACACAAACTTTCAGCACCACGCTTTCAGCATCGCCCAGGAGCCTGCATCATGACCGACCAAACCGCAAATCAAAGCGCCGCAGCCATGGAAATGGAACAGACCGCCGACATGACCCACAACGGCGTCGTCATCACCGAGTCGAGCGAGCCCTTGCCCGCCGGCGTACGCCTGCCTATTTACATGGACAATCACGCGACTACGCCCATGGACCCGCGCGTCCTCGAAGCAATGCTGCCCTACTTTGGAACCATCTTCGGTAACGCCGCCAGCCGCAACCACCAGTTCGGCTGGGAGGCGGAGCAGGCCGTCGACAAGGCTCGCGAGCAGATCTCAAAGCTGATCGGCTGCACGCCCAAGGAGATCATCTTTACCTCCGGCGCGACCGAGAGCAATAATCTCGCCATTAAGGGCATCGCCGAGATGTACCGCGAAAAAGGCAATCACGTCATCACCCAGGTTACCGAGCACAAGGCCGTACTCGACACCTGCAAGAAGCTCGAGCGCCAGGGCTTCGACGTCACCTATCTTCCCGTCCAGGAAGACGGCCTGATCTCGATGGACGCGCTGAAGGCGGCGATGACGGACAAAACTATCCTCGTCACGATCATGTACGCCAACAACGAGATCGGTGTTGTTCAGCCCATTCAGGAGATTGGTAAGCTCTGCCACGAGCGCGGGATTCTCTTCCACACAGATGCCGTGCAGGCGGTCGGCAAGATTCCGGTCAATGTGCAGGCGGACAACATCGACGTGCTCTCGATGACCGCGCACAAAATCTACGGACCCAAGGGTGTGGGCGCACTCTATGTTCGCCGCCGCAACCCGCGCGTGCAGAT
>CAXTQE010000062.1:0-21272 GCA_964246225.1 uncultured Acidobacteriaceae bacterium | reverse complement strand
ATGTTGGTCTGAGTGAAGGTTTTGGCAGGGTACTTCCCCACCTCAGACGGTGAGACTGTCTGAGATGGGGCACCCGGAGAGTTTGGGAGTGTACTTCCCCCCACCTCAGACGGTGAGACAGTCTGAGATGGGGCACCCGGAATGTTTGGGAGTTCTTCCCCCCCACCTCAGACGGTGAGACTGTCTGAGATGGGGCACCCGGAGAGTTTTGAGTTGTTTCCCCCCACCTCAGACGGTGAGACAGTCTGAGATGGGGCACCCGGAGAGTTTGGGAGTTTTTCTCCCCACCTCAGACGGTGAGACTGTCTGAGATGGGGCACCCGGAGAGTTGGGGGGGGTGTTTCTCCCCATCTCAGGCGGCTTGATTGTCTGAGGTGGGATTGTCAACTCTTCGAACCAGGTTTAACGTCGCAACCAGATGCCTTCCAGACTTCACCGCTACCAGTCGACCGGCCAGCATCATTTCGTCACGTTCAGTTGCTACGAGCGCAGGCCTTACCTGGAATCCAGTGACGCCAAAAAGATTTTCGAACAGGTTCTTGAGGCGACACGGGTGCTCTACGACTTCCGCGTTACGGGATATGTGCTCATGCCGGAACATGTCCATCTGTTGCTAAGCGAGCCAGAGAGCAAGCCACTTTCCACGGCGCTGGCGGTGCTGAAGCGGTCTGTGTCTCGGCGGCAATCGCTTCAGCCTTTCTGGCTTACTCGCTACTACGACTTCAATGTTTCCTCGAACGAGAAGCTTTTGGAGAAGCTGCACTACCTGCATTGGAACCCGGTGCGCCGGGGTCTGGTCGAGGCTCCGGAGGGGTATCCGTGGTCGAGTTACAGGGCTCATGCCTTGCTGGAGGATGGACCGGTGACGGTTCAGCGGGTCTGGTGATTCGGGCCGCATGCCTCCCCACCTCAGACGGTGAGACAGTCTGAGATAGGGCACCCGAATGTTTGGGGGTGTCGGGTGGAGTACCCTTCCCTTTTTCAACCTGCGTGAGCCTGCCTGAAACCTTAAACTTGAGAGGCTATGGGTTTCCTGGGTCGAGCTCGGGTGGGGGTGTATGGCGCGGTACTGCTGTGCGGGATGACCGCGTTTGGAGCAGCTCCACCCAGCTCGCGAACCACCAAGCATGCGGTTGCCTTGACTCCGTGGGAGCAGGCGCAGCGAGGACGGGCGGCGCTCGAGACGGAGGCGCAGGGGGCGCGGACGTTGGCGGCGTATGCGCGGGTGCTGGACCTGTTTCGGGCGATCTACCATGACAATCCGCGGGATCTGCATGCGGCGGAGGCGGTCTACTCGGTGGCGGAGCTGCTGGCGGAGCAGGGGCGGGACCTTGAGGACGCGGGGAGCCTGCGTGCGGCGGTCGGTCAGTACGAGTTTTTGCGGACGCAATATCCGGCGAGCCCGCTGGGAACGTCGGCACTGCTGGCCGAAGGACGAATCGAGGCGGATGGCCTGAGCGATGCGGAGGTCGCGCGGGCGAAGTGGAATCAGTTGCTGCGGGAGGCTCCGCGGAGTGAGGCGGCGCGGCAGGCTCGGGTGGAGCTGGCGGGTTTGAAGAACCCAGCTCCGGCGGCTGTATCTCCCACTCATCATGAGGAGGCCGCGATGAATGCGGCATCCGGGCGTCCTCTGCCTGTCGCTAGGACAGTGCCACCTGTGGAGACCGTTGCGCCGGTGCGGAAGACGCCGCTGGCGCAGGTGACGGGGATTCGGCACTGGTCGACGGCGACGTATACGCGGGTGGCGATCGACCTGGGGGACGAGGTGACGTTTGAGGCGGCGCGGGTGCCTGGTCCGGACCGGCTGTTCTTCGATCTGCATGGGGCGAAGCTGGGCGCGGCGCTGGTGGGCAAGACGTTTGACGTGACGGACGACGGCTTTTTGAAGCGGATTCGGGCGGCGCAGGCGGGCGGGGATGTGACGCGGGTGGTTCTCGACGTGAGCGATGTGAGCGAGTACAGCGCGTTTCTGTTGCCGAACCCGTACCGGCTGATTATCGACATTCACGGCCGAAAGACAGCGGGGCAGGTGCCTGCGGGTACCAAGGCGGACGCGGGGCCAAGGGCAGAGCCGGCGGCGGAGGTGCCTGTGGCTCCCGCGGCGGTAAAGCGGGCGAGCGCGGCGGCAAACAGCTCGGGATTGCCGGCGATGGCTCCTACGGATGCAGGGGAAGCGCTGCGGGCTCCGGCTCCGCCCTCTACGGTTGCGGCGGGCTCGGTGCGGGCGAGCGCTCCGGCGCCGCGGGTGAGCGTGGTGCAAAAGCCGACGGTGGCGAAGCCGGTGCCGAACGCGGTAGCTGCGACGACTCCGCAGACCGCGACCGAGGTTGCCGCAGTGAGCGAGATTCCGGGCAAGGTGGAGGCGACCGAAGCGCCGACGTCGAAGCCGATTGCGGTGCGTGAGGTAAGCCTGGGCTCAGGCGGAGGCACGCGCAAGCCGCGGGCCAGGAGCACGGATTCGTCCGTTGCCGCGGAGGCTGCGCCGGTACGGGCCGCGGACAAAACGGCGGACGGCGAGACGTCGCTCATTCGCGCGCTGGGACTGCGGATTGGCCGGATTGTGATTGACCCGGGCCACGGCGGGCATGACTCGGGAACGCTGGGCGCGGGAGGGATCGAGGAGAAGGACGTGGTGCTGGACGTGGCGCTGCGGCTGGGCAAGCTGCTGCACGAGCGGCTGGGCGCGGAGATCATCTACACGCGATCCGACGACACGTTTATTCCGCTCGAGACGCGGACGGCGATTGCGAACAAGGCGCAGGCTGACTTGTTTCTCTCGATCCATGCGAACAGCTCTGAGGACCCGATGGCGCGCGGGGTGGAGACGTACTACCTGAACTTCACCTCAGACCCGACGGCGCTCGATGTGGCGGCGCGTGAGAATGCGGTTTCGGGGCAGTCGATTCATCAACTGAGCGACCTGGTCAAGAAGATCACGCTCAAGGACAAGATTGCGGAGTCGCACGAGTTTGCGGCAGATGTGGAGAGCTCGCTCTATGCGGGGCTGACGAAGGGCAACGCGGGGCTGAAGGATCGCGGGGTGAAGAAGGCTCCGTTTGTGGTGCTGATCGGGGCGAACATGCCGTCGATCCTGGCGGAGATTTCGTTTGTGACAAACCCGCGCGATGCCGACCAGCTACGGCAGCCGGAGTACCGCGAGCGGGTGGCGGAGAGCCTGTACAACGGCGTGGCCAAGTATGAGAACGGGTTGGCAGGGACCAAGCCGGTGGCGCTGAAACGAGCTTCGCTGCAGTAATTCGATTGCGTGCAAAGGGCTGTGCGCGGCGGAGCGGGAGGTGCGCTCACCAGATGAGGCCGATGGTAGTCTCATCCTGATGGGTCTCCGTTACAAACATGGTTTGCTTTGGCTGGCGTTGTTTGCGGGCGTCGCTGGTGTACGTGGACAAGCGACTTCGCCGGCCTCGACCACACTTGTGGAGCCTCCCGCTCCTTTGCTGCCGCAGCGAGTGGACGCGTTCACGCTGACCGATTCGGCCGCGGGGCCTGCGGGGGAGCTTACGGATGAGCGCTTCGGCGCGGGTTGCCGTCTGGAGTTGAAGCCTGCTGCTGCTCCGCAGGGTGGAGCGAATTGCAAGCAACTGTTTAAGGAGGACGCGCTGACGCGCTTTGCCGTGGGCAGCTATACGGGGGCAGGAGCGGCGCGGCTGGTGGGTGTGCTGCAATTCAGCGATGCGACCGGGGCCTTCAGCGCGTTTACCTACCTGCGCAGCCAGATGCCTGAGCTGCGGGAGCCCGAGATGGACTACAAGGCCGGA
Source organism: uncultured Acidobacteriaceae bacterium (assembly GCA_964246225.1). Taxonomy (GTDB): domain Bacteria; phylum Acidobacteriota; class Terriglobia; order Terriglobales; family Acidobacteriaceae; genus Edaphobacter. The sequence goes on along the minus strand of CAXTQE010000062.1, from coordinate 17,496 downwards.
CGGGCCGTCGCATCCAGCGCGGGAAAGAGCACCCTGGTCTGGGCGGGAACCAGTGTGCTTTCGGTCGACGCGCCTCTGACGAAGCAGGAGGTGGATCAATGGCTGGTGGTGCTTCCGAAGGTGGGCGGACGCCGGAGCCTGCCGCCGCTGCTTCCAACGTACATGACCGCTTCCGGCGTGCGCGCGGACTCTTTGCAGTACGCGCTTGGCCCGGTGGGCTACGCGTCGACCGGCGGTGTGCTGCCGGCTGCCGATCTAGGCTGGGACAAGAGCCTGGAGGCGGCTACGACGGAGGTTGCCGGCAAGGGCGGCCGAGGCAAGCTGACATTGCTTCTGTACCCGACGCCGCAGATTGCCGGGGAGCGCGGGCGGGCGATTGAGAAGCTGATCAACGATCGGGGACCAGCTACCTTTGGGGCGACGGTAAAGATGCGGCGGATCGGCCCGATGCTTGGGATTGCCTCGGGTGGGTTTTCGCCCGATCAGGCGGAGGCCCTGGTCGGCAGGCTGCGCCTGAACGAAGAGGTTACCTTCGACCAGAAGATGCCGCTCGAGTTCCACACGGAGGTGAAGAAGACGGCCAGCCTGCTGCAGAATATCGCCGTACTGTGCGGCGTTCTGATTCTGGCGGCACTGCTGCTGGGCCTGTTTCTGGGCGGAGCGCGGGCTGGCGTTCGCGTGCTGATGGGCAAGCCTGCGGCGAGCGAACCGGAGTTCCTGACGATCAACCTGCGCGGAGGCTCTTCGCCGCTGCTGTCTCCGCCTGGCTCGGATGGAGCTCCGCGGGGCTAGGGATGCGGGCTGCGGGGAAGACTATTCGCTGCACAGTAGACGGTGCAATTTTGGGGCCAAAGTCCTGTTCTCCACAGGCTGCGGGGTAGAGCAAAGTTCGTTGGGCGCTCCGGCTCAGGTCCTCCAGAGGGCAAGCTACCCTGAAAACCCTCTTACTAAGTCTTTTGATTTGAACCGCTTGGAAGGCGTTCGTTTTCGCCTTGACACTGCATTTTGGCGCTCATAGTATTTCGCCAGAAAGTTCAGACGGCTTTGCCTCCGTCCGAACTATTCTCCCAAACGAAGAGGCCGCCCTGTTGCCGGGCGGCCTCTTCCCTTTCCGGAGCCTGTGAGCGAGGGCAGGGCCGGTTCCTGATGCTCCTCGAAGCGAACTCCGGCTAGAGGCGACAGCAAACATGACTCCAAGGATGTTCAAGCGAGCGTACCTCTGATGTTGCTTGTGTAGGCTAGGAGTCATTACGGGCCGCAGCGCTGGAACGATCTGAGTTGCTAAAAGTTTGCGGTGAATCTACCGGACTCGTACCGCGAGGTAGATCCCATGCAAGTACGGCTTATTAACCCCAGCGATAACTCGTTTGGCACGGCGGTGATTACTCCGCGTTGGCTGTTTGTGCTTGCCGCGGCGACTCCGGCGGAGGCCGGGGACCCGGTTCTTATCGACGAGTCGCTCGAGCAGATCGATCCCGAGACGATTGCGGCCGGCGACATTGTCGGAATCAGCGTGCATACCGGCAATGCGCTGCGAGGCTATGCGGTCGGCCGCATGGCGCGGGCGCGGGGTGCCTGGGTGGTTTACGGCGGCATTCACGCCACGCTGTTTCCGGAAGAGGTCTTCGAGCTGGGCGAGGCGCACGCCGTGGTGAAGGGGGACGGAGACATTGCATGGGGGAAAGCCGTGCGGGACTGTCTTGCCGGGACGCTGGGCAAGGTCTACGAGGGTGGCCGGATTGAGGGACGGCAGTTTTTGCCCGCACGCTGGGACCTGATGCCGCGCGACAAATATATGTGGGCTTCAGTGCAAACGATCCGCGGCTGCCCGAAGCACTGCTCGTTCTGCAGCGTGTGGCGCACCGATGGCCAGGCGCCTCGGCAGCGCGCCTACCAGAGTGTGGTCGACGAAATCGTCAATCTGCGGCGGATCGGGTTTCGCTTCATCGCACTGGCGGATGACAATTTCTATCCTGTGTCGCTGACCGATCTGCGGCTGGCCCGCGAGCAGAACAACCAGCCGAGGCTTGAGGAGCTGATGCGAGTCAAGGCGGAACGCTTTGCGCTGATGGCGGAACTCGCCAAGCTGCCGAAAGACATGGTGTTCTTCACGCAGATCACCATGGAGGCAGGCGAGGATGGGGAGTACCTGGATGCCATGCGAAAGGCCAACATCAAGGGCGCGCTGGTGGGGGTGGAGGCAGTTACTCCCGAGGGCCTGAAGTCGGTGTTCAAGGACTTCAACTACTCCGGCGACGCGCTGGCGAAGCAGCTGCAGACGTTCAAGCAGCACGGCGTCCATGTGCTGGGGTCGTTCATCTTCGGTCTCCCGACGGACAAGCCGGCGACCTTCGACGCGACGGTAGCGATGGCGTTGAAAGCGGGCGTGACCTTTGCGCAGTTCGTGATGATGACACCTTTTCCGGGCACGGTCGATTTTGCCCGCTGGGAAAAAGAGCAGGCGCTGAAGCCGACGCTGGTTGGCGGCGTGCCGATCACGCGCTACTGGCTGATTCCGACGGCGATCCGTCCCAAGATGTTTACGCCTCATCCTTCGATGAGCTCGGAGGAGATTCGCGAGCGGACGCAGCGGGTCTGGGACCGGTTTTATGATTGGAAGTCGATTTGGAAGCGCTCGGAGTGCACGCCCACGCTAAAGGCGCGCATGGCGTTTATGTTTCTGTCGAAACTTTATCGCCAGATGTATGCGGGGACGGGGATCTCGTCTGACAGTGCGCGGCGCCAGAAATCCAAGCGAGCGGCTCGCTGGACGGCGGCGCAATGTCGCAAACTGTTTGTTGCTGCGCCGATGCCGGAGCTGCGGTCGCCGGTGTGGGAGACCTCGTCTGCTTTAGAGGCAGTTAGGCCGGTGCTTCTTGGGCGGCAAGCGGACGCCTTCCGCGTACTACCTTAGCGATGCGGGTGCGGGCTGGGTGTAGTAGCCGTCGCGGGTACGGACCGATACTCCCGGCTTGTCCACCTTCAAATCGACGTGGTGATAGGTTTCGGGCGTATCGGCCGGCGCGGGATCGAGGCTGATCTCGTACCAGGACTGGAGATCTTCAAAGCAGCGCCGAAGCATTCCGGCGACGTCCGTGCTTCCCTGCAGCGCCAGTCCGCCACTTTGGAGGGCGAGGACAGGCAGCGCCAAGTCGCCGAGATCGACCTTTCCCGGGTTGCCGACGCCTTTGAGGAACTCCTGGTAGTAGTTGGCTCGAAGCAGGTTCTCCTGCGCGCCGAGCGGGTTGATGCTGTAGAGGGTGACGTTCGCCGCTCGCAGCTGGGTGGAGAAGGAGACAACATTAGCGAAGATCTGCTTCTGCTGTTTGGAATCGAGCTGGATACGCGGGCCGGAGAGCAGAGGCCAGCCGGGAGAAATCCAGACCAGGATTTTGCGGCCGGGCGGCAGGCCTGCGACATAGCCGGTGAGCTGGCGGACGGCCTTCAGGGAGAGATCAAGGCGCTCGTCTGCCCCGTAGATGCCTGCGCTGCGGCGAAGCTCACGAAGGCCGGCCGAGTAGTGGTCGAGCGAGGCGCTGAGCGCGTTTCCATCCGTTGTGAAGGCCTGCTCGCTTTGGGTTCCGGTGTCGGTGATGACGGCGAGATTGGTGGGATAGGCAAGTTTTCCGTCGTTGGACTTGAGGAACTTCTGCAGTTGGCTCTGCTCGTAGGCGACCTCGGTGAAGGGGGTGTTTACGGCGTCGAGCACAAGCACGACCTGTACGGGCTCGGTGGCAGGCGTGGCGGCGCGAAAAGCGGTGATCGGGGCGGACGCGTTGTTATCGGACAGGGTGAAGTCCTGCTGCGTGAGGCCGGCGACCGGGGCTCCGGATTTTTCGGTGACCGCGACATTGAGGTGGACGGCGGTGCGGGGCGGAACGGGAGCCTGCTGAGCGGCAACCGGGCAGGCGACGGATAGCAGCAGAACGAGACGAGAACGGACGGGCATGGGTGCTCCTTTGCTGCGCGGTGTGCGCTCCTTAGAAGCACTGCAGCGTCAACTCTCGGATTGGATGCGAATGGGAGGTGCGTGCCTTGGCGCGTGTCGGCAGAACTCCCCAGGCCGTGGAGATTTGCTTTAGAATGGAGCTGGCAGGCCGATGTAGCTCAGTTGGTAGAGCAACTGATTCGTAATCAGTAGGTCAGCGGTTCAACTCCGCTCATCGGCTCCACTCTCCCTAAACCCAGGAAAGACACTTGGCTTTGCTGCATGGACGGATGTCCTTGCGTGGGCCTGCATGCAGGCTCCTGATTAGCGCGGAGGCCGGGCCTTGAATCTTGTTTGGTACCGGAAATCCACTGGTTTGTTCAGCTTGCGGTGCAAAGGCTCTTGCTCCGCCTGAGGGTCCGTTGGATACTTCGAGAAGAGCTTGACGTTCAAAGCGTATCCATCTCACTTGTACCTCCCCTTATCTCCCGTGACTTCATATTCGCGTCAAGACGTGCTTCGTATCCTGCATCTGCAACCGCGGCAAGTACTGGCGTGGGAGCGTGAGGGCTTGTTTCCCCCAGTCGGAGAGACCGAGGGCTACTCCTTCGAGCATCTTTCCCGCCTGCGTGCGCTGCGCGAGATGAGGTCCAAGCGTATCTCCGCGCGCAGCATTCGCTTGCAGGTGGACGCCATGGAGCGGGTGGCGGGGATGGGCAATGCGCTGCTCGAAACCAGTGCGGTGCGCCGGGGTACGCGGCTGGCGTTTCGGCACGGCGGCGCGCTGGTGGATGCGATGACGCAGCAGCTGGCTTTTGATTTCGCAATGGCCAAGGGCCGGCAGGTGCGGATGCTTTCGACCGGAACGCATGGCGGCCGCGAGGCAGCTTCGCCACTGGCCGCCGCGCAGCTGCAGGAGATGTTTGTGCGGGCGGTGCAGATGGAGGAAGGCGCTGCGACGCTGACCCAAGCGATTGCGCTCTACGAGCAGATCCTCGAGCTCAAGCCGGACCATGCCCCGGCCTCGATCAACCTGGGAACGATCCGCTACAACCAGCGCGACTTTGTGCGTGCCGAGCAGATGTATCGCCGCGCGACCGAGGCTGACCCGGAGTATGCGCTGGCGTTTTTCGATCTGGGCAATGTGCTGGACGAGATGCAGCGGCTGCCGGATGCGATCGAGGCCTATGGCCGCGCGATTGCGATCGTTCCGCAGTATGCGGATGCGCACTACAACCTGGCGCTTGCGTATGAGCGGCTGGACGAACGGCGGCGCGCGCTGCGGCACTGGACGGCGTACCTGCAGCTTGATCCGATCGGGCCGTGGGCAGCGCATGCCCGGCAGCAGATACGCCGGATTCTTGCGGCGGAGAAGCTGACGATTGTGGCGCGGGGTGGCAAGCGGCTGGCTGCAACGCTCTAAGCTTCTGCGGCGTTGACGGACCTGCCGCGATCGGGAAAGTACAGGCAGTGCCCTGCGAGCCGGTTCAGAAAGCGCTTTCCGTGTCGCTGCTTTCCAGACGGGGAAGACGAATTTGATTGACCGGAGCAGGAGTGCCCCGTACGTTGTACCTATCCCCCTGGATCCTGTGTCAAATTCCGCTTCAGTTGCGAGTAATCATGAACCTGATGTCTTCTAAGCTTCGCTGTGCCTGCTTGCGCATGTTCGTTTTCCCTGCTTCGATGGTGGCGCTTTCTCTGTTCGGTTTGGGGACGGCCCATGCCAGCCTGCTTGGGGACACCGTCACCTGCGTGGATCTTTCGAGCACCAGTATCTTCCAGTGCAACCAGGCCACCGCGACGGTTAACTCTGGCGTTGAATTTTCGCTGGCCGGTGGGAATCTAAGCTTGACCGAAGACTTCACCGCCACGGGTCTGGAGCTCAGATTTACCACGACCACGCCGTTTTCGTTCAATCTGACGGAGCTTGAGAACACCGATACGACCCACCCTTTCACAGCGATGACCGTTCAGAGCATCACCGGCTTTGCGAACTTCACACCGAGCGATGTCACGCTTACGAGTGGGACGCTCGATATCAATCTTGTCGGCTCCTCCGCGGGCGCGGGAACCTCGACGATCGACTTGAATTTATCGACTGCGGCTGCGATTACACCTGAGCCAACCAGCCTGGCTTTGCTTGGTACGGGATGCATGATTGGCCTGGGATTCGCTGGTCGGCGGCTCTCGTCCGCGGTTGGCCGCTAACTTCCCATGCGTTGTTAGATTGTCTACGCTGCTGGTTTGTGGTGTGGAGGGTGAATGAAGAGATCTAGGGTCGTCAGACGTGCGTGCCGGATCGGGTTGCAGAGTTTGTTGCTATGCATGCTTGTCGCCTGCACGAGTGCGCTCCTGCATGGCCAGGGCAATTCGTCCGCCAGGCCGCCGCAGCCGAACGATGAAGAGTACACCGCCAAGATCAAGGAGTATCTTTCCGATCCGCGGTTTACCACTGAGCTGGTCGATCATCTTCCCGCGTCCGCGACCGTGCCGACGCCGCTGAAGTATCTGGGCACGATGCCTGGGGAGCCGGGCGAGCTTTACTACAACTCCGACATCAACCGGTATTACTCGATGCTGGGAACCGTTTCGCCGCGCGCGAAGTTTTGGAAGCTGCCCCTGAAGAGCGAGGAGGGCCGCGAGATGGTGGTGCTGGCCATTGCGGATGAGGCGACGATCAAGAACCTGGACAAGTACAAAGCGGACCTAGCGGCGCTGACCGATCCGCGCAAGACGACCGAAGCGCAGGCGCAGAAGATCATTCATACGTCGAAGCCGATCTACTGGATTACGAGCGGCATTCACTCGCCCGAGACTGGCGGGCCGCAGATGCTGGTGGAGCTGGCGTATCGGCTTCTGGTGGAAGAGACGCCGTTTATCCAGCAGATTCGCAACAATTCTATCGTGTTTATTACGCCGGTGGTTGAGACCGATGGTCGGGACAAGGAGGTCGACACGTACTACTACGGCAAGGAGACCAAGAAGCCGCGTCCGCCGCTGATGTACTGGGGCAAATACGTGGCGCATGACAACAACCGCGATGGCATGGGCCAGGTCCTGAACCTGACCAAGAACATTACGGGAGGCATGCTGGAGTGGCATCCGACGGTTCTGCACGATCTGCATGAGGCGCAGTCGTATCTGTATGTTTCGACCGGCACGGGACCTTACAATCCTTCGCTCGACCCGATTGCGATCGACGAGTGGTGGATGCTGGCCGAGACCGAGGTGATGGAGATGACCAAGCGCGGCGTACCCGGCGTTTGGACCTATGGTTTCTATGACGGATGGGTGCCGAATTATCTTTTCTGGATTGCGGAGACACATAACTCGTTTGGGCGCTTCTATGAGGTGCAGAGCTACGGGCCGGATGTGACGGAGAAGCTGCAGCTTCCTCCGACGACGACCAGCCGCGAGTGGTACCGGCCTAACCCGCCTCTGCCGACGGTGAAGTGGGGTCCGCGCAACAATACGAATATCCAGGAGTCGGCGATCCTGTTCGCGTTGAATAAAGTTGCGAAGGAGAAAGAGCTCTACCTCGAGAACTACTGGATGAAGAACAAGCGGGCGGTCGATGCCGGCAAGAATGGCCCGGTGTATGGCTGGCTGGTGCCGGCGGCGCAGGCGCATCGCATGAACACGGTGGAGATGCTGAACGATCTGCGGCACCAGGGCGTGGAGGTGCAGGTTGCGGACGCGGACGGCACCTTTGGCGACGCAAAGGTGGCGAAGGGCGACTTCGTGATTCGCGCGGACCAGCCGTACCGTACGCTGGTGGAGCTTTACTTTGGCCTGCAGAACTATCCCGTGTCCAATCCCCTGCCCTACGACGACACCGGCTGGACCATGCCGCTGATGCGCAACGTGATCGTGAAGCAGGTGAAGGACAAGGCGATCCTGGGCGCGGCGATGACGGCTACAGCGAAGGACATTGTCGAGCCCGGCACGATCAGCGGCACGGGCAATGTGCTGGTGGTTGAGAACGATACGGACAACGTGCTGACCACGTTTCGCTTTAAGAACCCGGCGGTAAAGATGGAGGCTGCGGAGGAGGAGTTCGACGTGGACGGCCACCACCTGCATGCGGGGGCGTTCGTGCTGCGCGACGGCGCGAGCGATGCTGTCAAAGCCTCGATCCAGGAGCTGGGCCTGCTGGCGTATGCAACGTCCGCGGTGACGGTGAAGACGCATCCGCTGACCGTGCCGCGCATCGGCTACGTGCACAGCTGGCAGCGGACGCAGGATGAGGGCTGGGTGCGCGCGGCGTTCGACCACTACGGCGTGCCGTACACCTACTTTGCGGACCAGAAGCTGCGCGAGGGCAACCTGCGCGCGAAGTACGATGTGATCGTCTTTCCGAGTGTGGGTGGCAGCTCGGTCTCGCAGGTGAACGGGATTCCGAAGACCGGCCCGGATGCGATTCCGTACCATCGCACGACGCTGACGCCGAACCTCGGCGTGGAGGATTCGAGCGACGACATCCGCGGGGGCATGGGGATTGAGGGACTGGCCGAGCTGGTGAAGTTTGTGCAGGCGGGCGGCACGTTGATCACCGAGGGCTCGACCACGACGATTTTGCCGGACTACGGGATTACGACACAGATTACGGTCGAGCACCCGGGGACGCTGTATGCGAAGGGCGCGCTGATGCGGGGCATGATCGCGGACAGGAAGAGCCCGATCGTGTACGGCTATGGCGGCGACCAGATGCCGGTTTATTTCAGCCAGGAGCCGGTGCTGAACGCGCGTGCGGCCGGGGGCTTCGGGCGTGGAGGCCCTCCGGTTTCGGGCGTTGGGCAGGACATAACGCCGAACGCAGTGCCCATCCATCTTTCGCCCTATGACGGGGATGACAGCGCCGCCGAGCCTAAGGGTCTGCCGACGCAGGAGCGGGATGGTGCTGCGGCTCGCCAGGCGCTTGGGGCAGGTGCAGGTGCAAGCGTCTTCGGCGGAGGAAGCGAGAGTGCCGGGCCTGCGCCGCGGGTCGTTCTGGCCTTTCCGACGCGGCCGGAGGAGATGCTGCTTTCGGGCGAGCTGGCCGGCGGACAGGCGCTCAGCGGACGGGCGCTGGCGCTCGACCAGCCGCTGGGCCAGGGGCATGTGGTCATGTTTGCGCTGCGTCCGTTCTGGCGCTGGCAGACGCAGGGCACGTATGCACTGGGCTTCAACACGATCCTGAACTGGGATCATCTGGATGCGGGCAAGCAGGAGGTGCCAGCCGGCGCTGGGGCAGGCCGGCGCGAGGGTGGGGGAGCGGGCGAACAGGGAAACTGACGCGGGGTATAGTTTTAAGAACGAGGACCGAGCATGCCTGCGGAGCTAAGCATATCGATCAGTGAAGGCTTGATGGCGAGACTGAACTCCCTTGCGAACGAGGTGCAACGCTCCCGAGAAGAGCTAGTTGCCGTCGCGTTGGAGCGTTTGGTGGATGACGAGGGGCCACTCGTGGCACAGGTTTTGCGCGGCATGCGAGACTCAGACGCCGGGCTGCTAGTGGAACATCGCCAGGTGGAAACCTGGATGGATTCTCTTGGAACAGAGCAGGAGTTACCTAGGCCAACTGCCAGAGTGACATAGTCTGTGCGTGTGGATTGGACCGAAGGCTCTCTCGAAGACCTGGCCGCCCTCTATGATCGCTTGGCCGAATTCAGCGGCAAGCAAGCCGCTATCCGGCGATTGCGCCGTGTGCAAACATCTGTGAATCTGCTGCGGTCTACTCCTGAGATTGGCAGATTGAGTTCCTTTCCTGGGGTGCGGGAGTTGGTCGTCCCTGGCACGCCACAGATCATCGGTTACCGCGTTCGAGAGACGCACCTTGAAATTCTCGGTATTCGGGAGGCCAAAGAGGAGTTTCCGTCAGGTGGCTTGTGGGGCTGAATGGCTGGGCTTCCGGTTTTTGCCAGGCCCGAGAGGGACACCAAGGTGAGGCTGGTGGCTGCTCCAGTACACTGGAGTTAAGGCCAATTTTGCATGGCAATTCAGTCCAGTCCTATCTCAACTGCTGCAGTCTCGCCGGGCGAGCGAGTACCGCGTACCGCGCCGCTGTCCTTGCTGGGCCTTGCCTGTGCGGTTGGGGTGTCCTCGATCTACTACAATCAGCCGCTGCTGAGCGAGATGGGCAGGACGTTTTCCGCGACTCCCGAGCGCATCGGTTTTGTGGCCGTTGCGACGCAGATCGGCTATGCGTGCGGGATCCTTTCTTTTGTGCCGCTCGGCGACGTGATGGAACGGCGCGCGCTGATGATGCGGCTGTACGGCGCCGTGTCGGTGGCCTTGCTGCTGGTCGCGCTTGCGCCCTCTCTGGGACTGGCGATCCTGGCCAGCGTGCTGGTAGGCCTGCTTGCCTCGGTGACGCACGTGGTGCTGCCGATTGCTCCGGACCTGGTGGACGATACGCAGCGTGGACGCGCCATCGGCATCGTGATGACCGGGCTGCTGCTGGGTGTTTTGCTGGCACGTACCTTTGCCGGGTGGGTCAGCAATATCCACGGCTGGCGTTGGGTGTATGTGGCTGCGGCTGTGATCAACGGAGCCTTTGTGCCTTTGCTGTGGCGCAGGATGCCTCTGCTTCCTCCCAAGCACCCGCTCAGCTACGGCGCTGCCATGCGGAGCCTGTGGACCCTGGTGCGGACCGAGCCCTTGCTGCTTGAGTCGTCGGTCCTCGGCGCTCTGGTGTTCGCGTCCTTCAGCTGCTTTTGGACTACGCTGGCCTTTCTGCTTGAGTCGCACTACGGGCTGGGACCGGGGGTCGCCGGCAGCTTCGGGGTTGTGGGTGCGGCGGGTGCGCTGATTGCTTCTGTGGCGGGCCGCCTCTCCGACCGGCGCGGGTCGCGCTTCGTTGTCACGCTCGGCGTGGGCACGCTGATCTTCTCGTACCTGCTGCTCTGGGGCGCGGTCGCGATGCATGCCTCAACCGCGCTGCATATCTCCGCCCTGGTCTTTGCCGTCGTGCTCCTGGATATCGGCGCACAGATGACCCAGATCGCCAATCAAACTCGCATCTTCGGCATCGATGCCTCCGCTCGCAGCCGTCTCAACACGGTGTACATGGTCATCTACTTTGCCGGAGCCGCGCTCGGTTCGTGGCTTTCGAGCCGCGCCTGGGAGCGCTTCGGCTGGAACGGCGTCTGCGGACTGGCGCTCGGCTTTATGGCACTCGCGGCCTTGCGCCATGCAACGGGAAGGAAAGATAAGGCACGCCCTTTGACCGAACGCGAACCGACCGATGTGCTGCTCGAAGCATAAGGGCAGCGGGCCGGAAAGACGCGTTCAAGGATGTAGCCGCACCGTTTTGCGCGGTACAGGTACCATCGGCACGCAACGCTCATTAATGCAAAGCTCCATACTTCGTACAAGGAATATCTATGTATGCTTCAAACACCTTTGGAAGAGCCGCATGGTTTGGCCTGCTCGGCTTCCTTCTGGCGATTCCCTGCATGGCCGGCGCGGTCTACCTCTACATCCGGTACGGCCATCCACCGGTAGCGACGGCCGACCGACCCTTTCCCGACGAAAAAGCGATTGTCCACATCCCTCTGCACGCGCGCATTCGCCGCGACCTGATTGCTCCTCCGGCGACACCGGAAGCGCATGACCTTGTTGCTGGAGCCCAGGTGTACGTCGAACATTGTGCGATCTGTCACGGCACGCCGCAGCTCGACAGCAGCTTTGGCAAATGGGAGTACCCGACCTCTCCGCAGCTATGGCGCAAGCACGGCCATGGCGTGGTCGGCGTCAGTGATGATGCGCCGAACGTCTCCTATTGGAAGGTGGAGAATGGGATCCGGCTGACCGGTATGCCGTCCTTCCAACACATCCTGAGCAACGACCAGATGTGGCAGGTCTCGTTTCTGGTGGCGCAGGCGGATCGCCCCTTGTCTCCGCAGATCAGTGCCATCTTCGACACAGCCGACACCCGGAGACGCCAGGACGAAGGCTTGCCGGTCGCGGCAGGCGGACTGCGCTCTGCACCATGAGGGCGAGCGGTGAGACATGCTCTTTTGCGCAAAGACGTCTGCCTGTGCGTAGGTGTTTGCTGCCGGTAGCCTGGTTGCTGGCGGCCTGGTTGCTGGTGGGTCCATCTGCCGCTGCGCAAACGCAGGCGCCGCCGTCCTATGCTCTGGAGGGTGTGGAGACGCAGAGTTCCGAGATCAAGCAGGTCGCGGAGATTCTCGGCATGACCGAGCGTTTACGCACGTTGCAGGACCTGCAAGGCTATGCAGCCTGCAACGCCGCGGCGACGCTCCCGGAACTGACGCTACGCCAGTCCCTGCTTGAGTCAATCGAGGGGTCGGAGCTGGATGTGGAGAGTGCGGTTGCGGAGATCGACAATGAACGCGGTGAGCTTGGGAACCTGCAGACGGCGCTCCGATCGAGCCGAGACAAGACTGTAGCCAAGTTGAACGCGGCCGCGCTCATTACCGGCTCCGGCATTGGCGCCGCGGTGAGCGTAAGTCAGTTCACCAGTTTGGGAAGCCGGACCAACAACGTGGGAGATAGCGTAGGCATTGGATCGGGCGCCACGTCTACCCTGCTGGCCTACCTGGCCGTCCGTAAAGCGCACGGTCCGGAGCAATCGGTTGCAGAGGTTCCGAACATGCTTGCCCCTTTGTTTGACCGGCCGGCGGTGCTGAATACGCACTACCCTGCTGTGGTGCTCCAGTATTTGAAGAGCGTGCCGCCAGGACAAGCCGGGAGGCATGGCACACGGCTGGAACAGTTGAAGGCAGAGTGGGCCGAGGCAGGCCGGCTGGACTCAACCGACGCCGCGAAGGAAGAAAAGAAGATCGTCGTGCTGACCACGAGCGGCGAGAAGGACGTGAAGATCTCGATCGGCGATCTGACCGACCGGATCGCCATGCTGGGCGACGTAAGCGGGCGCATTTCGCTGATGAAGCGCGACCTTGCCCTGTTGCTGCGATCGTATAAGCGGATGGACGTGTGTCCAGCCCACTGACAGGCTTACGGCAGAGCGCTCAACCAAAGCAGATTCAGTGGCTTGCGGCTTAGCCCCCGGGAGCCGTCATTCTGGCGAAGTCAGACTCCCCGTATTTATTCTCATCCCTGCTGCGCAGCGTCCAGTTATTTACCTTCGTAAACGCGTGACAGAAGATGGTAGGCGAGGCAGGGATCGAACCTGCAACCCCGAGCTTAGAAGGCTCGTGCTCTATCCAATTGAGCTACTCGCCCATGCGGAACGTGTCTTATTGTAGCGTTTCGCGCGGGCTCAGGCGAAGGAGAGATCCCTGGTACGCAGCGTCGAAACGACGGTCTCCAAGGCAGCCGACCAATGCGTGTAGGCTTCTGTGGCGTCGGTCCCCAAAGCCTTGACGTAGAGGGTGACGGCGAAGCCTTCCTGCGGGCCGGCCAGATCCACCAGCGCGGGCCGGAGCACGCACTCGGCTGCGGCATACGGGTGGTTGAGCGGTTCGAACAGGCGGATCAGCCGATCCAGCCGCTGCTGCTGATGGTGCAGCGAGACGAACAGCGCGCGTTCCCGCCAAAGCACGTCCAGGTAGCTCGTAAATCCGCAGGGCGCGTCAGCCGGAGGCAGTTCGAGTTCAAACTGCAGCGGGAGAAGCTCCTCGGCGTCCATCTCCCAGGCGTCGCATTTCGCGGTAAACACCGGGGAGCGGCCTCCATTGAGTGCGCGCAGAGCCTGCATCAGTGGAGGATGCAGCTCCGCCTCCGGAATCAGGTCGAGGTCGTAGGGATTCTCGCGGAGGTCGACGAAATGGCAGCGACCGGTGGGATCGTCCGGGTCCGACCACGGCACGACCAGTACCGGATCATCCGCGCCGCATTGAGCCGACCATTCCCCACGCATCAAGCTCTTATCATAGCGGGTCGAGCGCCGGCTTCTGCGCCTGGGCGGATACGAACCGGGCGCGCAGGAACCTGAGCACGGTCGACTCCGCCCAGTAGCCGTCGTCGCTCTCTGCGGGACGCGGCGCGGCAAGGAAGGCGCAATGGCCGCCGTGTTGCGGCTCGACCAGCGTGATGGACGCGTTGCCTGCGATCTTGGCGCGGCTCTCCGGGGTGAGTCGGATGAAGGGATCGTCGAGGGCGTGCAGGATCAGGGTGGGCACGGCGATCTTGTCGAGCACGCGGGCGGAGGAGGCGCGGAAGTAGTAGTCGGAGGCTCCGGCGAAGCCCGCGTAGAAGGCGGTGACACGCTCGTCGAAGTCGCGCAGGGAGCGCAGGCCGTCGGCGCGGGCGGGGTCGTAGACCTGCGGAAACAGCGTGACCTTGCGGCGGAAGCGCTGGATCAGCGCCTTGAGGAAACGGCGTTCGTAGATGCGATTGCGCACGAGATGCAGCGCATCGGCGGATTCGGCGAGATCGACCGCGGGCGAGACCGCGGCGACTGCGCACAGCTCCGGAGCGGGGTTCGAGCGCGCCGGATCGGCAAGCTGCTCCGCGCCCAGCTCTCCGGCCAGCTTCAAGACCAGGTTGCCGCCCATCGAGTAACCGACGAGGGCTACCCGGCGGAGGTGGAAGCGCCGGGTCAGCGCCGTCATCACCGCTCGCACGTCGCCCGAGAGGCCGGAGTGGTAGAGCGTGGGCGAGAGCGACTCCGTGCCTCCGCAGTTGCGCATGTTCATACGCACCACATTGAAGCCGGCCAGCCACATCTTTCCGGCGTTGCCGACCACGTACTGCGAGCGCGACGAGCCTTCGAGGCCATGGAGCAGGAAGACGGTAAGCCGCTCCGCGCGGACGCTCTTCAGCTGCCAGTGGCATTGGCAAAGCACGTGGCTCGCGAGCTGGCTTTGCGTTGCGGGTGAGACCTCGATGAGTTCGGAGGTAGAGGGTGGCAGACGGTCGGGCCGCGGCAGGAAGTTGCCGAGAATGGTCTGCACATGGCCGTTGCGGAAGCCGCGGCGCGGAACGAAGGGCGTCGGCTGGAACGAAGATGCCGCACTCACTCGGCGAGTTCCCGTAGCAGGGCCAGGGCGTTCAGGCCTCCGGTGGGCGCGTCTTCATGCTTGAAGTAGACGAAGACCTCGCGGCTCCGGGCCAGCAGGCGGAAGCGCGCGGCGAACCCGGCAATCTGCTCGGGGGTGTACCCTCCCGGCCAGCGCAGGCGAAAGCAGGTGAACTCCTGTGCTGTGTGCACTTCGGGGGTCTGCAGCTCCTCGGATTCGGCCAGGCACACGGCGGCTTGATGCTCGCGCAGGAGCTTGTAGGTCTCCTCGCCGAACCAGGACGGGTGACGGAACTCAAAAGCGATTCGTGGAGCTTGCGGGCCGTGCATGGCTTCCAGAAACGTGGCCAGGCGGGGAAGATCGGCTTGAAAGCTGGGCGGAAGCTGAAAGAGCACATAGCCCAGCTTGCCCGCTTGCTGCGCGGGCTCAAGCGAGGCGAAGAAAGCGGACAGCGCGTCTTCACACGCACGCAGGCGGCTGAAGTGCGTGATTCGCTGGGGAGCCTTGAAGGAGAAGCGAAAGTGGGGCGGGGTGTCGTCGAGCCAGCCCTGCAACTGGCCGGGCTTGAGGACGGAGCCAAAGGTGTAGTTGACTTCCACCGACCCCAGCACGGACGCATAGAAGCTGAGGAACTTCTTCGCGGAGACACCTTTTGGATAAAACTCCGGCTTCCAGGTAGAGTATGCCCAACCGGAGGTGCCGACGAACAGGCGGGTACGATCAGCCACGAGCCCTACGGATTGCCTTGGATTCGGTTGTGAATGGAGAATCCTACGAGGAGGAGGAGTGCAGCGGAAAGAACGGTAATCTCCGCTCCTGTGAACAAACGCAACCAGAAGCGAGAAGACTGCATGAACGTCCTTGGGTACGAAACTTGGGGTGATTGGGGCGGCTAGTGGGTTTCGAACCCACGACATCCGCTGCCACAGAGCGGCGTTCTGCCACTGAACTATAGCCGCCGTATCCCGGTTAGTATACCCCAGGCCCCGTGAGAACGCATCTATAGGAGAAGCATCGATGGCGATCATTGCAAAACCCGAAATCCTAGCTCCGGGGTCCCGGCGGGACAGTCACGCCTTTTCGGACCGAAACCTGGATCTGCTCTCGCATCTGCTGGATGACTTTATCCGCATTCCGGGCACCTCGATCCGCTTCGGCCTGGACGGTATCGTGGGCCTGGTGCCGGGAGTTGGCGACCTTCTTGGCGGGCTTGCTTCCTGTCTTCTGATTCTGGCCGCCTGCGCTCGCGGAGTCCCACGGGTTACGGTCGCACGCATGATGCTGAACGTTGGCATCGAGACCGTGGTTGGCTCGCTGCCGGTGGTCGGGGATATGTTCGACATCTGGTTCCGGGCCAACCGTCGCAACTACGCCCTGATGACTGAATCCCTGGGAACGGCGCCACTTGCCGCGACGCGCCGGCGTTCCGGGACTGACTGGCTTGTTCTAAGCGCTGCCCTGCTGGCTTTGGTGGGGCTTCTTCTGCTGCCGCTGTTTTTCTTTGGCTGGATGACGGCGCATTTGCTGACCCTGCTCAAGGCGCATTGACGTCGGGGCTCGATCGCTTGCCCGGGAGTGCGATAGTCTAGGAGGAGTCGGGGCGTAGCGCAGTCTGGTAGCGCATCTGGTTTGGGACCAGAGGGTCGGGGGTTCGAATCCCTCCGCCCCGACCATTAGAGTCAAGGGCTGCCGGTGTCGAAGAACAACGGCAGGAGCAGCCGTAGATTCCTTTCGGGAATGATCAATCTTCTCGGACAGCTAAGCTGGGCTAGAAAGCCGCCGTTTGGAACCATGCGTGCGTCTGGTCGTTCTGGTTGAAACTTTGGACCGTTACCGAGTGGCCTGCGGGAGCCGATACGGTTCCACCGGCTGCTCCGTAGAACGACCATCCTGCGGGCAGGGCCAGGGTGGCGGTTCCTCCTGCGAAGCTGATTACGGTGATGCGCTGGGTTGGGAAACCGGTTGGGGGCGCCGGCAGCAGAACGGTTGTATCGCCATAGGTGACGACCTCGGACACGTTTGCGCCTACGGTGCAGGAGCCTGAGCAGTATTGCGAGAACTCATTGGTTGCGACCTGCAACGAGCCGCCGGTCAGCGGCATGCTGGGTGCCGAGGTTTGCGCCGCCACTACGGGCACCGCTGCCACAAAGGCCGACGCCATGTTTGTGTCTCCCAGTGCGCTGAGGTGAAGCTGATCCCCGTTGTTCATCTCGGCTGGCGTACCCAGCATGTAGAGATCATCGTAGACGTGGGAGATCGACGCACCATCCGCCCTGACGATGGCTTCGTCGGCGGCGATGTCGGCGTTATAGCTGCTGATTTGCGCAGGGGTAGCAATCGGGCTTCCCTGCAGCTGGTTGGGCACGTCGGCTGAAAGGATCACCTGTGCTCCGGAGGCGGGGGGTACGGGAATGCTGCCGACTCCGTAGATGGACACGCCGCCGGAAGTCGTGGAGGCAATCAGCTGCGAGGTTCCCGGAGCTCGAACGACGCGCAGGACGCCCAGGCTCTGGGTTGTGCCGTTGGCGGTCGCCATGGCGACGGGAGGCAAGGCGCTGGCCGTGGCCAGGACGGTGCCCTTGTCGTCGCTGACCGTGAAGGCAGCGGTGGTCGCTGCCGCATCGTCGATGGAGTAGAGGA
>CAXTQE010000061.1:0-21341 GCA_964246225.1 uncultured Acidobacteriaceae bacterium | reverse complement strand
GTTCTGGGCGACAAAGATGGTGTTGGCGGTGACGGGCTTGTAGAAGGTCCCGGCGAGGGTACCGACGATGCGCAGGGCGTCGGAGAGCGAGACATTGGTCAGGTCGACGGGAATGCGCTTTGAGTTGTAGTCAGGGTCGAAGAGGACGTTCAGGCCGGCGAGCTTGCCGATGGCCTGGTAGATATTTTTCACGTCTTCGACGGCGTGGAACGTGATGGGATCATTGGAGACGGGCTTGAGCTCAATGGGCGGGGCGATCGAGGAGATAGCGTCCATCGTGGCTCGTTGCTGCGACATCTGCTCCCGGGCGGCGACGGCGGCTTGCCCGGTGAGTCCGGGAGGAGGTTGGTCACGCTGGGTACGCTCGATCTCCTGCTGGGCGGCCTGGTTGGACTTATCGATCTCGGCGGCGCGCAGGAACTGGGTGATTGCCCCGGCATAATCGCCGCTCTGGCGGAGGACACGGCCGCGATCGATGTGCTGGGTGGCGGCGAGAAAGCGCATGCGGTCGAGGTGCGTGGTGTAGCTGAGATCGGAGGGCTTCTTCTCGTGGGCCTGGCGGTAGTCCTCGTAGGCGGCGTCGTAGTCTTCGCGAATCTCGGCGGCCTGGCCGCGCTTGTTCCAGGTAGCGGCGGACTGGGCGTGTGCGGAAGGTGCGGCAGAGGCGGTCAGAACGAGGAGGAAAACTCCGAGGAAGAGGCGATGCACCTGCACGTGGGGTGAGCAGGAAGAGGAGGAAAGGCCGAGGCTCATGCGGAGTGTGTTCGCTTTCTGTACACGTCGAGTCCGGCCACGGCGGCCTGCGGCGGAATCTGGGGAAAAATGAGCAAGAGAGAGCGGGAAGCTACCACGTTCCTGGCTCCGTACGGGCGCTTCTGGATGCAAGGCTCCGGGCTCTGGCGAGTATAGCATTGGGGTCACATTCAGCCTCTCGAAAATGCAGCGCATGCTGGGTAGGTCCGCGGGCGTGTGGGTTCGGCCTCGCAGCTTGGTCTGGTCCGGCGTGGAGATCGCGTTTGGTTCACGAGGTCCAGGGCCACCGGTTTGAGGATTAGACGTGGGTAGGTCGCAGGGGTGAGGCGACCCAGCCGCACATAGTAAGATCAAAGGTTCCATGAGCCGTGGCATGCAGACGACGACACCCTCCGCTCCCGTGAAGCCGGTGGTGAGGGAGAAGGACCGGGACCCGGTAGCGGCGGGCAAACGCGATGCCGCGTTCAATCGTTCCGCGAGCTTCAACTACTTTCTAACCGATAAGTTCGAGGCCGGCGTGGCGCTGCGCGGCACCGAGGTCAAATCGATCCGCGAGGGCAAGGCGAACCTTAAGGACGCGTATGGCCTGCTGAAGGATGGCGAGTGCTTTCTGCTGAACGCGCACATCGGCCCGTTCTCGCACGGCAATGCGATGAACCATGAGGCGCTGCGCACCCGCAAGCTGCTGCTGCACAAGGGCGAGATCGGCAAGCTGGTGGCGGCCACGAAGCAAAAAGGCTACACGCTCATCCCGGTGCGGCTCTACTTTCGCAACGGACGCGTCAAGTGTGAGATTGCGCTCGCGAAGGGCAAAATGGAATACGACAAACGTGCTACGGAGAAGAAGCGCGAAGGGGATAACGAGGCCAAGGCGGCCATTGCACGGAGCCAGCGGCGGTAAGGGCTGCACAGGATTGTTAAGGGATGGCTTTGCAGGTAGATATATCTATATGTCAGTCCCTTGATAAACCTAGCGTAATGATGGGTGACGGAACCGGGAAGCCGTTGGATCGGGATTCGCTTGCGGTATCCGGAAATCGAGTATAGACCTGTTCGACGATGCGGTAACCGTCTTTCATGGAGATGAGAGGTAAAACGCAATCGCTTCCGCAGTACAACCCGCGTGGAAAGACGGGACCGTCTTCAGTCGAGTGACTGTCCTGCCACGAAAGATCGGGTGCCTGGATACGCCAGCGATTGAGCGGCCAATACTCGTTTTGGGTGTAGCCCTCGCTGATAATGTCGCGTTGGGTAATCATTAAGGTGACGTCTGTGCCGCGTCTTGCCTTCCGGATGTCCGCGACCGCGCAATACGAGAACTTCCCGCCCAGAAAAATCGCAAGCAGCACAGACTGGCCGCCACAGGTCACTGCAAGTGCGATGGCCGTCGTCCAAGCCAGCGTACGAAGTATAAGGTGTGGTCGCGTGTGGCTCTGTGTCACTCGATACTCGAGCCGATCCGGCAAGTCGCGTGCATCGAAGCTTGGGGTCACGACAATTTCCTAGCCTATGCTCGTGATGGGTTCTCGGCAATTACGTTAGGAGCATCCCTCGCCACCCAGCAACGCCAGCGGGGTAGGATAGCTGCATGGATACTCGGGTCATCTTTCAAGACGCTGCCAGTGTGGCAACACCCATGTTGTGCGTGTTTGCGGTCGACCTTGCTACCGGCAAGGATGCCGAGCCGATCCCGGTGCTGCTGACCACGTCGGACGCGATCACCGGCAGCAGCGGGCGATTTGTGCGTTCGGGCGAGTTCAAGGCGGGGCTGGGTGAGACC
Organism: uncultured Acidobacteriaceae bacterium; assembly: GCA_964246225.1. Taxonomy (GTDB): domain Bacteria; phylum Acidobacteriota; class Terriglobia; order Terriglobales; family Acidobacteriaceae; genus Edaphobacter. The sequence goes on along the minus strand of CAXTQE010000061.1, from coordinate 18,808 downwards.
ATGCTGCTGCATGCGCCGGCCGGGGTAAAGGCGGAACGGCTGCTGCTGGTGGGTCTGGGCAAGGCCAAGACGCTCTCCGCGGACCACGTGCGCAAGGGTGCCGGTGCGGCGGTGCGGGCGGCCAAGCCGCGCGGGATCCGGGAGCTGGCGATTGCGTTTCCGGAAGATCACGCGCTCTCGGACGAACACCTGGAGGAGCTTCCCTGCAAGCTCACGGCGCGTGCCCTGACCGAGGGCGCGGAGCTCGCCGAACCGGACTGGGATACCTACCGCAGCGATCGCAAGGATCTTTCCGTGCGCACGCTGACGGTGGTGGCGAAGGAAGAAGAGCCGTCGACGCGGGTGGAGATTGAGGCGGGGTTCGAGGTAGGGCGGACGCTGGCCGCGGCACAGAATTTCGCGCGATCGCTGGTGAACGAGCCGGGCAATGTGCTGACGCCGACGGTGCTCGCAGCCCGCACCAAGGCGATGTGCGACGAAGCGGGACTGCCATGCGAGGTGTACTCGACTGAAAAGCTGGCCGAGTTGAAGATGGGCGCGTTTGCCGCGGTCGCGCAGGGCTCGGCTGAGCCGCCGGCGCTGATCGTGATGACCTACACGCCGGAGGGCGGGGCGGCAGAGGGCGCGCCGGTAATGGGGTTGGTGGGCAAAGGCATTACGTTCGATACGGGAGGCATCTCGATCAAGCCGGCCGACGGCATGGAGAAGATGAAGTACGACATGGCGGGCGCGGCGGCGATGATTGGCGCCATGAAAGCAGTTGCTGCGCTAAAGCCGGGGGTGAAGGTGATCGGCGTGATCTGCTCGGCGGAAAATATGCCGGACGGCAAGGCCTACAAGCCAGGGGATGTGGTAACGGCGATGAGCGGCAAGACGATCGAGATCATCAACACGGACGCCGAGGGACGGCTGGTGCTGGCGGACGGCTTGCATTACGCGAAGACGCTGGGGTGTACGCATCTGATCGACGCGGCAACGCTGACGGGCGCGTGCGTAGTAGCGCTTGGGCACCTGAATGTGGGGTTGTTTGCCAACGACGAGACGACATGGGAAAAGTTCATGGCGGGAACGGCGATCTCGGGCGAGAAGTTTTGGCGGCTCCCGTGTACAGACGACTATCGCGAGCAGATTAAAAGCCAGATCGGCGACATCATGAACACGGGCGGACGACCGGGCGGAGCCATCACGGCAGCCATGTTCCTCAAGGAGTTCGCGGGCGACACCCCCTGGATTCACCTGGATATCGCCGGGTGTGCGTGGAATGAAGAGACCAAACCCTGGCTGCCGAAGGGGCCTACGGGGATTGCGGTGCGTTCGATTGTGGAGTGGGTGCGGGAGCACGAGGCATAAGCGTTACGTTTCGGCGCACCCTCATCCTGGCCCGAGGAAGAGTCGTTTGTCGTAGATATCGTTGATAGCTTCTTCCACGTGGATCAGGTGCGCGTCGGCATGGAGTGGATTCAGCAGGAAGTTCCTGCTTCGCGGCAGGATGACCGATGGAACTTCAAGCAGGGCTGTGCGTCCACTGACGAGCCACTCGTCTCCTTGGTTCCTGCTCCACTGAAGGTCGTCCTTCCAGTCGGCGTTGGTTGACACCGTCATCCGCTCGATCGAGACAGCACCCGACACAACAATGGCGAGCAGGGTGTAGGTACGGGGTACTTTGTCGCGCCTGCCATTGAGGTGAACCAGTGTCTCAAGCATCGCTCCCGCGGGAGACTCGGCCAGATAGACGATGGGTCGGCCACGACTGTGCCACCGTGCCGAAGCACGCATGCCGCCTTCGCCACTCAGGGTCACGTGATTGCTGATGCGCCAAAGATTCATGGAAAATTATTTGCAGGCGCGTCGCTTAAACGAACATACCTTCGTCTATCTGCACCAATGCTTCCTCGACCAACCGTCCACCGAACTCGGTTCGCGTCATGTGCAGAGGCGTTCTACCCTCGAATGAGGTTTCAGGTTCTCGCAGCCACCAGAGCGCTCGGTCCATCTCCCCAAAGACGCGAACCGCCTGATCGTGCACTCGCATCAGCCGGGCGAGTTTGTCCGATTCATCCCGCGACAAAGATTCCTTACGCGCACGGCGGTGCTTGAGAGTACGAGCCGCAATGACAATATCCTGAACTTCTATTGACGTCAGACCCGACGCTTCGGTGAATCGGTGGAGCGTATCGAGAGGTAGACCTGACTCCACCGTATCCAGAACCAGCTTGCCATAGTCACTATGGACGCTTTTGCGTCTGCCCTGCGTGTCCATGTGCGTGGCGGACGACAAAGATGCCAGTTTCGCCTTTTCCCGACTTGCCATGAAGACAGTATGCCACATGCCTTGCAACAAAGTGTCCTTACATGAACGCTGGCGCTTCAATGCCCAGATAGCCGAGCGCCCGGACCATCTCGCGTCGAGCGACGGCGGCGGTGGCGAGCAGGAGAGCGCGGCGCATGGGGTCTTCTTCGTTGAGGATGTGGTGGCGGTGGTAGAAGGTGTTGAACTGCTGCGCGAGCTGGAAGGCGTACTTGGTCAGGAGTGCAGGCTCGGCAGAGCTGATCGTTTGCTCGAGCAGCGCGGTGAGGCGGGAGGCCGCAAGCCACGTTTCCCACAGGCTGTTGCCTTCCTCGGTGTTGAGTGTAGCGGCCAACGCCGAGGGGTCGGGCAGGTTCGCCAATGCTTCAGCCTCGGAGGTGCCGGCCTTGCGAAAGATGTTCGAGGCGCGCACGATGGCGTACTGGATGTAGGGGCCGGTCTCGCCCTCAAAGCTGAGCGCGTCCTTGAAGTCGAAGGCGATGATCGTGTTGCGGTTGAAGCGCAGCATGAAGTAGCGCAGTGCGCCGACGGCGATCTGTCCGGCGATATGTAACCGTTCCGGTTCGTCGAGCTCGGGATGGCGAGTGTCGACTTCGGCTTTGGCAGCGGCAATCAGCTTGTCGAGCAGGTCGTCGGCTTTGACGCCGAGCCCTTTGCGTCCGGAAACCTCAATGAACGGCCGTGCCTTGTCTTCGTCGGAGAGGGTGTAGCCGAGTTCAACGGCGCAGCGTGGGGTGAGGGCTACTTTCTCGTAGGAAAAGTGGGTGTAGTGATCGGCTGCGGAGGCGTAGCCCATGCCGCGGAGGGCGGCAATGACGTTGTTTTGCGGGTCCGACTGCGAAGAATCGATCACGTTGTAGATCGCGTCGGCTTTGGCGAAGACAGGGTGGGCTGGATCGTTCGCAGCGGCTGTGCCGGTTGAGATCCAGCAGGTGCGTTCGGGATACTCGTGAAATTTTTCGTAGAAGAAATCTTTATCGGGCAGCAGGCCGAACTTCCAGAGATGGTAAGCGATGTCCTTGCCGACATAGGTGACGGTGCCGTTCGAGCGCACGATAACCTTGGCCTCCTCGTCGGGGCCGGCTTCCGTCTCGCCTTCGGTACCCGCACGGCGCATGACCCAGCAGCCGCGGTTCTTGCCCTCGGTCTCCTGGTAGAGCACGCCGCGTTCAATCATCAGCGCGCGGGCTGCGTCCCAGAAGTGCAGCGAAAGGATCTCCGATTCGCGGGGGAGGAAGTCGTATTCAATGCCAAGCCGCTGCATCGTTTCAAGGTGGCGGCGGAGAACGGCGGTTGAGACCGTCTCGGCGATAGCGGCGGTGTCGTTGCCTCCAAGCTCAAGCGCGTGGAGGGTGTCGAGGCGAACCTGCTTGCGCCGGGCAAGCTCGGGTGCCGAGAGCCCGGGCTCGACGTACCACTGGCTGACGCGGGCGTAGAGGTCCCAGCAGAAGAAGTCGATCAGCTGGTTGGTCTCGAGGATCTCGATCAGGAGCTGGTTGACGCCGGAGAGCGAGAGGCCGAGCAGATGGGTGAAGCCGACGACGACGTCTGCCACCTGCACGCCAGTGTTGTCGATATAGTTCTGGACGCCGATCTCCCAGCCGGATTTGTAACCATCTTTGCGCAGGAGGCGCGCAAAGGTGTCGCCGAGGATGGCGTTGCGCAGGTGCCCGATGTGCGCGGCCTTGTTGGGATTGATGCTGGTGTGCTCGATGAGGCGAAAGCCGGGGCCGCCAATCTCGGCGTGTTCATCGCGCGCCATGCGCCCGACGATGAGTGCGCGGTCGAGGCGGACATTGAGGTAACCGGCGCCGGCGACCTCGAAGGACGCGATCCCAGCGAGGTTCGGGAGGTCTGCGGTGAGGGCCTGCTGGAGCTCCTGAGCGATGGCGCGAGGAGCTTTGCGCAGGCGCTTGGCGAGCTCGAAGGCGATGGGCAGGGCGAGTTCACCGAGGGCGATGGAGGGCGGCTGCTCGACGGCAACCTGGGCGACGGTGACATCGTAACGTGCGAGCAGGATGGCCTGGAGCCGGGTCAGCAGCGTCTGCTGAAGAGAGCGATACATGGGGGAAGGACACCGCGAAGTGGGAGGATGAAGATGCCTCCTCAGTCTAACCGAGAGCTTGTCACGAGTGTTCTCTGGGCCGGCCGCGCGATAGACTTTGCACGGACCTATGCGCAAGGAATCAGGGTTTGCGGTCGGCGGGCGAAGCCCTCAGCGTGTGCTTGCGCTGCTGACCGGCCTGGTGCTGCTGGTGCATGGCTACCATCCGTATGCCGAGGATGGCGGCCTGTATGTTGCGGGGATCAAGAAGGTGCTGGACGCCGGTTTGTACGGGGCGCATGCCGAGTTTGTGACGGCGCCTATGCGTTTTTCGCTGTTTGCTCCCATGATGGCGGGGCTGGTGCGCGCTACGGGCGTGCCTTTGCCGTGGATGCTGCTGGCGGTGTACGGGGCGACCGCATGGCTGACGCTGTTCGCGGCATGGCGGCTGGCGGCTCACATGACCGAGAGCGGGCCGGGAAGGCTGGGCGCGGTAACGCTGGTGGCCTGCTGGTTTTCTCTGCCGGTGGCGGGGACGTCGCTGCTGCTGATGGATCCTTACGTGACGGCGCGGAGCGTTTCTACGCCGCTTACGCTGCTGGCGCTTGGGGCGGCGATGGATTTGGGCGAGCGTTGGGCGTGGCTGCGGTGCGGCGGCTGGCTGGGCCTGGCGGTGCTGGTGCATCCACTGATGGCCGGGTACGGATGCCTGGCGGTGGTGCTGCTGGCGATGCTTGGCTCGCGGAGACGTTGGATGCGGCTTGGCGGGCCGGTTGCGGTGGCGGGAGCGGGGATCGTCGCGGCGGCGTTGCTGCAGGCGCGGACTCCGCCGGAGTCTGCCGCGTATGTGCGAGTGGCGATGACGAGGACGTACTGGTTCCTGAGCCAGTGGGCGTGGTATGAGCGGGTGGGGGCGGTCGTGCCGCTGCTGGTGATTGCGCTACTTGGCCTGCGGGGACGAGGACGAGGACGGGCCTTGCTGGCCAGAACTGCGCTTGTCCTGGGCGGCCTTTCGCTGCTGATGGCGCTTGGGTTTGCCCGCGTCGGTTTGGAGGTGCATGCGGTGGCTCGGCTGCAGCCGCTCCGATGCCTGCAGCTGGTGTACTTGGTGATGGCGCTGCTGTTAGGGGCCTGGCTGGGAGAGCAATGCCTGGGGACGCGGCCGCTGCGATGGTGCGGAATGGTGGTGGTGGCGGGAGGTGCGCTGTGGGTGGCTGAGCGCCAGACGTACCCCGCGTCGGCGCACCTGGAGATGCCGTGGGAGCCGCCGACAAACCAATGGGAGCAGGGCTTTCTCTGGGCGCGGGACCATACGCCGCGGCAGGCGCTCTTCGCGCTCGATGCGCGCTACATCACGCGCGGCAAGGGGGAGGACGCGCAGGGCTTTCGGGCGGTGGCGGAGCGGGATGCGTTGGCAGATTACTCGAAAGATGGAGGCGAGGCAGCGATTACGCCTTCGTTGACCGATGCGTGGGTACGGGGCCAGGCGGCTCAAACCGGTTTGGAGCGAGAGAGCGATGCGGCGCGCGAGACGGCTTTAGAACCCCTGGGCGTCACCTGGGTAATTCTGGAAGCGGGAAGTGTGACCGGCTGGAACTGTCCCTATGTAAACAGCAGGATCCGGGTCTGTCGTTTGCCGACTCAGGACGGTCGCAACCAACGAAAAGCTGTCCCACGAAAGTAGGAGTGACCTCCTGGATGCGGAGGGATACCTTGGTCTGCGATGAGGAACGGGTTATGGAACCCGCAGCGGACGGAAGCCCTCGACGGGAAACAGACCCGTCGGATAGTCGTCGGTACCGAACTGTGGGCGGAAGAGGTAGCGCACAAAGAAGCCGCCCGTAACGGCGTTGTAGTTGTTGGTATTGTTGGCCGAAAGGAACCCGCCCGCGTACCAGTGCTCGGTGATGCGATAGGCGGCCTCGCTGTTGAAGCCGTAGTTCGCGCCGGTGTTGCTGGTGATGGGCGAGTAGCCGCAAAGCTGTGCCGCGATCTGCGCTGCCGTACATCCAAACGAGGTTTCGTAGCTGGATTGGAGGCCGCGGTCGAGCGGGAAGAAGGACTGGCTCGCCTCCTGAAAGGTCTGCACGCCGACGCTGCCGGCGATCGTGTAGTGCAGGTTGTTCCGGTAATGCCCGGTGAAGGTGACGGGAACGCTGGCGAGGAAGTAGGCGTCCGGGGAGAAGTAGCCGCCGAGTCCATAAGAAAGACCGCGCTCGTTGGAAGCGTAATGCATGCCGAACAGAGAGGCTCCGACATTGATGCGGCCGATGCCCGGGAAGCTGTGCGCCAGGAAGTACGCGCCGAGCGAGCCCTCGAATTTGTTGTTTTCAAGCACATGGTAGCCGGTCAGGTCCGCGCCATCGGCAGTGATGTAAAAGCCGGCATGCTCGTCGCCAAGATCGAAGCGGACGCCGCCGCCAGTAGAGACAACTCCGCCCCAGATGTTGCCGGAGAGTGTGCCGCCGGCCGAATTGGGATCGCGAAGGCCGGCATAGGAGAGCTGCGTTTCAGTGACGGCCTCGCGGTTCCCGTAGAAGGTTATGTGCGAGGTTGGCCTGTAGAGAACGCGGCCAGTGTAGTTGTGCATAAGAAACTCATAAGGCGTATAGCCAACCGCGGCGGCGAAGTTTCGGCCAGCGACCTGGAACTCACCACCGACGCCGTTAGTAACCTGCTGGGACGGAGCCGTGGCCGCGTTGAGTGGAAAAGAACCCAGCACGGGAACGTTCATTGTCGTCCCCGAATACGCCCCAACATTAAGCACGCCGGAGTTGAGGAAGACGGCGCGCGGGACCACGCTGAGCCGAATGTGATTGGCCAGGGTGACCGAGGCTTCTACCGTGGTTTCAAGATCGGTGAGGCGATCGAGCCCGACAGTGCCGCTGCGGTAGCGCGCCGAAGCCGTGCCGCCCAGCCACCCGCTATAGGAGGATTCGAGGGTTTCGAGATCGCGCTCGGCCTGTTGACGCTCGGTGAGCGCCACTTGGGGAGCGGGGGCGGCAGAGTAGTTGCCGCGCAAGGCCGGAACGTGCTCTGCCACGAGATCGGCGTCGGTGGGCGCAGGCCCGAGTGGAACGGCGGGGCCGGTCTGCGGATAGGGCTGGTAGGTCAGCGGTTGCCCAATTCCCGGATAGCTGAGTCCAGGCGTAGGCACAGGGGCTGGAGTTCCGGCGGCAACGGCCGGGGTGCGAGCCGGCGGCGCAGCTTTGGCTCGGCGGCGCGAGACGGTCACTCCGGCGCGAGGCTGGGGGTACTGCTGACCGTAGCGGTCGCCGCCAGACTGCGGAACCTGCACCTGGCCCGACCCCGTGCTGGTCGGTTGCGCAACCTGCCCATTTCCGGCGCCGGGATTGTAAGGCAGATACTGGACGGTCTCGATGGGTGCCGTGGTGTACTGCTCTTCGGGCGGCTTGCTCTCCCCGGTCAGCGCAGCTTTGGGTGGGGTCGACTGCTGGCGACGAAGGGCAGCGGAGGTGGCGGCAAGTTGCGGATGAGGGGAGGGGGCCGAGCTGCTCCGGGCGTTCGGGACGTAATGAGCGGTGGGCAGCGCATCGCCTAAAGGAGGTTGGGGAAGCATCTGCGCCGGATGTGTGGTGCCGAGCTGGACCTGGGTCGGCCTGTATGGGACATAGGCACCGTAGACCTCGCCGGTGGCTGCATCGACACTGGCGGGCGAGGCGGTGAGCGGGCCGGGACGCATGGACGACGAGGAGACGACGGCCTCCGGAGTTTGTTGCTGTGAATACTTCTGCTCCTGCTGGGCCTCAACCTGCTGGGTGATGCGCGCGACCTGCTGCTGCTGGTACATGGCCGGCGTGAGAACCAGGTCGCCGGACAAACCTTCCGCAAGGGCGCCGACAGGCAGGGCGGTTGCATCCGCGGGCAAAAGTTCGTCCACCGAGGCCTGAGGCACGTAATCGCGCAGGCGGGTGCGGGAGCCCGCGGGCAGGGAAGGATTCTGCGGTGGGGAGTCCGGGGAGGTCATGTACAAGGGCACGGCCGGCGCGGGCAGCCGATTGGGGTCGATCTCAACAGGTGCGGAGCCATAGCTGGGCAGGTAGGGCTCGGCCGGCAGTGGTGGTTCGGAGGGCGGCGTTGCGGCGTTGTCGCTGGTCGCCGGTGCGAGCAGCGCGGCGAGATCCTGGCCGGGTCTGGTGGGGGACGGAAGCTGCGAACTGGCCATCGGTACGGGGCGGCTTAGTTCGGTGGCCAGTTCGGCTCCGGGGTCGGCAGGGGGCATGGCCGCGAGCGAGGCGCGATAGTACTGCTCGGCACGCTTGATGTCGCCGCGCGCCTGTTCAAACTTGGCTCCGAGGATGAGCAGGCCGGGGTCTTGCGGGTACTGCTCGAGTCCGAAGCGGAGCCATGTTTCGGCATCTTTGGTGTCGTTGGCCGCAAGCGCGGAGCCTGCTGCGGCACGATAGTCGGAGGCGGAGGTCAGGTTTTGCGCCTTCCAGATCAGGACCGCCTCCCTGGGCATGCCTGCGCGCGCGTAGCCGCCGGCGAGGGCTTTAGTGACGCCGGGATTGTCTGGGAAGGCGCGGGCGGTGGCGTTCAGGATGGCCAGAGCCTTGCTCTGATTGCCGGCAGCGGCGAGTTGATTGGCGCGGCGAACGGCCCAGTTGGCCCAGATCGTCTGCACGGTTCGGCGCTGGGCGTCGGTAAGATCAGTGCGGCTGCCGAGCGCGAGCAGCTGGCGATACAGGCCCTGGTCATTCATGCCGTTGAAAAGCAGCCATGCGTTCTGAACGTCGACCGAGGCGGGCGCTTCGGTGTGCTGCTGGGCGTAATGCTGCTGCACGCGGCGGAGGAAGATCTGCGATTGCTGCGGCTGCCCAAGCTGGCTGTAGACCGAGCTCATCGTTTGAAGGAAATCGACATCGCTCTCGAGCTGGGCGCGCGTGCCCGGCGGAATCTGCCGCACCTGGGCGAGTGCGTCCTGGTCTCGGCCGGTGCTGTGGAGAGCGGCGAGCAGGCCCTTCCAGGCTTCGGGGCGGTCGGGGTACTCGGTCAGCACCTGCCGGTAGAGGGGGTAGGCCTGCCTGGGATTGTCGCGCTCGAGGTAGATGCCCGCGAGTTGCAGCTGCATGGGCGCGGAGGGCCTCTGGCCGGTGGAGGCTTGCTGCGCGAGGGCTTTTTCGAGAATCTCCTGAGCGACGTCGAGCCGCTTCTGGGATTCATAAATGGAGGCGACCGTGGCCTCGAACCCGGGGTCGCGCATGGCGCGGGCATAGCCTGCGGGGGGCATGCTTTGGAGCGACTGCAGCGCCTGCGGATCCTGATTCAGCTGATGCTCGACCCGGATGAGGCCCTGCCAGGCATCGATGTTGCCAGAGTCCTTGAGAAGGACCTGACGGTAGAGGCCAACAGCCTGATCGAGGTGGTTGGCAGCCTGCAACAAGCCCGCGTACTGCAGCTCGGTCTCGGCCTCGAGGCCACGTGTGTCGGCAGGAAACGGCAGATCGAGCGCGGCCCGCAGAACACGTTGGGCGTCGGCGTCGCGACCGACGGAGGCGTAAGCGGAAGAGAGGGAACGCAGATAAAGCGGATCCTTGGCCAGGTCGGCGCGCACGCTTGCGGGCATGGCTTGCTCTGTGGCGAGAGCACCGGCTGCGTTCCCTGCCCCGGTTTGCGCGAGGAAGAGACCGCGCCAGGCGTGGGAGGCGTTCGGCTTGAGTTTGGCGAACTGCGCAAAATAGGGGATGGCAGCTTCCGGCTGCTGCGCCTTCAGCAGTGTGCCGCCGAGACCTTCGAGCGCCTCAACACTGTTGGAGCGCATCCCCAGCGCAAGGCGGTACTGCTTCTCCGCCTCGGGCAGATCGTTCGCGTTGAGGGCGTCAGCGCCTTGGCCCATGGTGAACCAGAAGCGCGAGGTGGCTAGGGCGGCCTCGAGGCCGGGATCTTTCGAGCCGTCCTGCTGTCCCTGCGAGAGAAAGCTGAGCGCACCGCCGAAGTTTGCCTGCTGCATGCGAACGTAGCCCATGCCGACGAGCGCATTGGGGTCGTCCGGCGTGTTGGCCAGAACCGCCTTGAACCTGACCTCGGCCTCGGCCAGATGCTTGGCGTTGAGAGCGCGATAGGCGGCTGCATCGGCGGCGGAGCGCGAAGCGTTGAGGGTAGCCTGGGCGCGCTGCTGGGCAGTCATGGGCGTGGCCGCTTTCCGTGTAGAAGGCATGCCCTTGAGCGCGCCGGCAAGCTGCGCGTCGTTGTGCTGGGCGAGATACTCACGAATCGCTGCGGAGCTGGTCGGGTTCTCTGCGTCCCAGATCAACGATTGACGCAGCGCTTCGGTGGCCTGCGGGTCGGCGGGATGCGCCTCCAGCAGCTTGCGGCCCTCGGCGCGGGTCTTCGGGTTGTAAGTAAGAATGCGGCCCAGGGCGATCTGCGACTTCGCGTCACCGGGGTTCCTGGCGACGATGGATCGAAGTCCAGCGATGGCGTGGGTGCGGCCCTCCTCGGTGGCGGCTTCGGTCTCGTAGTAGGCCAGGGCGGAGTCGCCCGGGGGAGGGTTGTCGCCATACATCTGGCGATAGACGATCATGGCCTGAGCGTACTTCCCCTGCTGGGCGAGCTTGCCGGCCTTCTGCAGCTGCTGGTTGCGGTCGAACTCGCTGGCGAGGTTTTCTGTGCGGGCGATATTTGGGTCGTTGGGGTTGATGGCGCGGAGGCGATCGAGATAAATGCCGGCGAGGGCGGAGTTGCCGCTGAGCTTGGCCGCGCGAGCCAGACCTCCGAGAGCCTCGGTGCTGTTGGGGTCGGCGAGCAGAACCTGCTGCCAGGTTTGCGCGGCCATGTCCATACGTCCACGAAGCTCGAGCGTATGAGCCTTTTCGAGCAGGGACTGGGTAGCTGAGGGAGCGGCCTGGGCACACGCAGAGGGGGTCAACGGTATAAGCGTCCCTGCCGTCAGCAGAATCGCTGACGTGAGAAGTCGAGATGCCGTTCGTGTCTTCATAGGTGGATGCGACCAGCCGCGAGACCCGGAGGTATCTACTTAGTAATGCAGCTGTCCCTCTGAGGGTAACGTCTTTCCACGGGCTTGTGGCGCTTTTTCTGGAACGTGCTAAAGAGAGCTTCGAGTATGGTAAATCGCCAATAAAGACGCGGCTATTTCCAATTAACGTGAAGCTCTCCAAGAGGTTCGAAGCGGTACCGTTTTTCGCTCCACGCGGTGGAAAAGAGGGCAAGATTTTCATCGTAGTACTGACTTCGGTTACTAGAAAGGCCGGAGACGGCGTCCTTCGCGGCGATGAGGCGATCCTGCTGCATGCGCCCCTGCGCCGGCATGCCGAGAGCGAAGAGGTAGGGGATGACGGCAGCGGAGAAGCCGACCGGTGCGTCGGCCGCGACGACCGCTCCCTGCGCACTCACGATGCGCGGAGGAGTGATAGCTGTTCGCAGCAAATCGGCCATACCGTTGGCAGCCGCGAGCAGAGGGCGGAGGCCGGGGGTAGCGGGGTCTGTGAGTCCGAGCCAGAGATAAACGCGGATGGCGTCGTAGCTGCCGACCGGCTGGAGTGGCTGGGCAGCGTCCACAGGCTTTGCCGGTGCGGGCGCGGGCTGAACGCCTTCCGGGCCAGCGGAAACCCAGTCCATGGCGAAGCCGTGCGTGGATGGGAGAGCGAGCAGGCGGGGCAGGCTCTTGAGGATGGCCGCCCATGGGCCGCGCGGCAGGGTGTTCGCCAGGCTGGTGAGGAGGAAGGGCGGAACGTAGCTGGGATTGAGGAGGAAGGCAGTGGCGCCAGTCTGGAAGCCGTGCGGGCCGGGGAGCAGAGCAGTGCCGAGGTTCGGGATCCGCACAACCTCTTCGCGAGCGATTCGCTCGGCCAGAATGCGACCAAGTTTGTCGTAGCGGGGCTCACGCCAGAGGCGGCCGGCCTGGATGAGGGTGTAAGCCATCCACAGGTCGGCGTCGGAGGCGGAGTTCTCGTCGAGCGGCTTCCACTCGCCGGAGGGGGTCTGGCCCCAGTGCCAGGCCGGGAGATGCAAAGTCAGGTCGCCGCCGGCAAGGTTCGCTTCAGTCCAGCTCAGCAGTTGGGCGAAGCGGCTCCGGTCGTTGTCGACCAGGGCGAAGAAGAGCGCGTAGGCCTGACCTTCGCTGGTGGTGCGCTCGTGTTCGGCATGATCGATGACGCGGCCTTGAGCGTCGAGGTAGTGCTGTGTGTAGGCCTGCCACAAAGGCCAGGGCTGTGGCTGGGCGCAACAGATTCCCAGAGTACCCGGAAGGAGGCAGCAGGCGAGGAGTCGGCGCCAGGCACTGTAAGAGAAGACGAACAAGGAGGCCATGCCCTAGTCGTTACCCTGCAGACGAACGCGGGCTTTGCGGCGCAGCGCGGCCCGGATCAGCGCGGCCATGAGAAGGCAAACCGCGATGGTGGTGACAGGGATAAGCCACGGGAACTCGGAGAAGAGCAGGTTGAGCCTAAGCCATAAGGAGAGTGAGCCCACCTTGTACGTGTCGTTGCCAATGCGGTAAGAGACGAAGCGGTTGCTGTGCAAAACGCTGACGGATTGCGAGATATCGGAGGACTGCGAGTCCTTGAGGAAGGTGTCGACAAATCTGGGGATGACGCTGTGGTCGCGCAGCGCGACGAGGACGACGGACTTGCTGGAGCCGCCTGGCCACTCGATGCCTTCGATCAGCGCATCGGGCAGGCCGCCGGCCGTTTCCAGCTGGCCGGACTGGATGTGATCTGAGCTGCGAACCTTCCACCAGGCATGTTGAAGCGGCGCGAAGAAGCCCTGGGTGTCCTGAATGTGGAGGCCAGCTCCATCGACCTTGACCGGCAGCGACGGATTCAAAGTCTCGATGGCAGGCTGATCGTCCACGGTACCGAGCACGAGGTAATCCTTGCCGCTTCCCTTCTGCATACCGGCTGCGTTGGTGACGTCGACGTTGAGGACAGGGTAGCCGGTCTGTGCGCCGAAGTGTCCCATAAACGTGAGATACATCTCGAGCTCGTCGACGGTCGGGACGTCCGGCAGCACGACGGAGGTGTCGGCAAGGTCGGCTTTGCGAGTGAAGGGGTAGCCGGCGTTGGCGAAGATTTCGAGATTCGGCATAACGGCCAGGTGCGGGATGCCGTCGATGTCCAGGTAGGAGTTCTTGAGGATGGCTCCGTGCAGGTTCAGCGGCGCGGTGTCCTGGCACCGACCTTTTTTGGCGATCTGGAAGACGAACTTCATCATGAGCGAGTTCGAAAACGGCCGCATGTCGACGACGGGCACGGGCACGATGGTGTCCAGTACGGCCGAGGCTTTCTCGGTGTGCGGCATGGGTGTCGAGCTGACGTAGGCCGAGTTCATATAGACCTGGAGCGTGCTTTCATTGGCCAGCGGGACGCCGTTGTAGCGGTAGGCCATGTGGTAGCTCAGGTTCTGGAGCGAGCCGCACTGCTGCAGGCAGAGGTCGGGTGGGACGCGCATGTAGGCCCCCACGGGGACGCTGCCGTCACCCTCGATGTCGCCGGAGCTGGCAATGTCGCCGAGGGTGGTCGTTCTTTCCGTGCTGAGCCAGCGTGGCGCGTCGTCTGGAGCGCGGTCGGCGAGCGAGCCGGGCTTGAGGACGCCTCTCTCCTGGTCGCCTTGCAGGAGGTCGCGCTGCAGCACCAGCACCTCGGAAGCGGTGACGAGATCGTCAGGGCTGTCTCCGGTGAGGATGAGGAGCTTCGAATAGGGGTCGACGGGGTTGGTGCGCATGGCGATGGTCGGTCCGGTGCTCGAGGAGACGTTAAGCGCCGCGGGGAGGTCGGCGGCGTTCTCGCCGAGGACGATCGCATTGCCGGGCGGGACCGTGCCCAAGGAGACCTCGAAGTGGACGGGGCGATAGTCGGTCAGGATGCCGAAGTAGGAGGCGACAATGCCGGCGGCGCGCAGAGATTTCGGAGACGGCGGGCTCAGAAAGACAATGGAGACGCTGGGATGCAGGTTGACGGAGGAGTCGTAAAACGGCAGCGGCAGCAGGCTGAGATCGTTGCGCAAGGGCAAGAGGCTACCGGTCAGTTCGATGGTGGAGCTGGTGTCGACGTGACTCCAAAGCGTGGAATGCGAGGGGTCTTCGCACTGGAAGGTGTAGTGGCCGATGAACTCGAAGGTGAGCTCGTTCTGGTGTACGAGCATGTCGGCCGGCAGGGTGAGCGTGGCTTCGAGCAGCGCGTTGTTTTCATTGCGCGTTACGTTCAGCACCTGCGTTGCAGCTGTCTTGTCTTCCGGGCTCAGATCGCTGGACAAGGCCATGGGCCGGGTGGCGACGGGAAGCGTGGCAAAGAGGGTTCCATTGAGACTTACCTTCAAGTGGCTGATGTTGGACAGGAGTCCCGGCGAGAAGTGATACCGCAGATGCATGGTGGCGGTCTTGATAACCTCGGTCTGCGGCACGGAGAAGGGCACGGTGTGGTAAGCATCGACTCCGCGGAGGACGATCGTCTCCGGAACACCGACGTCGGCGAGCGAGAAGATATTGTCGAAGTTGCCGGGCGCGACTGGATGGGCGTTGACGCCGCGATCGGTGCCCGAACTAAGCGCGGTGGGCGAAGGCCCAGCGGCTGCGGTCGGTGCGACGAACGGGGGCGTGGCGACAACCTGGGCTCCGAAGGCCGTGCGTGTCCAGGTGGCGGCCAGCAGCGCGAGCAGCAGCAGAGGCGCTCCGCTGACGGCGAGCCTGCCCTTCGGAGACTTCTTCTTCGTGTTCGCCATCAGGCCTCGTACCGTGATGTTCAGACCGTGGAACGAGAGACGCAGGATGCGCCCCAGGCTCTTCAGGGGCCGGTCGGCCTCGCGCTCCTCGCCCCAGCCGAGCCAGGTGTCCGCGCGTGAGTAAAGCACCATGGTGAGCGCCTCTTCTTCCTGCAGGTTGAGGGACTCGAACTGCGCGCGCAGATTGCGGCCGCTGGCGCTGATGACGGTGGCGGGCAGGCTTGCGTCGCCGTCGAGAACCGGGAAGACGAGCTGGATCGAGTCTCCGGGCTGTGCGGTGAAGGGGCGATCCATGTCGATCTGGACGCCTCCCGTGGACAGGTCCGAGGTAGCTCCCTGGATAACATTTCCATCGGCAAGCACGATCTCGGTAGGCACGTTCATCTGCACGCGCACGGTCTGGCGGCGCTGCTGGCTTTCGAGCGCGACGGCAGTGGCCACGCCCAGCACAACGATGTTGAACATCGTCCAGAGGAGATTCATCAGGATGGTTCCGGGATGGGTTCCGTCGTAGGCGATACTCAACGGCCAGACCGGGATGTAAAAGTAGCGCGGGATGGCCATGAGGATGCCGGTGAAGTTGAGCAGCAGCATAAGCAGAAAGGGCTGCGCGATGCGGGTATCGAAGAAGCTTCGGTTAACAACGCCTCCCTTGGCCGTGACGTTGAAGCTGCCGAACTTGGGATTAATGAGCGCGAGCATGGTCGGCAGAAAGATGTACGGCGAGAGCACGGTCTCGTAAATTTCGTTCCAGAAGGAGTGCCGGTGCTGGCCCTGGATGCGGGAATTGGTGAGCGAGGAAAGGACGAGGTGCGGAAAGGCGTAGGCGAGGATGGCCGCCCAGTAGCCCGGGACGTTGGTCTTGCCGAGCACGAGGTAGATCAGCGGAGCGGTGAGGAAGATGAGCCGCGGCAGTGCGTAGAGGAAGTGGGTCATCGCGTTGAAGTAGCACAACCGTTGCGCGGCGGAGAGGCCCTTGGCGAAGAGCGGGTTGTCGACGCGCAGGATCTGAACCATGCCGCGCGCCCAGCGAACGCGCTGCTTGATGTGGCCGCTGAGGCGCTCGGTAGCCAGGCCGGCAGCCTGCGGGATGTTGATGTAGGCCGTATTCCACCCGTTCATCTGCATGCGCAGGGAGGTATGCGCGTCTTCGGTGACGGTCTCCACGGCGACGCCGCCGATCTCGTCGAGGGCGGTCCGGCGGATGACGGCGCAGGAGCCGCAGAAGAAGGTTGCGTTCCAGAAGTCGTTGCCATCCTGCACGATGCCGTAAAAGAGCTCGCCTTCGTTGGGGATGGTGCGGAACTGGTCGAGGTTGCGCTCGAAGGGGTCGGGCGAATAAAAGTGGTGGGGAGTTTGCAGCATGGCGAGCTTGCGATCGCGAAGAAACCAGCCCATGGTGACCTGCATGAAGCTGCGGGTGGGCACGTGGTCGGAGTCGAAGATGGCCACAAACGGTGCGTCGAGGCGCTCAAGCGCGCGATTGATATTGCCGGCCTTGGCATGGGCATTGTCGTCGCGCGTCATGTAGCCGATGCCGGCGTCTTCGGCGAACTTGCGGAACTCTTCGCGCTTGCCGTCGTCGAGGATATAGACATTCAGCTTGTCGGCGGGCCAGTCGATGTTCATGGCCGCGAGGGCGGTGTAACGCACCACGTTCAGGGGTTCGTTGTAGGTGGGTATGAGGAGGTCGACGGCGGGCCAATGGTCGGGATCTTCGGGAAGCGGAACCGGAGTGCGGCGCAGAGGCCACAAGGTCTGCATGTAGCCAAGAAAAAGAATGACGAACGCGTAAGTTTCGGCGAGCACCAGCAGCCAGATGAAGAAGGCATCGATCGGCGTCCAGAGCGTGCCGGGATCGAGGAAGAACTTGACGGTGGTGGCGAGACGCCAGTAGCCGTAGCGGAAGGTAGAAAAGCAGGAGACCAGCATCAGCGTCAAGGTGAGCAGGTAGGAGCTGGAGCTGCGGTCCATCCACATGGCGACGAGGACAGTAAGCAGGCCGAGCAGGGTCTGCTGCGGCCAGGTCAGCTCGAGGATCCCGGTGAACATCAGAAAGAAAAGGCCGCCGCCGAGGATAAGGTATCGAAGAGCTTTGAGCGGAGGACTGTTTCCGGACTCGAACTCCCTCCACAGCGGCGAGCGAGTCATCGTTCACTCCATCGCGGGTTGCGGCGGCCCTGGATTGCAGGAGTGGAGAGGCTGCGCAGCCATCCGGCGAGTCTTTGGTAGTCCTCGGCGATGGATGTGTCGGGAGCGTAATCGAGGACGGTCATGCCTTCGGCGAGCGCTTCGCTGACGGCCGGCGAGCGACGCACCGTAAAGGGCAGCAGGCGCTCCCCCAGTTTCCCCCGTAAGACCTCGCGAACGTCGAGGTGCAGGGGTAGCGACGCGTCGAATCCATTGAGCAGATAGAAGGGGCGCACGGGCCTGCCTTCGGAGTCCTGCACGCCTTCAAAACAGCGCTCGACAGTCGGAAGGCTGATCACTGAGTTCATGTCCGGAGCGAGGGGGACCAGTACGGTGAGAGAAAGACCGGCGAGGCGGCGCGTCATCCATCCAGAGCCCGCGTTGAGGTCGAGCAGGATGCGGTTGGTGCCGCCGGCGCTGTGCATGAGCTCGTCGAGGAGGGCTTCGCTGAGGCTGTCGTCATGCCCGTGCCGGTCGACCTCATACGAGACCAGGTGGATAGGGGCGTCGGTGCTGCCTGTAGGCGGGGAGAAGGTACGGACAACGCCGGCCCGCAGCTCGCTTGCGCCGAAGTAGAAGGGCATGAGGCCGTGCGAGGTGGTGTCGGCTAAGAGAACCTTTTCGCCAAGCGCGGACAAGGCACGGCCGAGCGTGGCAACGAGGCTGGTCTTGCCGACTCCGCCAGCGAGGGAGAATACGGCCAACGCAGGGGGGCAGGAGGCTTTTGCGTGCGCGGGGGAGACTTCCACGGGAGACTTCAAGCTTGCTTCGAGGGCGGGGTCGAAGACTCCTTTGAGCGCGAACCAGCGCGAGGCGACGCGCTCCTGGGAGTGCTGGAGGGTGTCTGCGATGGGGGTGGATCTGGCGGCGGTCTCCTGGGTGCCGCTGGAGTAGAGCCAGGCCGGCGCACCGTCCGGCTTGGGCGGCAGAGGGCGCGGCGGCGCGGCCTTGTCGGGGGCTGCCGACGCGGTGCGGGAGAGCTGCGAACGGGAGACGGGATCCGCCTGCACAGGCAGCGGACGCCCGGCACCGGCATGGGCTGCGGCGGTGCGGCGAATGTCGGCGGGGGAATCAGTGGCACGGGTGCGGAGAGCGACCGAAGACTTTGCCGGAGTAGGACTGGCGCTGAAGGCAGGAAAGGCGCCGGAAATCTCGTCGGGGCGAAAGCCCTCGGGGCGGCGACCCGAGTCGGAGTCGGCGGGCTGGACGCCACGCCGCTCGTGCGGGACGCGGAGGGGGAGCTCGTCGCGCAGGCGGGAGCGAGCGTCGAGCTCGATGCGCTGGACGGGGTGGTCGCGGTCCGTGTCGAAGCCCGGATGCATCGGTGCTTCGTAGGGGTCGTCGGCCGGCGCAGTGGGTCTGCCGGGCTGGGAGTCGGCGGGGACGCGGCGGCGGATTTCGGAGTTGGAGTAGCTTCTGGCCTGACGCTGCGCGGAGGTGTGCGCGTCGGCGATCTCGCGCTCTTCGCGGAGGACGACGGCTTCGGCCGTGGCAGCGGCTTCCGCGCAGCGGGCCGCTTCGACGCGCTCGGCGGCGGCCCGGCCCGTGGCGACCTCGGCCTTCAGGAG
>CAXTQE010000060.1:14418-21854 GCA_964246225.1 uncultured Acidobacteriaceae bacterium | reverse complement strand
GACCTCGAGCGAGACGGTTTCGCCGCGGACGCGCTCGACGGGCTTGCGGCGGAGAAAGCCGGCGATGAGGTACTCCTCGATCTCGGGCGGGGCGGGAACGATGGCGGAGAAGGTGGTCGCGGGATCGGTCCCGATAGCGACGGCGACCTCCATGCGGTCGCCACGGATAGCGGTAAGCGTCTGCGTCGAGAGGGACTGGAGGGAGACGGCGGGAGCGGTGCCTCCGGCGGTGAGGGCCATGAGATCGACGGCGGAGGAGGTGTCGGCTGTGGTCGAGCGCAGGCGATCGCGGAGCTGCTCGGCCGCGTTCTTCTGCCGCTGCCAGTGCATGCCGGTGGTGTTGCGGTCGTACACCTGCATGCGGTACATGCCGACGTTGCGCTTGCCGGATTTTGCATCCTTGGTGATAACGCAAGGCAGGGTGATGAACGGTCCTCCATCCTGCGGCCAGGTGGTCAGGACGGGGAGCTTGCGGAGGTCGATGTCGTCACCCTTCAGGATGACCTGCTTACAAGGGGCTTCGCTGCGGTCAATGACTTTGGGGAAGAAGCTGCCGACCTCGGCGAGGGTGGGCAGCAGCTTGAGCTTGTCTAAAAGACTGACGGGCGTCGGAGGGTGAAGCAGGGTTCGGATGCGGTCGGCAATCTCGTCGAGCGAGTCGGCTTCAAGGGCGAGCTTCATGCGGCGCTCAGAGCCGAACTGGTTCATCAGGACGCGCGCGCCAGGGTAGCCGGTGACGTTCTCAAACAGCAGCGCCGGGCCTCCGGGGCCGCGTTTGCTGGTGGCAGGAAGCTTGGCGGCGCGGTCGGCGATCTCGGCCATCTCGAGGTAAGGCGAGACGGGTTGGGTCATGGTAGTTAGCTCGCCGGCGCGGTCCAGCCGGGCAATCCAGTCGCGTAGATCCTTGTAAGCCAATGGGCTGCTCCCTTGTGTCTCCATGGTAACGGTTGCAAGGGAGCCAGGCTTGATGGGGTGAAGCTAGCGAGCGTGCCGAGAGCGGCGGCGGGCAGCCGTGACGCAGCCGCCAAGACCGGTTGCAAGCAGAAGGAGGCTGGAAGGTTCAGGCGTGACAGAAGTGACCGCATTGACGGTGATGTTGTCGAGATCGGATTCCCCGGTAGAATTTGCCAGCGTGATCGTCAAGGTATCGATCGCATAGGCGGAGTCGCCAGGATTGACGTCGGAAAAGCTGGAACTTGTGACGGTTCCGTTTGAGGCGAACAGGGTCGTTCCGGCCAGGAGACCCGTGATTGTGTAGGTTCCGTCGCCGCTGGCGAGATAATTGCTGAAATCGACATCGGAAAAGGTGAAGCTGCCTCCCGCTGTTCTGACCACGCTGAGGGTGCCCGAGCCTTCGTAAACAAAGAGATCGGGTGCGGGATCACCGAAGCCATCCCCGACCGTGAAAGTGCCGGCGGTGGGAACGACCGTAAACCCAGCTTGCTTGCCGGAGACGAAGGTGGGAAAGCCAGATCCTGGCTGGTTTGAGAACGTAAGCGTGGAGGCGAGGGCCGGGCAGCAGGACACGGCCGCGGCCGTAAACAGGGCAAGGAAAGAAACAGCTTTCATCGAATCTCCGAATGAGTGTTGATTTATTTAGTACGCGAGCAGCGATTCCGGCAGCCAGAAAGAAGACAAACCCGAAACAGATGACGTAGAGAAAGGACTTCTTCGAAGGCTTTTCAAGCGTGTAGGGTGGCTCAGAAAAGCTAACACGAAAGTCGTAGCAAGGTACCCGAAAGGTTGTAAACAGGCAGCTTCGGCTCGTTATGAAAAAGGAGATGCTGAACCGAGGTGCCGATCAGGCGGCGGTCGGGGCAGGATCGATAAGGATGCGGTCGGCCTGGGAAGGCACGTAGTCGACCAGCGGATAGCCCGCGTCGCGCCAGCCCTCGAAGCCTCCGCGCAGGGGCCGCACGCGGTTGATGCCGAAGCTGTGGAGTTGCAGGGCCACCTTGGCGCTGGTCTCCTCCGACGGGCAGGTGCAGTAGAGAATGATGTCGCGGTCTCTCGGGATCAAGGCCTGGTGGGCGGTAAGCTCGGAGGGGCTGACGCGGACAGTGTTAGGCAGGACGCGCGGGTCGGGCAGGTAGTCGAGTGGGTGGCGAAGGTCGACGATGTAAGGCGGAATGTTGCCCTGGCGGTCCGCAGTCTCGATCATATCGAGCAGTTCGGCAGGCTCAAGGCGCAGTTCGCGAACGCTCATGAGGAAACGCCGCTGCTTCCAGAAGCGCTGGAACATGAGGCCAAGGACCATGACGACGAAGATGGCAACGGCGAAGTGTCCAAGCATTGCGAAGAACGGCCCGCTGCGCTTGGCAAGGTCGCCGAAGAAGAAGCCGGAGAGAACGTAGGCGAGGGTCCAGATCAGCGAACCGAAGAGATCGTAGGCCAGAAAGCGGGCGTAGGGCATGCCGGTCTGGCCGGCAATGGGTGCGGCTACGGTTGAAAGCCCGGGGATGAACTTGGCGAAGAGCAGGGTGACGGCACCACGCTTGTGGAAGTACCCTTCGGTCTTCGAGACGCAGGCGTCGGCTTCAAACGAGAGCCGGCAAAGCAGGCGCAGGACGGCATTGCCGTAACGGCGTCCGAGGGTGTACCAGAAGCTGTCGGCGAGAGCGCAGGCAGCCAGGACGAAGAAGACGGCAAGGGTTCCGCGAAGCTGATGCGTCGCGACAAGAGTGCCCGCCGTGAGCAGCACCGGAATTGAAGGAATGGGCACGCCGAGCTGCTCAACCAGGACCCACAGGAAGAGAATGGCATACGCGTAATGAACAAAAAAGGCGAGGGCAATCGACATGGTAACGGCTTACTCAAATAGATGAGCGTAGCCGGGGGTGCGGTTCAGGTTGTGTGTGCGCGGGAAAGGATTGGCACCGCGTGAGGCCGAGGAGTGGCCCGGCACCTGGGTTATTGCGCAAAAAGGGTGCGTAGCGTCATGACATTGCGCTGCTCGTCGCCGGGCTCGTCGACAGGAGTCTCGGCGATAAAGAGGGCCGACGCAAAGCGCGGATCGTGGAGCAGGCGGCGGAACGGACGGGGACCGAGGGTGCCTTCGCCGATGTGCTCGTGGCGATCGAGTTTAGAGCCCATGGCGGCTTTGGCGTCGTTGCAGTGCCAGACGCGAACGGTGTCGAAGCCGACGGTTTCGCCAACAAGCTGCATGGTTTCAGCGTAGCCCTCGGGCGAGACGAGGTCGTAGCCGGCGACATGAACGTGGCAGGTGTCCAGGCAGACGGCGACGGGAGCGCAGGGGCGCAGGCACTCGACGAGCTCGGCCACCTGTTCAAGCTTGCCGCCGAGTGAGAACTCGGCACCGGCGGTGTTTTCAATGAGAATGCGGAACTCGGGGGCGGCGGTGAAGTCGAGGCCATCGATGGCGCGCTCGATGGACTGGGCGGCGAGGCGAAGACCTTCTTCCCGGGTCAGGCCCTTCCAGCTGCCGGGGTGGAGGACGAGGTTCTCGGCGCCGAGGGCGAGGGCGCGCTCGACCTCGCCGCGGAAGGCAGCGATGGAGCCGGTGCGGACGGATTCAGTCTGGCTGCAGAGATTGATGAGATAGCTGGCGTGGATGGAGATTGGGCCGATGTCGTGGGCGGCGCGAAGCTCGCGCATGCGGGCGGCGTCTTCCGGTTTGACGGCCGCGGCGCGCCACTGGCGAGGACTGGAGCTGAAGATCTGGAAGGTGTTGGCACCGGCGTCGACCGCGCGCTGGACAGCGGTCCAGCAGCCGCCAGAGGTGCCGACGTGGACGCCGATGCGTTTCTTGTCTGGGCCAACCGTCATCCTCTAAAGCTAACCCAGGTAGGGTAGGATCGCAGCATGCCCGAAACCCAGAGCGCCGCGAATCACACGAAGTACGATCCGATCACACACTTCGTACTCATGCCGATCTTCGTGATCAATTTAGGGCTGTCGATCTACTGGGCGGTGCACGATCCGGAGCGTCGACTGGGGTTGGATTTGTGGCTGGTCGTGCTGGCGTTGGCACTGATCCTGGTGAACATGAAGATGCGGATCTACTCCCTGCGGGTGCAGGACCGGTTGATCCGGCTGGAGGAGCGCTTGCGGGTGGCGGCGCTGGCCTCCGCAGCAGAGGCTTCGCGGCTTTCTCCGGGGCAATTGATTGCGCTGCGCTTTGCGTCGGATGAGGAGCTTCCGATGCTGGTGACGCATACGCTGGGCGAAGGCCTGACATCGCGGCAGATCAAGGAGCGGATTACCAGCTGGCGGCCCGACTCGGTGAGGATTTAAGCGCAAAGAAGCAGCTTGTGGGCAAGCATTCCCACGGTGGAGACGGATGAAAGCGAGATTACCGCGCTTTACCTTGAACCGGGCGGGGCATGCAGGCGGCATCAGGTGGTATGGTCGAACCCGGCTGGTGGCCCTATGCTTCAGATGGAACCATGGAGGCTCCCCCATGAGTAACTATGATCACAATCAGGGCCCGCTTCAGGCAACAAACTTTCGGACTGCTTCCCTTTTGACCGCAATCCTTCTCGCGGCCGCGGCTGGAGTGAGCTGCAATCTTAGTGACAGCTCAGCAACCATGGATGGAGGCGCCAGTGCTGGGTCGATGCTGGCCCCGGCCGCCGGACAGGCGAACGGCGATCTGCAATCCACGCTGCCCAACCTGCACGATATGCGCCGGCGCTTCCGGGACCACCATTGGACCAGTGCAATGGTGGTGGAAACAGTGCATCACCAGCCGCGAACGTCTTAGCCTGAGCGCGACTCAGTAGACATCGCGCTGATACCGTTTGTCTTTCTTCATCCGGCCGAGATATTCGGTGGCGTGATCCAGGGTGCCGTTTGAACCCCTGGCGATGGCGTCGAGCAGGGCAAGTTCGACGTCCTTGGCCATGCGGGTTGCGTCGCCGCAGACGTAGAAGGAGGCTCCGCGCTCAAGCCATGCATAGAGCTCGGAGGCGCGCTCCTGCATGCGGTCCTGGACGTACACCTTCTTGGCCTGATCGCGGGAGAAGGCTGTGTCCAGGTGGGTCAACACCCCATCTTTGTGCATGGCTTCGAGCTCGTGCTGATAGAGGAAGTCGAGCGAGCGACGTTGTTCGCCGAAGAAAAGCCAGTTGTCACCGGTGGCCCCGGTTGCTTGTCGTTCTTCAAGGAAGGCGCGGAAAGGAGCGATGCCGGTGCCGGGCCCGACCATGATGACGGGGGCGGAAGAGTCGGCGGGCAGGCGGAAGCTGCCGTTGGCATGGAGGAAGATGGGCATGGATTCGCCGACCGGGGCGCGATCTCCGAGGTGTCCGCTGGCGAGACCCTGGCGGTTACGGCCGTGGGCATCGTAGCGAACGACGCGGACGGTGGTCTGCACGGTGTCGGGATGGAGAGCCTGACTGGAAGCGATCGAGTACATGCGGGGGGTGAGGCGGGCGAGGACCTGAAAGAGCTGTTGCGGAGAGGTGATGACGCCGGGAAAGTCATGCAGGAGGTCGATGAACTCGCGGCCGTAGCAGTATTCTTCGGCGCGGGCCTTGTTCTCCTGCCCGGCGAGTGCCTTGAGACCTTCGTTCTCGGGAGCGAGCTTGTTCATCTGGGTGATGCGGCCGCGCTCGAGCTTGCCGATAGCCAGGCGGGTGCGAAGAGCTTCGTCTAGGTCGATCTCGACCTTGTAGTGATCGAGGACGCGCTCGTCTCCGCGCATGTTCAGGGCGTGGAGAACTTCGTCGACGACTTCCCGGCGGTTTTCGGGGAGGATGCCGACGGCATCGCCGGGCGTGTAGGTCATGCCATCTTCAAGGGCAAGCTCGACGTGGCGTGTTTCTTTTTCAGAGCCGGGCGCGGTGAGCAGTTCGTTGACCAACACGGCGGACTGATATGGAGTGTTGCGGGTGTACTTGGCTGCGTGACCGCTTGCCGGGGTCTCGGTTGCTTCCAGCGTTTCGCTCATGTTGTTATGTTAGGCGATTTTAGGCCTCGCGGACAGCCGCTGCTGGAGCATATAGGCGATAACTCCCAGAAGGAGAACGAGGCAGGACAAGCGGATTTCATGGCCGAAGTTCGGCCGGCCGAGCAGGATGTAAGTAAATCCGAGGAGAGCGAGCAGAGGAGGAAAGGGGTAGAGCCAAAGGCGAAAGGGCCGGGGGAGTTCAGGTTGCGTGCGCCGAAGATAGAGGACACCGATGTGTTGGAGGAGGAACTGGACCAGGATGCGCAGAATGACGAGCGCGGCGATGACCTCGGCGAGCGAGACAAAGCAGAAGAGGGCTGCCGCCCCGCCGAGGTAGAGCAGCGAAACGTAAGGAAAGCCGCGGGTGGGATGCAGACGGCCGAACGGGGCGAAGAAGTTGCCGTCGCGGGCGGCGGCGAAGGGGATGCGGGAGTAACCCAACAGGAGGGAAAAGACGCTGGCGAAGGCGGTAAGGATGACGAGGATGGCGGCAAGCCGTCCGGCGAAGCTGCCGATCGCCGGACCGAAGCGGGTGCCGTACGCTGTTTGCATAAAGACCGAGATAAGGGCCTGGCGCGCGCCCAGGTCGTGGACCGAAAGCAGCGGCCTCCACGGTAGAACGGCGAGCACGGCAACATTGAGCGCGAGATACAAGCCGGCGACGAGGAGGATCGAGAGCAGGATGGCGCGGGGAATGGTGCGGGACGGGTTTTCGACCTCGGCGCCGAGAAAGGTGACGTTGTAATAGCCCCAGAAGTCGTACGTGGCGATGAGCATCGCGGAGGCCAGGCCGGAGAAGAAGGCGGGCGTGAGACGGAAGGCGCCGGGAGGGAGATCGAAAGCCTGCGAGAGGTGCCCGAAGAGGGCGGCGGTGACGAGCACCCAGGCGATGGTGCCGAGCACGGCAATCCAGAGGAGATAGCTGACCAGGCGCAGGCTGGCGAGGCTGCGGTAGAGCAGCAGGACGGCGAGGAGGATCGCAAGAAGGGCGATCGCAGTGCCGGGGCTGGCGACGAGGCGTCCCCAGAAGACGGTGTGCGTGCGCAGGACAGGGGCGAGATATCCGGCGTATTGCGCGAGTCCGATGCATCCGCTGGCGACCGAGAGGGGCGCAGAAAAGATAAGTTGGAAGACGAAAAGGAAGGCGAGAAAGCGTCCGGAAGAGCCCGGGTAGATGGTGCGGAGAAAGCGGTAGGTGCCACCGGCTTCGGGCATGGCAGCCCCGAGTTCGGCCCACACCAGGCCGTCGCAAAGGGCAAGCAGCGCACCGAGGATCCAGCCAAGCATGGCTTGTGGGCCGCCCATTGCCGAGAGCAGCAGAGGAAGCGTGATGAAGGGGCCGACGCCGATCATGTCGAGCATGTTGATCGCGACGGCGCCGGGGAGGGTAAGCGAGCGAGTGAGGTGGCTTGCGCTTTGAGGCTGGAGGGCGATACCCGCAGTGTACGTCTATGGGCAATGGCTTTCGATCATATTCGCGGAGAGGCTAAAGTTCTGGCGGAGTTGGCCGATATGAGAAAGTAAG
>CAXTQE010000060.1:0-14318 GCA_964246225.1 uncultured Acidobacteriaceae bacterium | reverse complement strand
TGCTTTTGAAGCTGCGGACGCGTGCCTCGCTGATGATGATTGTGGCGCATCCGGATGATGAGGATGGCGGGTTTTTGACGTATGAGTCACGCGGTGTGGGCGCGCGGGTGGCGATGCTGACGCTCAACCGCGGCGAAGGTGGACAGAACCTGATGTCGGGAGATTTCGATGAGGCGCTCGGGCTCATTCGGACCCAGGAACTGCTGGCGGAGGACCGGTATACGGGCGTTACCCAGATGTTTGGAACGGAGGCGGACTTCGGCTTTTCAAAGACCAAGGAGGAGGCGTTCGCCAAGTGGACGCATGAGCGGGTGCTCTATGACGCGGTGCGGGCGGTGCGGCTTTACCGTCCGCTGGTGCTGGCAAGCGTCTTTGTGGGCGGACCGACGGACGGGCACGGCCACCACCAGGTTTCCGGAGAGATCACGCAGGAGGTGTTCCGCGCGGCCGCAGATCCAAAGGTCTTTCCGGAGATGATCGCCGAGGGTCTGCTGCCTTGGACGCCGCTCAAGGTGTACGCGCGGGTACCGTTTTCTCGTATGACGAAGGACGGGATGTTCGATTACGCGACGGGCAAGACGATCCCGCCGCGGTTTGAAAATTACGTGACCGGCAACGTGACGTTTGTCGAGCCGCCCGCGACGGTCAAGATTCCGGAGGGCAATCCCGCGATGGTGGCTTTCGGAGGCAGGCCGGCGGCTCCGGCGCTGGGAATGGACGGGCTGACCTATGTGCAATTCGCGCGAAAGGGACTGGCGCTGCAGAAGACCCAGATTGGGCCCGGAGTGCGGGAAGCTCCGCCGGGAAAGTCGGAGACTGGATATACGCTGATGGGGACGCGCCTGGGGACGCCGCCGGGGTCGGAAGCGAGCATTTTTACAGGGATCAATACGACTTTGGTGGGGATTGCGGATCTTGCGCCAGACGCGCCCAAGCTGCGGGAAGCGCTCACCGCAGTCGACGCGCAGATCGGCGAGGCGCAACAGCTTTTTGCGGCGGACCGGCTGGAGACCGTCGGTCCGCCATTGCGTCGTGCGCTGTCCGCGGTGGATGCACTGCTGACAACTTACTCGACCAGCCATGACGTCCCAGACGAGCAACGCTTCAACTTGGTGCATGAACTGCGGATCAAGCGGGTGCAGTTGAACGACGCGTTGGTCTTGGCGGATGGCCTGAGCATGACGGCGACACTCGATGCGGCGAGTCAGCCTTTGCTCAGTACGATTGCGTCGGCGACGGTGAAGATTCGGCTCGAGAACGCAAGCGGGCGTACGCCGCTGCTGTTAGCAGAAAGTCCCGCAGCGACCTCCCCGGCTGACGCAAATGCAAGGCCGCTGGCGCATGGGGCGACGGTTCTCACGCGAACGCTCGCGTTTCCGAAGGGTCTGCCGGTGACTCGGCCTTACTTCTCTCGCCCGAACCCGGAACAGGCCTTCTACGATGTTGCGCAGGCCGACTTGCGTCTTGCACCCTCCACGCCACCAGCGCTGGTGATGACGCAGCTGGTGGACGACGATGGGACTCGCCTTGAGTTGAAGGCAGCGGTAACCCCAACCGACGCATCCCTCGAAGCGGCCCAGGTGGTGCCACCGTTCTCGGTGACATTGTCGCCGGTATTCGGCATCATTCGCGTAGACGCGCACCCATTTCCTGTGGAGTCCTTCATTCGGGAGCAGGGTCCGAATGTAACCTGGAAAGCAGGTTTGTCGACCCCGGAGGGCTGGACGTTCAAGCTGGATCCGGCCGCTCTGCCCCTTGAAGCTGGTCTGAACGGATCAAGCGATTCTTTGGGCAGACCAGAGGCGTGGCAGGTTCAGCCGCACGGCATTCAGTTGAAGTCTGCCTATCTGGTTCGTGGCGACGTTGTCTCACAGGGACGCGCCTACACCGAGTCTTATCGAGCGGTAGGGTATCCAGGGCTTGCGTCAACAAACTTCTATCAGCCGGCGGTGTTCAAGGCGGAGGCGGTGGATGTGCGCACGGCGCCGGGATTGCGGGTGGCGTATCTTCCCGGTACGGGCGATCCAGTGCCGGAGTTCCTGCCGAACCTTGGGGTGACTCCCGCACTGATTACGCCGCAAAACCTGAATGCCACGGCGCTTGCGAAGTACGATGCGGTGATTGTAGGCGTGCGGGCGTATGCAGCGCAGTCGGCTCTGGGAGGCAAGGGTTCGAAGCCGCTGATCGAGTATGCGCGAGCGGGTGGAGTGGTGCTTGTGGAGTACATGACGGCCAAGTTTGGGGATGCGGAGGCTCCGTACCCGATTGCGGTTCCAGGCGATTCGGCGCACAACGTGGTGGAAGAAGCGCGGCCGGTCCGGGTGCTCGCGCCTGAGAGCCCGCTGCTGAGCTGGCCAAACAAGATCACGTCGGCGGATTTCGATGGCTGGATCGAGGAGCGCGGGCACGGATTTGCGGCAACCTGGGCTCCGCAATTCCAGGCGCTGCTCGAAACGGAAGACGTGGGGCAGGATCCGCAGCGAGGCGGATTGCTGCTGGCGCCGGTCGGCAAAGGCGCGTATCTCTACTGTGCGCTGGCGCTGTATCGGCAGTTGCCGGAGGGGGTTCCGGGGGCGTATCGCCTCTTGGCAAATCTGATTAGCTATGCCAAGAATCCGGAACGGGCCACGGGCAAGTGAGGGGTAAGGGGGAGGGTCGCGAGCCGTCGTACATCCCACGTTTCTGTTCTCGCCATCGGAGCCTGCTATGACCATGACCGGATTTCGCGAGTCGCAACTGCTGGAGGCAGTCGAACTGCTGCTAGGGGCTCGCCGGACGTTGACCCCGATGGACGATCTGCCTCCTGAGCTGAGGCCTGTTTCGCTGGACGAGGTCTTCTTTGTGCAGGACCGGATCCGAGAGGCCTATGGTGCGCTGGGAGGCTGGAAGGTGGGCGCATCTTCGCTCGAGGCCACGCCGATGGCTGCACCGCTTCCACTGACCATGGTCGCGCAGAGCGGCGCAGTGCGGGGAGGTCGCCTGCGAGGCCTGGAAGCAGAGATCGCCTTTGTGCTCAAGTCCGATCTGCCGCCGCGAGCTAAGCCGTACAGTGACGAAGAGGTCTACGCTGCAGTAGAAAGCTGTCATCCGGCGATCGAGATTCTGGAGTCTGGTCTGGTAGATCCGACGAGTCCGGAAGTGAAGATGACGATGCTGGCGGACCTGCAAATGCACGGCGGACTTGTTCTGGGGTCGGATTATCCGTCCTGGCGGACCGTGGACTTCCAGAGGGAGCATGTAACGCTGGCGATCGACGGCATGATTCGAGTGGAGGAGACGGGGTCGAATACATCGGGAGATTTGCTTCGGCTGCTGCCATGGCTGGCGAATGAAGGCGCGGCGAGAACTGGTGGCCTGCGAGCCAGGCAATGGATCACTACAGGAAGCTGGACGGGCAATACGCCGGCGCGCTCCGGTTCGTCTGTCGATGTGCACTTCTCAGCGGTCGGGCGGGTGAGTGTGCGATTTGCCTGATGCTGCAGATCGTTCTCTACTCGCTGGCTTTGCTTGCAGTCCGAAACGCCTGCTGAAACTGTTGCGCATCGAAGGGAGCGCGATGGAGATTGGGCTCTTCTTCCTGCTTGGGTTCAAAGGCAATCTCGGTCTGCTGCACTGCATCGGCGATGACCACTGTCTTTGCATTAAGAAATTCGCGCATGCCGGCTGCGGAGAGCTCGCGCCCGTAGCCTGAGCGCTTGATTCCGCCAAAGGGCAGACGCGGGTCGCTGGCCACCATGGTATTCACAAAGACCTGGCCGCACTCGAGCTCGGCGATAAGCCGCTTCTGTTCGTCTGCATCGCGGGTCCAGATGGAGGCGCCGAGGCCGAAGGGCGTGTCGTTGGCAACCTCGATCGCTTCATCCAACGAATTGACTTTGAAGAGCAGGGCTACCGGCCCGAAGATCTCTTCGCGATAGACCGCCGCGCCTCGAGAAAGATCAGCCAGAACGGTGGGTGGAAAGAAGTTGCCGATCCCTTCGCGACGCTCGCCTCCGGTGAGCAGGCGGGCTCCGGCGCGGGTGGCGGCGCGGACCTGCTGCTGGACTTCCTCAACGATCTGCGGAGTAGCCAGCGGACCGATCTCGATGGCCTCGTCCAGCGGATCCCCAACGGTGAGTGCCTGCATGGCAGCCACAAAGCGGGCTTCGAAGTCGGCATAGAGGTCTGAATGCACGATGAAGCGCTTGGCCGCGATGCAGGACTGGCCATTGTTGATGGTGCGGGCCTTCACCGCGGTGGCGAGGGCAAGGTCCAGGTCCGCTGAAGGCAGAACCACGAAGGGGTCGGAGCCGCCGAGTTCGAGGACGGAACGTTTGAGCAGCCATCCGGCCTGCGCGGCGACGGCACGTCCTGCGGCTTCCGAGCCGGTGACGGTTACGGCGGCGATACGCTCGTCTGAAAGCACTGCCTCGACCTGCCGGGCCTCGATTAGGAGCGTTTGGAACGTGCCTCGCGGAAAGCCGGCGCGGCGGACCAGGGCTTCAATCGCAAGGGCGCACTGCGGAACGTTGGACGAGTGCTTGAGCAGGGCGACGTTGCCCGCCATCAGCGCCGGGGACAGAAAACGAAAGACTTGCCAAAAGGGGAAGTTCCAGGGCATCACGGCAAGCACGATGCCGAGCGGATCCCAGCGGACGTAGCTGTTGTTCTGCTCGGTCGGGATGGGCTCTTCGGTCAGGATGCGGGCAGCGTTCTCCGCGAAGTAGCGGCAGCCCAAAGCGCACTTGAGAACCTCCTGGCGGGCGCTGGCGAGCGTCTTGCCCATCTCGGCGGTGATCATGGCGGCCAGTTCGTCGGCCTCATGCTCGAGTATGCCGGCGAGTTTGCGCATGCAAAGGGCGCGATGCTCGAGCGGCACCTCGCCGTAGTCGCGAAAGGCCGCATGCGCGATGCCGATCTTCGCTTTTACGGCCTCATCGCTTAGAGGCTCGAACTGGCGAAGCACCTCGCCCGTAGCTGGATTGATGGAGGTAATCGACATAGGGAACAGGTTCCGCAGCCAGTTTAGCAAGGAGCGTCGGGCGGTGGCGCGGCGGTGTCTTCGAGCAGGCGGCTCAACTCGGCGTGGAGCGTCCGTGCGATCGTCTCCGGGGTCGCGCCCGGCGTGGGACGGATGGGCTGGCCGATACGCACGCCAAGGCGTCCGGCATGGAACCATCCTTGACGCGTGGCCAGTGCGGCCTGCATTCCGCGGAGAGCGATCGGCAGAACCGCGGCGTCCGACGCCTGGGCGAGCAGGCCGATGCCGGCGCGGAACGGTTGCAACTCGCCCCTGGGAGAGCGGCGGCCTTCGGGAAAGACAAGCACGTGAAAGCCGCGGTCGAGCGCCTCGCCAGCGTGGGCAAAACTGCGGCGGAACCCGGCCTGGCGCGGGAGTGGGAAAGCATGGATGAGGGCGGTAACGAGCCAGTACTGCACGGGTCCAAGCGCGTTGAGCCACCAGTTGCCCTGGTTGCGAGCGTGTCGCCAGTCTTCCAGCATCTCCCCCGCGGTGGCCACGGCGAGGCGCCGGCGCAGGTGCGGCGGGAGAGCGTAGAGCACGAGGCCGACGTCGAACCAGGTAGCGTGGTTCGCAATCAGCAGCATGGGTCTGCTGGCGAGAGGCGCGGCGGGAAGTTCAACGTGAGGCTTGGCGAGCAGCCAGACCAGCGGGCGAAGGATCATTTCCACGAAGGCGACGCGAAGCGCTTGTACGGGACGCAACCATGGCCAGCGCGGATAGCGGAAGGCAGGTGGGGCGGCGGCGGGTGGCAGAAGCTTAGCGGGCTCGTCGTTTGTAGATAAGTGCGGAGTTGGCCCAGCGAGGGCAGCCCGCAGCTGTCCCAGCGTCTCGATCTGCTGAAAGATCCCATCGTCCATCGACGTTCCGAAGCGCGTCTCGATTGCGCTTTGCAGCTGTACGCGTCCGAGGCTGTCGAGATGAAGGTCTTCGGCGAGGCGGGCGTCCTCGTCGGTCCGGGCGGCTGGGATGCCGGTGAGCAAGGCAATCAGCGCGGTGAGCGAGTCGCCCTGGTCAGCCTCGGAGGGGCTCGCGGCCCGGCTCTGCCGCGCGACCCACTCCGCCACTAGACGGCGCTGGACCTTGCCGGTGGAGGTGCGGGGCAAGTCTCCGCGAATCCACAGGAACCAGTGGCGGATCTGCTGGTAGCCCGCGAGCTCTGCGTTGGCTGCATGGACAGCTGCGGCGGCTGCCTCCTTTCCGGCAGGCGCGACGAGCACGGCTGCGGACTCCTGGCCTGCGCCGGCAATCGAAAGGGCTACAACGGCGCAGGCGGTCACGTGCGGCTGCCTGAGCAGGGCGGCCTCGATGTCCTCTGGATGAACGTTCACGCCGGAAGCGTTGACGATGACTTCGCTGCGACGTCCGGTAAAGCGCAGGTTGCCGGCATCATCCTGAGTGGCGAGGTCTCCAGTTGCCAGCCAGGGGTCCTGTCGCTCAATAAGTTGGCCGTGTTGCCAGGTTGCGTTCGAGACCATCTCACCGCGAACCGAGAGTTCGCCTTCCGGGCCGATGCGCACTTCGCGTCCGGGCAGCGGCTTGCCGATGGTCCCTCGGCTGACGCGGAAGGGATGGTTAAGGGTGATCAGGGCGGCGGTCTCGGTCATGCCGTAACCCTGGATGACGGCGAAACCCATGCGGTTCCAGAACTCTTCGAGGTCGCTCGGCAAAGATGCGCCGCCGCAGACAAAGGCCCAGAACTTCCAGCCCAGACGCCGATGCACCCGGCGAAAACGCCAGATGCGACGCCAGACGCTCTCGCCCGGTACGGCTTGCAGATGCCGCGGATCGATGGCCAGGTAGGAGCGCAACAAGTCCAGCAGGCGGGGTACCGCGGCCAGCACGGTGATGCGTTCCCGGCGCAGGATACGGACGATCCGTTCGGCTTCCAGGCGGCTCTCGAAGTGGACCTCCGCGGCCAGCAAGGGTGGGAGCCAGAGGCCCATGAACTGGCCAAAGACATGGCTGAGGGGAAGCGTGTGGAGGAAGCGCAGGGGATGGAACCAGCGCTCGTAGCGGCGATACCTGCGCATTTCGGCTTCGATCGGCTCGACGCTGGCGAGCACGTTGCCATGGGTGTGCACGATGCCCTTGGGCTCGGAGGTGGTGCCGGAGGTGAAGAGGATCTGGAGCCGACTGTCTCGCTGCAGGCCCGGAACCGGCACGCAGGGGCCAGCGGCGGGCAGGCATGCAAGCTCGGTCAGGAGCAGATGCGGGAGCGAGGTCGGGAGTGTCATCAGCAACGCAGCGTCGCCGAGAATGAGTTTGGGGTTCGTCTCTCCGAGGACCCGCGCGGCGAAATCGACCGTGCCTGCTGCGTCCAGTGGGACGACCAGGATGCCGCGGACGATGCAAGCGAAGAACGCGGCGATCCACTCTGCCGAGTTTTCTCCCCAGAGCAGGACGCGCTCGCCGGGGGCGATGCCGCGACGCTCGAGCTCGGCGGCGATGCGGTCGGTGAGACCGGCAAGCGCAGCATACGTGGTCCTGACGCTGCGATTGCCGGTGTAGCGCACGACCGCAATCTGCGCTCCGGCTCTGCGCCAGTCGTCCACCAGCGTGGCCAGGTGCGGCCGCTTGCCGCAAAGGTTGGGAAATGAGCCTGCACCGGAAGCTGCCATCTCTGGTTAGAGGCATATGCCATAATCGGGTTTGTTCCGGGCGGGCGAGTAAACCCTGGAATCGCGAACAAAGGAGAACACGTGCCGACCGAGGACGACGAGCGCTTTATGCGAATGGCCATTGCGCTGGCGACCGAAAATGTCGTCTCCGGTCGCGGAGGTCCGTTCGGCGCGGTTGTGGTGCGGAAGGGCGCGGTGCTTGCGACGGGGGTGAACCAGGTGACGGCGACCAACGATCCGACCGCGCATGCAGAAGTTTCGGCGATTCGCAATGCGTGCCGGGAGCTTGGGACGTTTGAGCTTAAGGGCGCGACGCTCTATTCGAGCTGCGAGCCTTGTCCGATGTGCCTGGCAGCCGTTCTATGGGCGCGCTGCGGAGGACTCTTCTTCGGCAACACTGCGGCAGATGCGGCGACGGCGGGCTTCGACGACTCGTACTTCTACGATCAGGTTCGCCAGCCCCTTGACCGGCGCGACCTGCCGACCGCGAACCTGCTGCGCACGGAAGCCGCAGCGAGCTTCTCTGCGTGGCAAACGTTTGCAGGAAGGATTCCTTACTAATGAAGCTGACGAAGGTGGCATTGCTGGGCTTCGGAACCGTTGGGCAGTCGGTGGTAAAGGGCTTGCGGGGGGGCAGCCTCCCCGGTCTCCAGCTGACGCACATTTTGAATCGTGGCGTCGCGCGCAAACGCCAGACGGAGGCGGCTGGATATGCCGGGCCGGAGGTGGTTTGGACGGAAGACATTGCGGACGTGCTCGACTCTGATGTGGACGTGATAGTCGAGCTGATTGGCGGGTCGGACCCGGCGGCGACGTGGATTGAGAGCGCCCTGCGCTTGGGCAAGTCGGTGGTGACGGCCAACAAACAGCTGATCGCGTACCGTGGGCCGGAGCTGGCGCGTCTGGCCGCGGCGCATGGCGCGCAGCTGCTGCATGGAGCCGCAGTGGCGGGCGGGGTGCCGGTGATTCCGGGCATCCAGCAGGGGCTGGGTGGCGATCGAGTGGTGCGTATCACCGGAATCCTGAACGGCACGTGCAACTACATCCTGAGCCGCATGGAGACGGGCGATCGCTACGCAGATGTGCTCAAGGATGCGCAGGCGCTTGGGTACGCGGAGGCCGACCCGACCGCGGACGTGGGCGGCTTCGACGCGCGGGCGAAGCTGTGCATCCTGGCGCGGGTGGCGATGCAGGCGGAGCTCGACCCGGAGCAGGTGCCGACTGAGACCATCGCGGAGGTGGATGCGGTGGATTTTGCGTATGCGCGCGAGCTTGGGTCGACGATCCGGCAGGTTTCCAAGGCGCAGCTGCTGGAGGAGGGTATGTATGCGCGGGTGGCACCGATGCTGGTGCCGCTGAACTCGCCGCTGGCGTGGTCGCATGGTACGCAGAACATGGTCGTTTCGACCGGGCGCATGGGGGGCGACGTAGTGTTCTCCGGGCATGGAGCGGGAGGCGATGCGACGGCAGTGGCGGTGCTCTCGGACCTGCTGGCGGTCGCGCAAGGCTCGCGCGCCGTGTCCCTTCCCGCCGTAGCAAAGTCAGTTACCGGTGATTCGATCGCGCCGCATTATCTGCGCTTCATCGTGAACGACAAGCCGGGGATCGTTTCGGCGATCTCGGGCGCGCTGGCGGCGGTGGGCGCGAACATCGATTCGCTGCTGCAGCGTAAAGGCTATCCGAAGCAGCGGCTCGCGTTTGTGGTAACGACGGAGCCGTGCCTGAACTCGGTGATCGCCCGCGCGGTCGACTCGACAGCTGCGCTCGACTGCATGATTGCGCGGCCGCTGGCCCTCGAAATGCTCGTGGTGGACGACAAGGATGAGCCCACCGCCTAGGGCTTCAGGCGGAGAAGGCGGCGACCGGCTCGGCCGAAGCGAGCGGAAAGAAGGCGTACTGCGGGTACAGCCTGGGCTGGACCTCCGGACGCCGCCGCTCCTGCTCAGGCCGGACGCTGCAACGAATCCACTCTGGCGGCAGAATTTGCTGGGAGATGGCCTCATCCCTCCAGATGCTGGGTGCGCAGACGATCTTGCCCGGGTTCGGGTTCAGCCAGGCGCCCCACCAGGAGAAGCTGCTGTTGGCGATGATGTTGTGGTGGCAGGCGGCCATCAGGCGCAGGTCCTCGTGGCTGTTCAGGGCATCGTTGTGGTCGACGAAGACCGTCTTGACGTGGTCGGGCAGGTGCTTGCGGCAGTACGGCAGGTCGTCTGAGAAGACGAAGAAGGTCGGGTTGGCGACGCGCTGGCAGATGGCTTCGATAGCGTTGCGCTGGTAGGTCAGGGACAGGGCGTCTCTTCGGCCGTGCATGCGGACGTAGTCGCCGCGGCGGACATGCAGGGAAACGGGTGCCTCGGCAGTCTGAATCTGCTGCAGCAGGTCAAGATTCTTCCCGCTGGGAGCGTCGCAAAAGATGAGGTGCTCGCGCAACTCGGGTTCGATGGCATCGGGGATGCGATGGGATTCAAGATAGCCAGAGAGGCAAAGTGTGCGGGTCTGCGCGTGAGGGCGCAACTCCGTGGCGAAGGAGTACTGAAGGAAATGCTCGGGAAACAGGACCTGGTTGCGGGAGAGCGCGCGGGCAGGTTTGGCGATCAGCTGGTTGCGTTTGACCCGCGAAAACATCAGCCGGTCCCACCGGGACATGGGCCGGATAGGAGCGCGTACGCGAAACTTCGAAAGCATTTGGGGGAGACCATGCTTACGGCGAGAGATCTCCGGCTCCTCCAGCACTTCAAACGGCACACCCAGTTGCTGAGAGAAGAAGAGGGCGTTCGCGTACTGGAAGAGCTGGCTCCCTACACCGCCGGACTGCGCCAACAGGATCTTCATGGGTGTCTGTTTTCTCCGGGTACAAACCGAAGTTAGCAGTCACCCATGGTCTTCACGATGGCTCTTTCGTTGTAGAACTACCCCCAGCCGGGGGATGTCGCTGAGCCGACAGGGTCAAGGGACTAGTATTTGGCCATTGAAGGATCGATCTTGTCTGCCCAGGCCAGAATGCCTCCAGCGAGGTTTGAGACGTGGGTGAAGCCAGCGTTTTTGAGGATGAGCGCGGCTTTCTGACTGCGGGCCCCCGAACGGCAGTGGACAACGATCTCCTGATCCTTGGCTGCGGGAACTTCGCCGACGCGGGCCTCGAGAGAACCGACCGGGATGAGCGGCGCGCCGAGCGAGGCGATCGGCACCTCGTGGGGCTCGCGTACGTCGAGCAGGACGAAGTCCTCATGCTGATCCTGCATGCGTTTGAGGTCTTCGACGGTGATCTGCGGGATACCGTCGACCACGGAACCCGAGACGTTTTTATTCTGTGCGATTTCAAGCGGGCCGGTGGGGTCGGCGGGCTTCTCGATGCCGCAGAACTGGTCGTAGTCGATCAGGTGCTGAATCTCATGCGTGCCGCAGGCCGGGCAGTCGGGGTTCTTGCGCAGTTTGAGCTGGCGGAAGTTCATGCCGAGGGCGTCGACGAGCAGCAGGCGGCCGGCGAGCGAGTCACCGATACCAAGGATGAACTTGATGACCTCGGTAGCCTGGATGATACCGACCAGGCCGGGGAGGATGCCGAGGACACCGCCTTCGGCGCAGCTGGGGACCAGGCCCGGCGGGGGCGGCTCGGGATAGAGGCAGCGGTAGCAGGGGCCTGCCTCGGTGGCGAAGAGCGACGCCTGGCCTTCGAAGCGGAAGATGGAGCCGTAGGCGTTGGGTTTGCCGGTGAGGACGCAGGCGTCATTGACCAGATATCGAGTCTGGAAGTTATCCGTACCGTCGGCGATGATGTCGAAATCCTTGAAGATCTCGAGCGCGTTGGCCGAGGTCAGCATCGTGTTGTACTTGACGACGTTGAGGTTGGGGTTCAGCCCCTTGAGCATGATCTCGGCGGAGTCCACTTTGAGCTTGCCGACAGTCGCGGTAGAGTGGATGACCTGTCGCTGCAGGTTCGAGGCATCCACGGTGTCGAAGTCTACGAGGCCGAGGGTGCCTACTCCGGCGGCTGCGAGGTAGAGGGCGAGGGGCGCGCCCAGCCCGCCGGTGCCGACGCAGAGCACTTTTGCGGCCTTGAGCTTCTGCTGGCCTTCGTAGCCGACCTCGGGAAGAATGAGGTGGCGCGAGTAGCGGGCGATCTCTTCATTAGTGAGCTTGGGCAGTCCGACGGTGGTGTCTTCGAGAACGGCGCTGGTCATAGATTCCTCTAGTCGACTATTCGATGATACTGGGAGGGGATGCGGTGCAGACCGCTTCAAGGTCGGCCCACCTCCCCCTGAAAGTACCCAAAGTCCTCTATTGAAACAAGTTAGGTCCGGACTTTGGATTCAGACTTACCCTCTTGAAGCCCGTTCCAAACTGAGTCAGAGGCGTGGGCTTCAGGAGTTTGCCTACTTCTATGATAGCTGGCGGGTGGGTGGGCCTATGCCAAGTTTATCCCTCATGGAATGAGGGGGTTAGCACGCTCTGGGGCTTGACAGCGCAGAACCTCCGGCGATTGACGGAATAATCGTCAATTCATCGGATGGAGAGACGGGCGAGTCTTCCTTCAGGTTCAGGTAGCGGATGTCTTCCTCGTTGAGGTAGACGTTGACGAAGGACCGGAGCTTGCCATCGTTGCCGAAGAGATTGCCCCGCAGGCCGGGGTACGCGGCGACCAGGGCTTCGAGCGCATCCTTGATTGTGCCGGCGATGATGGAGACGGATTCATGGCCTTCGGTGTAGGTGCGCAACGGCGTGGGGATGTGGATCGTCATGAGGCCTCGGGGTTCGCAAGTGCGTTGGGTTCGTCGATCAGGATTTCGATGGCTTCGTCGGCGAAGTGCTTGTCTTCTTCGCCAGTGCCGAGTAGCAGAAAGGAGTTCGTCACTTCGGCCTTTGCCTGGCCCTCCGACGTACCGGCGACGCGGGTAATGACGTAGGAGCAGCCGAGCCAGTGTGCCTCGGCGATGTCGGTTGAGGACCACTGGGCGGGGTGGTCGGGATGCGAGTGGTAGAAGCCGACGATGTCGAGCGAGGCGGCGCGGGCCTGGCGCTGGATGCGGATGAGCTCGACGGGCGAGATGTGGTAACGATTGTGCGCGGAGTCGGTGCGAGTGTTGCCGGCCGGCACAATCTGGTGCACGACATTGATGCCCTCAGAGGCGCGACCGAGCAGGACGCCACAGCACTCGTGCGGGTAGGTCTGTTCGCTGTGGGTGCGGAGAGCTTCGTAGTCTCGGAACTGGATACTCAGCATGGCTGCTGCGGGTGCGCCCCACGGTCAGGAACGCGCCTCGCCCTCCTGCCAAAAGCGCTCCGACATGTACTTTTCGGCGGAGTCGCAGAGGATGGTAACGATGACGGCTTCGCGTCCTGCGGCGTGCTCACGCTCGGCAATCTGCAGGGCGGCAGCGGCCGCACCCCCGGCAGAGACACCGACCAGCAAGCCTGACCTGCGCGCCAGGCGAAGGCACATGGCGTAGGCGCTCTCGGTGGGAAGGTCGATGTTTTCATCGGCGAGCGCGGGGTCGTAGATGGGCGGGACGATGGCGGTCGCCATGTGCTTGAGGCCTTCGAGGCCGTTGAAGGCGGAGTCCGGCTGCATGGAGATGCACTGAATGGCGGAGTTGAGCTCACGAAAGCGGCGGGTGGCACCCATGAAGGTTCCGGAGGTTCCCAGGCCGGCAACGAAGTGGGTGACCTGGCCTTCCGTCTGCCTCCAGATCTCGTTGGCCGTGTGCAGGTAGTGGCTCATCCAGTTGTTTTCGTTGCCGTACTGGTCGGCATAAAAGTAGCGCTCGGGGTGTGCGGCGGCCAGTTCTCTCGCCTTGCGAATGGCTCCATCCGAGCCTTCGGCCGGGCTGGTCCAGACGATCTTCGCACCGTAAGCGGCCAGATATTTTTTGCGCTCGGGCGAGACGTTGGACGGCATGCAGAGCGTAACCTCGAAGCCCATGGCGGACCCGAGCATAGCGTAAGCGATCCCGGTGTTGCCGCTAGTCGCATCGAGCAAGGCCTGACCGTGGCCAAGCAGGTTCCGGTGCATGGCATCGGTGACGATGGCGGAGGCAGCGCGATCCTTGACGGACCCTCCGGGATTGGCCCACTCGGCTTTACCTAGAATCTGGATGCCGGGAAGGGTGCGGGTCAGCTCATCCAGGCGCAGCAGAGGGGTGTTGCCGATACGCTCAAGAAGGGTGGAGCCTGCGAGTTTGGTGGCGATCATCATCCTGTTCTCTCAGACATCTACTTTCCATGGAAGCGAACAATGTGCGACAGTGAACTTTGAGTTTAGCCTAAAACCCATGGTCAAAAAGACACCCAAGCTCACGTACGACGAGATGCTGGCCGCTCTTGGCAATCAACGATTTGATGTTGCAGGGGCGCCTGAAGGTGCAAGTCGCCGGCCGGGCGCGGTGCGGGTGACGAAGCACGGATGCGCGGCGGTGATCGCGGCCGGCACGGCGGCTCCGGTGATGATGCTGCACAAGGCGGGATGGGTGCTGGGCGGGGAGATCAGCCGGCTGCTCGATCGCGGGTATCAGAAGTTCCTGAAGAGCTCGAAGCTGGAGATCCCGGCGACGGCGGAGCATCTGCGGGCGATCCACGAGTTCCAGCAGGAGCTCGATGCGATTACCGGCGAGCGCGAGCTGTACAACGAGGCGCTGGGAACGACGAGCGACGTATATCTGTACGACCGGGTGGCGGGGCGGCCGGACGCGAACAAGCGCTAG
>CAXTQE010000059.1:0-22221 GCA_964246225.1 uncultured Acidobacteriaceae bacterium | reverse complement strand
GCATGCAAAGTTGTCATTTGCAAGATCTTCAGCGGCGTGAGTCCAGCGTCGGCAAGCAGGTCAAACTCCTGATGAAGGGAGACCCCCGGAATGACCCAGCCGCCCCCATAGTCGCTGCCCGCCATCATCTTCACGCCTGTCTCGTCGAAGATCTTCGTCAGCTTCAACTCCATCTCGCCCATACGTTTCAGGGTCTCGCGAGCGGCTGGCGACATCTTGCTCGAAAACATATGACCGACCTGAGACCAAAATTTCCGTGTACTAGGAGAGACATAACGCAGATCGGGGCTCTGGGCGTAGATGGGGTCGTCTCCCAGGCGCATGGTTGCATCGCGGATGAGGGTGAGGCATTGCCATGTACCGTGCTTGGCAAAGGTGTCGCCCAGTTTACGCGCCTTCGATTCGCTAAAGGAATCGATCAACCCCTGCGTCTTCTTCAAGGCTTCAGGATCGCCATTCAGACGACCTAAGATCGGATTAGCAATCATGATCTTTCCCGCTTTTTTCATCGCGGCGGGGGAGAGATCAGGCGGTTTGGGCGGGTGCAGCTTGAGGATGAGATTGATAAGCCAACTGCGGGTGGAGGTGGCAATCAGTTGCAGCTCAGTCGGTCCCAGGTGCTCAATCACCGTCATGCCCTCGCGGGCAGCTTTCCATACGTCTACCCCCGGGGAAAGATGTCCATCGTAAGCTAGGCCTTGGCGCTTCGCCTCGGCAAGCGTCGCGAAGAACACCTTGGGGGAGACGAAGATGGTTTTTATGAAGTCCGCGCCTTCAGCCTTTTGCCGCTGCACCTCGCGCACTCCGGCTTCAGGGGTGGGCGCATTCATAGGTAGCAGGATCTCGCCGCAAAGACTCAATAACTCTGGGCTTTGCTCCCCAAATCCAAGGCTCCCAGCCTTGCGCGCGCGGAGCATCTCGGTCGTACCCGCCATTTGCCGTATGCCGGTGATTCCATAAGCCAGCATCAGGGCCGCGCTCAGTTCCGGCGCATGCTCTTCCTGATAAAGGTGCGTGTGCATGTCCTGAAACCCAGGAACGACGAATTTGCCCCGCGCATCGATGGTCTCCGGTATGCCCTCGATTGAGGTTCCTACGGGAACAATCTGCCGAATCCTGCCGTCCGCTACTACGACCGAGAGTTGGGGAGTCAGCTTGCCGGTGTGCGTGTCCACCACGGTCACGCCGCTCAGGATCAAGCTCTTGCCACGATCAGAACTCGAGGCCCCTGCCTTGATTGGTACTACGTCCATCTCGACCTCAATCCTGTTCTTCGAAAATTGCTCAGTTCGAGCGGCCGCTGCTAACCGGCAGCTTTAGAAGTCTCCTAGCATTGCCACTGGCAAACTTTATACGATCGGGAGGAGTTAACGCCAGCAGGTCTAGGAAGGCCTGACCTTTGGTGACCGGGCTGAAAGGGTAATCAACGGAGTAAAGCAGACGATCAATCCCAACCACCTTCAAGGCGCATTCAAAGGGAGGAGCTGTGAAATAGCCACTCGTCGTCACATGAACATTGTCATGGAAGTACTCGTGGACTGCGCGCTCTAAATGCTTCGCAACCGGAGTGAGGACGCCGGTTGCCCGCGCCAAGGAGTACGGAAGGTCTTCTCCCATATGACCAATGATGATCTGCTGCGACGGAAATCGATCGAACAGACCGGACAGGATTAGGCGCAGCACATGCAATCCGGTCTCCGTGTGCCAACCCCACCCATTGATGGAAAGAGGCTGTCCGCAACCCGCTGGCAGACCTCGGTAATAGAGGTCGTAGACGACCGGTGGCGGCGGCGCGGGATGCAGATAGACGGGCACTCCAAGCGCATTCGCGGCCTCCCAGAAGGGAAGAAAACAAGGATCATCCAGAAAACCACCGCCCGTGGTGCCGTGGACGATCGCCCCTCGAAAGCCTAACTGCTGGATGCAGCGATCCAATTCTCTGGATGCGAACTGAGGATCCTTGAGGTTCAGATTGGCAAAAGCTGCAAACCGTTGCGGATGTTTGCGAACGGCTTCGGCCGCGCGATCATTTGCATCCTTGGCTATGGAGGTGGCCTGCGCCGACCCTAGGATCTCAAACCCCGAGGACGCAAGGGAGAGCACCTGCACGTCGACACCGCCATGGTCCATGTCTGAGATTCGCCCCTCATCGAGGTCCAAGAGCTTAGCCTTCAGTGTTTCATTCGGCGGACTATCCGGTTTTAGTTCCGCGATCGCTTTTTGGAGATCGGGAGTACTGAAGTGCTCTTCCAGAGTAATGGTGTCCATTGTTCGGAACCCTTCCATATCGCGCTTACTCTTTCAATTCCTCTCCAGCCACAGCATAACGCGGTCCTGCCGGATGGAGCGGGTGTCGAAGT
This sequence comes from uncultured Acidobacteriaceae bacterium, assembly GCA_964246225.1. GTDB lineage: Bacteria > Acidobacteriota > Terriglobia > Terriglobales > Acidobacteriaceae > Edaphobacter. Next base: position 19,861 of record CAXTQE010000059.1, on the reverse strand, counting down.
GCCTATCTTTGTTGAATCGCATGGGTTGTGTGGCTCGCGGTCTCGTTCCTTCCAGAGCGCGCTTGCCAGGCAATGGTGCAGTTGGTCCAACAGTTTCGTTCTCCCTCCAACAGAGCGAACGACATCCTGTATTCACGTTGCTCGCCGGTAGCAGAGTACTAGCCCACTTACGCAAGAGCATTTCTACTCTGATGGAAAAGACCCTGTCCAATGCATAATGTGAATACAAACTATGCGCTGCGGGAATGATAGCGCCAACTCCGCAAAGAGATCTCTATCCGTCGCTGATCCTTCTACCGACGTCCTTCATCGTGGATCGTAGCCACAGGTGGGAGGCATCACTTTTCATGCGAGGATGCCAGAACATCATGTAACGAAGGGGTAGCAACTCCTTGGGCGCTTTCACAATTTTCAGGTTAGGCCGGTGAGCTTCATATTCGGCGATCCGGCGAGGAACTGTCGCCACATAGTCCGTCCCGAGGACAGCAGAGATAGCTGCAGTAAAGTACGGGACCCTCATAGCGCAGCGACGCGTGACGCCGGCAAGGACCAGGCTCCGTTCTGGAAGACTCTGTGCACCGGAAATGCCGATGTGGCGCAACGACAGATACTGCTTTAGGGAAAGCTGTTTGGAAAAAGGCTGATCCTTTGCGAGAACGCATACAAAATTATCTTTCAGGAGACACTCGGAGGAGAGATGGGAAGGCGCCTTTCCGTCGTCAACGCGCAGAACCAAATCGATCTGTCCTCGCTCTAAAGCTTCGAAAGCATCCTCGCTGCGTGGCAGAAACTCGAAGGTAACCCGGCTCTCGCTTGGCAGGTAGTGTTTGCATAGCGGCTCGCAGATCACGGAACATCCGTAGTCGGTTGCCGCAATATGAAACGTCAGCTCTTCCCGAGTCGGATCAAAAGCGGATCCACTGAGAAGATGATCAAGTCTCGGCAGGATGTCTTCGAGTTCGGCCAGGAGCCGCTGACCAAGCGGCGTTGGCTCGAAGATCCCATTCGCCCTGACGAGCAGGTCGTCTTTGAACATCTCACGGGTTCGTTGCATCGCGCGGCTCATTGCCGGTTGCGTCAGACCCAGCCGCAGAGCGGCGCGAGACACGCTACGCTCCTCAGCCAAAACCGCAAAGACGATCAACAGATTTAGGTCTGCCTGACGAAGTTGCATCGTGTGCATACTGCATATTACCAAAATGCATTGGACGACATGCCTTCAAAGAGCATACAAATTGTCGCGATTCTAAGACCTAGATTTCAGGGTGGATGAAAAATAATTGACCCGGAGCGGTGTGTGCTGCGATCCGGCTATTCCCAACTTCGGTTATCGCCGAACCTTCTCTCGGATCGGGAGTCGCACACAGTTTTCGGGCGCAAGTAGATGGGTTCTGGAGTGTTTTTCGATCATGATAATAAAGACCGCACGACGCGTGACTCGTAAGCTCTTGGCGCCTCTACTCGCGCTTGTGTTCCTTTTTCCCCTGGCGCTTTTGTCGCAGGGAATCACGGCCACGGTTAGCGGGTTTGTTACCGATGCTTCCGGCGCTAAGGTGCCTGACGCATCCGTCACCTACACGAACACCGCGACCGGAATCGTTCAAACGACCAAGTCGAACAACGAAGGTGCCTACCGGCTGCCAGGACTTGCTCCTGGCCTCTACCGCTCTTCGGTCTCGCTCGGCGGGTTCAAAACCACGGTGCGCGACGGCATTGACCTCCATGTGGAAGACCAGGCGTCCGTTGATTTCGCGCTGGAGGTAGGTTCCACCAGCGAGAGTGTCACCGTAGATGCGTCGGCGGCCTTGGTCGAAACAGAATCCCCCACGGTGAGCCAGGTCATTGAGGGACGTCAGGTGCAGGATACGCCTCTCAACGGGCGGAACGTGATGAACCTCGTCACGCTCACGCCGGGAGTCATCCCCCAGGGCGCGACCGGCGGCAACACAAGCAACAACACCAATGGAGGCGCCTTCACCAATCCATTTGCCTTCAACAACTACCAGATCGCCGGTGGACTAGCAGGTCAGTCTTCCGTGTACCTTGATGGCACACCGCTGAATTTGGCGGTTGGCCATCAGCTGCCGTTCGTCTCACCGCAGGACGCGATTCAGGAGTTCAAGGTAGAGACCAGCGTCGTCAATCCGCAGTATGGCGAGTTTGGCGGTGGCGTGATCAGCTTCGCCACCAAGTCCGGCACCGCCGCAGTGCACGGCACCGTCTATGAATTTCTCCGAAACAATGTCTTCAACGCCAATAATTTTTTCAACAATCAAACGATCGTCAACGGCGGACCCGTTCCGCGGCCGGAGTTCACGCAGAACCAATTCGGAGCCACGGTCGGCGCTCCTCTTAATAAATCCAAGTCGGCTTTTTTCTTTCTTTCCTACGAAGGTTTCCGCTTAGCCCTTGGTGTGCCTAACGTGGGTCGTGTTCCAACGGCCGCAGAGCTGAGCGGAAACTTCACCGCCGACGCACCCATCTTTGATCCCACAACCGCCGTGAACATCCCGGGTACCGGCATCTATGCTGTCGAGCGGCAGTTCTCCTGCAACGGCGTAGCCAACGTGATCTGCCCTAATCGCATTGATCCCACTTCAAACACCATCTCCAACGTCATCAAATACTTCCCGGCCCCGAACACGACCTCAACCAATCCGGGGATTAATTTTTCTCAGAACGGCAGGGCCGGAGCAGACAACAATAGCTACACGGCGCGCGCGGATCAGAATCTCGGAGACAAGCAAAAACTTTTCGCGCGGTACTCCCGCTATGACGGCAACCAACCCGGCACAGTGTTTCTGAATAACCCGATTGGCCCAACCTCCACCCCGGCCAACATGTCGCACTTCGAACAGTTTGCCGTTGGAGACTCGGTCGTCCTGAATTCGACGTCGATCCTGGATCTACGTCTTTCGTATCTGCGACAAAACTCGGCTATCGTGCCGCAGAGCGGAGCAAATCTAGCTCAATTCGGCCCCGCGTACGCAGCGCTCGCGCCTCAAATTAAAGGCACCGAGTTTCCGGACATCTTGATCTCAAACTTAGTTACAAATCCATTTACTAATTCAAATCCCTCGACCCAGTCGAAGGAGAACAATTACGTCCTCTCAGGCGTTTACTCGAAGACCGCTGGGCGTCACTCACTTAGCTTCGGCGGCGAGGCTCGACGCCGCGAAGAGTATTTCAATTTTTCCTTATCTTCTTCTGGCTTCTTTGTTTTTGCCGGCACATCCACGGCTTGCATTCCCTATCTCGGTTCTAACACTTGCAGAAGCCCAACCGGTGCTACCCCTGTCGCGTTTACGCTGCCGGGAGGCGGCGCGACTCCAATTGCCGATTTCCTCACCGGCGTCATCACTGTGGCTCCGCTTGGCTTCCAAGAGTCCATTGCCCCAAGTGCCGTCAACTATTATGGAGGGCTGTTCGCCACCGATACCTTCCAGGTCTCCCCGCGTCTTACCTTGACTGCCGGTGTACGCTACGAGATACCGGGCGGATATACGGAGAAGCACGATCGAGAGACCGTCCTGCTGCCACAGCTGGCTAATCCGCTGGTGCTTGTTAACACGCCCGCCTATCCGAGCCGTAGCGATCTTCAGACCCACCTTGAGCTCTTCTCTCCGCGCGTCGGGATCGCCTTCACGCCATACACGGGCACGTCTGTTCGCGCAGGCTACAGTCTTGCGTATCTGCCAATTGACACGGTTTACTCAGCCGGTCCGAACGGCTCACCCATCAACTCGCCGATCACTTTCGTGGTTCCGGGAGCTCCGCTCAGCAATCCTTTGATTGGCAGCCCAGCCGGTCCGACCACGCTGCTGCAGCCCATCGGTCGAGCCTATGCGCAAAATCCGTTTTACTTCGCGGGACAAACGATCACGAGCCGAATCGCTAACTCCAGCTTTCCTTACCTGCAGCAGTGGAACGCAAACGTTCAGCAATCCTTGGGTGCTACGACGATTGTCCAATTTGCTTATCTCGGCGCGCGAGGAGACCACCTACCGATCTTCGGGACGGTCGATATCAATCAGCTACCCGACAAGTACGACTCGATGCCGAGCCAGAGCCTTCGTCCCTACCCGCTCTATCAGAACGTCAATGCACAGTCGCCTTACATGGGTGACTCTTACTATGATTCCGCGCAGGTCACCCTCAACAAGCGCTTTTCCGCCGGGGGTACGTTTCTCGCAAGCTACGGCTGGTCAAAGTTCCTGTCCAACTCAGAGTCCACGCAATCGCAAGTGGAAAGCCACACTCAGGGCATGATCCAGGATTACACCAATCTTCGCGCGGAGAAGTCATACCTCAGCTTCGATGTGCCGCAGCGTTTGGTCGTTAGCTATGTTCTCGACCTACCCTTCGGCAAAGGAAAGACTTTTCTCTCCGATAACAGCGAGTTGGTCGATCATCTCATCGGAGGCTGGAATGTGGGTGGGATCAACACGTTCCAGAGCGGCTTCCCCTTGGCCATCATCGCCGTCAATAACAATCTCTCAAACCTCTACGGTGCGGGTCAGATCCGACCGAACGTGGTAACCGGATGTAATAAGAGCATTGGCGGGTCGATTGTGAACCATGCGCAGTCTGGCGCTCCGGTTCTCAACGCCGGTTGCTTTACGGCGCCCCTGCCGAACGCCTTCGGCAATGAGCCTCGCACCGATGGCATGCTCCGAGACCAGGGCGTCGACAACTGGGACTTCTCCCTCGCGAAGACGACAACGATCCACGAAAGTATGAGTCTTGTCTTCCGGGCCGAGGTCTTCAATGTCATCAATCGCGTACAATTCGGCGATCCCAATGTGAACTCCGCAAGTAACCTCTTCGGCGTAATCACCACTCAGAATAACCAGCCAAGGCTCATTCAATTCTCTCTGCGAGCGAATTACTAGTTCGTCCGGCTGATCGCGGCCACGTTGCGAGGGACATTCACTCATCTTGAGGGACGAACCCGCGGCTTAAAGAAACGGAATGTGCGTGTTCTCTACACTCAACTTCCTCTGTAAGGAGATCGGCAATGAAAAGTAGTATTCGCCTTGCGTTCTTAGGCTTCAGCCTGGTATACGCGGGCAGCGGTTTGGCGCAACGTGCGACGGTGACGAGCGGGTTATTGTTGACCAACGTGACGGTCGTCGATGTTCACACAGGCAAGCTCCTGCCCGGCATGAGTATTGCCGTCGAGAACGGCAGAATCACTAGGGTCTCGCCGACTCGCATGCTTTCAGCAACCGGCCCTGTGCAGGTTGTCGATATGAAGGGCGAATTCGTCGTTCCGGGCTACTGGGAGATGCACGGGCATCCACTGGACAGCCCGGACAGCGCGGATAACTTAGCCTTAATGCTGGCCAACGGAATCACCGGTGTGCGTCAGATGTCAGGCTCGGATGCGCTGCTGAAGGAACGTCGCGACGGAACGTTAATGCCCGCGACAGATACGCCGGAGCTGCTGGCCATGCCTGGTTCTATCTTGCTGCGGGGCAACTCCGGCACCGTCCCAATGGCCATCGCAGAGGTGGACAAACAGAACAGGGAGGGCGCTGACTTCATCAAAACAATTGATGTGACCCCGCCCGTCTTCTTTACGGCCCTCGATGAAGCGACCAAGCAGGGGCTGATCTACGATGGCCACATCTCACCCGGTGTCGACATTGTGAAGGCCTCCGACGCAGGCATGCGCGTGATCGAGCATCTGGGGCCGACTGAAATGCTCCTGATCAGCTGCTCGACCGATGAGGCGGCAATTCGGCAGGAAATCGCCGCACGCGCAGCCGCAGCCAAAGCTCCCACGATCCCGCCTCCAGCGTTTCTTGCGAAGGCCGCGACAGCCAACCCGTACGTCGCACGATCCAGCGCCGATCCTGCGGCACGCAGCCGTACGCAACATATCCTCGATACCTTCAGTGAACTGAAATGCCGCAAGGTTGCCGCAGGGTTCGCTGCCCATCACACGTGGCAGGTGCCCACCCTGATCCGGCTGCGTACCATGGAGCTCGGAGACGATCCGGCCTATCGGTACGATCCGAATCTGCAATATGTTGGGCCTGCAACGCGCCAGCTTTGGAATTCCGTGTTACAGCAGTATGAGACGAAGTTGACCCCTACAGATCGCGCGACGTTGAAGCAGATGTCGGACATGGACCTTCGAATTGCAAAAATCTTTGAGGAGGCAGGTGTTCCTTTACTGGCAGGTTCAGATTTTGGAGGAATGTGGCTTGTGGCGGGCTTCTCGTTGCATCAGGAGTTCGATCTACTGGCACGGGCTCAGTTTACACCCTTGAAGATTTTGCAGATGACGACGCTCGACGGAGCGCGACTGCTCGGTCGTGAAGACCGCGCGGGCAGCGTGGAAGAGGGAAAAGACGCAAACCTGGTCATCCTCGATGCCAATCCACTGGTCAGTGTCTCGAATCTTCACCGTATTTATGGTGTGGTCCGCGCGGGTAAGTACTACCGAAAGGATGAACTAGATAGTCTCAAGCAGAAAGTCAAGGCGCATATGCAATCAGCGCAGGCCGCAACACTTCCCGCCGAAAAGGCCACACCGTAGTTCGATGCTTTGGAACGGTTGGGCTAAGCGAGCTGCGCATGAATGGAGAAACTAGTCTCTCTTCGCGTTGAATGATTTAGTCACGAACATTGGATTCCAGAGGACTTCCTTTTTATGAGTACGCCCATAGAGCGAGTTGACCAGAGTGTTGCACGAGGGGAGATCGTCGAGCTTGTACAGCGAGAGCGACTTGCCCGTGACATGCAGCAGTGGGATGAATTGGTGAGCTGCTACAGCGCCGAATCGGAGGTAGAGATCTCTTGGTTCAAAGGCTCAGGCGCAGAGTTTGCCGCGGCGAGTGCGCGCATGATGTCTGGCACTCTCCAAACCTTCCATCAAATGAGCCCGACTGTAACTCGCATTAACGGAGATAGAGCTCTCGCAGATAGCGGCTGCGCGATCCATGTACTGGGAAAGATCGACGAGGTTGACGTGAATGTCGTCGCACAAGCTCGAGTTTGGTCCAGGGTTGAACGCCAAGACGCTAGTTGGCTCTTGTCGAGCCTGCGTGTGGTCTATCTGCGCGACGTCATAATCCCTGTCGACCCAGGCCGCGTGCCGACTCTGGACCAGGCTAAACTCGCAAGTTATCGGCCCTCTTACCGCTTTGTTTCTTTTATGTTGGCTCATCACGGAATGAAAACGAGAAATGACTTACCAGGCACCGATCAGCCAGAAGCGCTGAATAGATTGCGAAAAGCTGACGAGGACTGGTTGAGCGGTACTTCTTAATAATTATACGTATACGAGAGTTTCCAGTTTGTCACGACCACCGTATTAGAAAGCAAAGAGAGAAAGGTGAGGTCAATGATTATTCCTGAATACACTGAGTTGCCTGAGCGCGCTGCGAAGGCAATCGATGGTTTTATCCCCTCCAAAGAGAAGATAGATGCTCGAGCGGCATACTTCGCTGACGTTCAGCCACGTACGCCTGATGTAGAAGGCACCACGGAAACATTGGACAACGTCGTATTCACTCACCACTTTGTCACTGCTCCGGGCGACTATGAGACGGTTAGCTGGCACTACGTGGAGTGTGGACCCGCGGATGGTGAACCGATCGTCTTCCTTCACGGTATCCCTGATTCATGGTTTCAGTGGCACCATCAGATGTCCGCATTGTCGACGTCGCACCGCTGTATCGCGGTCGATCTGAAAGGCTATGGTCAGTCGGACACGAAGGCGGGGGACTACCGTCATGAGGGGTCGGCAGAGCAGCTTTATGCGATGCTGATGCAAATAGGCATTGCACAATTCAACATCGTGACCCATGACCGCGGGACGGTTCAGGCGGACTTCATCGCGGCCAATCATCCTGAAAATGTCCTTCGATATGCGCGTGGAGAACAGCACCTCTATAACTTTAATCCACTGCTTGCCCCGCAGGGAGACATATTCATGAATGCTCCCTACTCCGGGATCATGGAAGATCCAAAATTTTTTGTAGTCTGGGTGTATACCTGGATCACCTTGCTTCCCATTTCCGATCAAGAGATGCGGCGCCTGATCCAGGAGTTCTCCTATCCCGGAGTTACTCATGCGGTTCCCAGGTACTTCAATTCCTCCAGTTTTCGCCAGGAGTGGCTTGCGCGACGGAACCGCTTGCTGGATGCTTGGAAATGCCCTGTTTTGATTCTGCAGGGCTTCGATAGCAAGACACAGCCGCGCGAATTTTATGAAAAATCACGCGAGTACATTCCAAACGCCAAAGACGTGCAGGTACGCTACATGCCGGGTGGACATTTTTGGACCTTGGAAAGTCCGGACGAGACTACCGAAGCAATACGGCATCTGCTCACGATGTAAGACCTGCAAGCGTGTAAGTCTGTAAAACCTTGTACCTGTCCAGCATCTGGCGTGGCCTGCTTGTTTGCCGGGCATGGAAGGATGTTTGGTCGACAGACAAAACCGTACTCGAGGGATCCGACCGACGGGAAGGGACGTTCGTACTGCCTTGTTTGCTGCTAATGTGGGAGGACAGCCCGCAACGGAACCATGATTTGCGCGTGATATCGAGCGACGTATACCATATGGCGCGACTAGCGGCTGTCCTCCTCGTGACCTTTCTTTGTAATGGGTCGTCTACGAACAGAGACAACCTTGGCTTGAAACTCGCTGTTTCGAGTTGCTGGTTGAGGACGTACGGTGCTACTGCGCGCGTCGTGCGGGCGCAAGGACCAGTTGACCGCGGAAGGTGTTAGTAGTCGCAGGCTGCCATCGCTTGGGAGGGCTGCTCCGGCCTGCTACGACGGAGCTAGGTGGAGAAAGTGACCGAGTTTCACGTGCAAAATGTACGAATTGAAGTGTCCGATCTGATGCTCGATCCCGCAAGCAGGCAGGTTACTTGTATGGAAGAATTATTGTCGCTGACTCGCACACAATTTATTCTGCTTGCATATCTGATGCGACGCTTCGGGCACATCTTGACCAGAGAAGCGATCATAGAACGTATCTGGAGCGGCAACCCTGACATCGAGGCGAACACCTTGGAAGCCTTCATCCGTTCGCTTCGAGCAAAGATGGATGTTGGTCGGGAGGAGAGCCTAATCAGGACTGTACGAAGCGTTGGTTATCGTCTCGACACCCGGGACACCCCATGCCACCGCCTCCCTTCCGGGTGCGACTTACGGCGTGGTACCTAGCCGTGATCTGTGCTTCTCTTGCGCTTTACTCCTTCGGGATGCATTTCGGGCTGCGGCGTGCAATCGAGGATACCGTCGATAATCAACTGCAGGCGCGGAGCGAAAATATCAAGCAGTTTCTAGAAACGAGTGAGTGCCACGAAGCCGTTGGGACGCAAAGCTTCTACCGAGGGCAACTGGGTTGGAGTCAGGCGATGATCTGTACCAGGTTACCAATTCTACGAATGCCCTGATTTACCAGTCGTCGGCGATGCGCAACATGGATATGTTGCTTAATATAATTCAGTTGCGTCACTACTATCGCCATCACCGTGATCAAAGTTTACGTATTACCATCGGTGAGGCGACATTCGTGTTTTAGCATCAAAAGTGCAGGTCGGGTCGAATGAGTATCAATGCAGGTCGCGACGATCGTAAGCCCGCTTTATCGTGTGTTAGAAATCTTTGATGTGTGCGCCTAGGCTACTGTGTCGTTATTGTAAGTATTGCGGGCATAGGTGGTTATTGGCTTAGCGGGCGCGCAATGAAGCCACTCCACAACCTCGTACTCTCAACGCGCAAGATCTCAGAACGTAACCTGTCCACGCGGCTCACAGTACCAGTAACGCAAGATGAACTTCGAGACCTTGCGAATACCATGAATGCTATGCTCGATCGTTTAGAGGCGGCTTTCACGCGAATCACGGGCTTCACCTCCGATGCATCCCATGAGCTGCGGATCCCCATCACTGTCATTCGCACGACTTCGGAAGTCATTCTCGAGAGGGAATGCTCTGCCGAGGAATATAAGGAGATGGTTGGTGACATTCTGTGAGAGTCAGAATGTACAGGAGAATTGATCGAACAACTCTTAACTCTCGCTCGCGCTGATGCGGACACTGAGCATCTGACCTTGACGGCGATGGATCTACGTAAACTGGTCGAGGAGCTTAATGCCGGAAGCAGAATACTCGCAGAGAAACAAGGCATCCGTTGGTCGTCCGAGACCTCACTGTACCCAATGATTGTGCTCGGCAACCGACCGCATGTGCGGCGTCTGCTGCTGATTCTATAGATAACGCCTGCCGCTATACGAAGACTGACGGTGCTGTCTGGCTTAAGGTCGAGATCCGAGAACAACAGGCTATCGTGTCGTAAACTGACACCGGCATTGGAATTCCTCCGGAGGAACTCAGGCACATCTTTGACCGGTTCTATCGCGCTTCGAATGCCCGCTACTCCGCTCCGGATGGAAGTGGCTTAGGCCTCTCGATCGCTAAATGGATTGCCCTTGCTCATGGAGGTTCGTTGACGGTAGAGAGTTCTCTCGGTGCGGGCACCTCCATGCGACTCGTTTTGCCAATGAGCTCCACAAGCGTCAGGTAGGCTAACGCGGTAAAGTCGAGAGACAGGCGCGAACACAAAACCATCCTCAGACTGGGTCGGAATGAACAGGGACGCGGCACAGATCTAATAACCGCTCCAGAGTATTAGCTTGTAGCTTCCCACGTTTATAATGCACCCGCAAGGTGTTTTGTCCGATGCACACCGCACTGCTTCTCGATGCTTTTTGCTGACCGACCCCATTCAGCAAATCTTTAATTAACTAACTTAGTGTGAATCTTGTAGTCAACAGCAGGAAGTCCAATGAATCGATGATCTACAACCGCTCGGGCCGCTGATTAGTGAAAGCATCCCACCAGAACCAACAATGATCCCTCGATAACCGGATTGGAAATGATTACGTATTTCGGTCCACCTAAATTGTGTGATGCCCATTCACTTACAAGCTTTTATGGAGGACGGCAAGCGCGTCTCCAGTTTCCTCGTTCTCCAGTTCGCAGCGCTCCTCGTTTGTTTCACACCGTCTGTGCAAAGCCTCCATGCGCAATCACTCCAAGGAACTCTTATTCTTACAAATCAGGGTGATGGAGATATTAGCCTCGTTGACCCTGGGAAAGACAAAGAAGTAGCACGTATTTCGGAAGGAGCCGTAGCTGGTCACGAAGTAGCTACTTCGCTTGATGGAAAAACTGCTTACGTGCCAATCTACGGGGATTCAGTGTTGGGAAGGGCCGGATCAAACGGCAGGGAAGTGGCCGTTATTGATCTTGCTTCCCAGAAGGTTGTGCATCGCGTGGATCTCGGTCATGGAGTCCCACCGCATTGCATCGTGATGAATGCACAGGACGGCTTGCTTTACCTCACTATGGAACTAGACCGGACCGTGATGTTCCTGGATCCGGTGTCCTTAAAGGTTGTTGGTACGATACCAACTAACCAGGATGAGTCCCATATGCTCGCGATCTCGTCCGATGGCCGCTTCGGCTACACCGCTAATGTTGGTTCGGGCACGGTTTCGGTACTAGACCTTAAATCCCGCACGTTGCTTCGAGTGATCCCTGTATCAGGTGAGGTGCAGCGCGTTTCTATTTCGCCGGACAACAGTATGGTCTTCACCGCGGATCAGACAAAGCCCAGAATGGCCGTCATTGACACAAGGACAAACACAGTCGAAACATGGATCCCACTCCCTGCCATCGGCTATGGTACCGCCGTTACTCGCGATGGAAATTGGCTGCTGGTGACGCTCCCGAACGCTTCAAAGATTGCGGTCGTGGACTCGAAAAGAATGCAAGTTGCTCAGACGGTCACAGTTCCAGAGGGTCCTCATTCGGTCCTTGTATCCCCTGATGGTTTGACCGCATTTGTATCTTGCATGTCAAGTGGCGAAGTGGAAATGATCAGGTTGGTAGATTGGTCACTAAAAGCCAGCGTAAAGGTGGGAAACAATGCTGATGGAATTGGTTGGGCCGCTCATTCGAACTGAGCACAGGATCATTCACATAAGTGGAAATCTGACGTTCCGGAATGATGCACAAGCTGGCACGCGTTCAAACTTGCTGAACGCGACTCAAGAATGCTCGCCGAGGAACAACCACTGTTTGTGTAGAACCATATAGGAGATGAGGCATGATAACTGAAGAAGGCCTCAGCGTAAGGTGTCGACATCTGCGCAGAGGCCATCGTCAGGCAGCGTTCTTAGCTTGGTCCAACTTGGGGTTGTGCTTCGGAGTTGCAGGGCGCAACAGCAGTCTTAAAGGAGACACTAGTGCTTTGCTGGCCGGCTTCTGGGGCCGGCTAAGACCATGAGGCCGGCCTTCCCTTGGGCTTCCGGATCAGCTCTTGTTGCATGCGCGTGCCGAGGCCGGCATATTCCCCAAGATGAGGTGGGGCAGGCCAGCGAAGTATGCGTAAACCTCCTTACGCTTGGTGCTGACCACAGATTCCTTCAGTCTTGGCCCGTGCGCCTCTACGCTTGCTTGCTTGTTGTCCACCGGCGGGGGTAGTCGAGCTTATGGTGATCTCGCAACTGGAGCACTAAATGCTCTGACTGCTCCATAGCGCACTCATTTAGAAGATTTTCAGCATCGGTGAGGAAAGTTGGTTGCAGTCACTAACCACCAGAGTGACTTGACCTATGTCGGCGTTACAAGCTCACACTTTTTGATCAGCCTGTTGCCGTTCAGCCCTTTCGCATGCAGATTAACGTTCAACCCAAGTTCTAAATGCGATTAAGGGAGCACTGGTCTGCTCCAGTTTCCTCTGTCTTCAAGGATTAATTGTAGGCGGCTTTCTTGAGAGCTTCGGTTGCTGCCGCAGGTCGACGCCGTTCAGGAATTCAACGTCCTTACCTTCAACTACTCCGCTCAGTACGGTTCCCGTGGCGGCTCTACCGTGCTGGTATCCACCAAGTCCGGTACCAACAACTTCCACGGCTCCGCATTTGAGTTCCTCCGAAACGACTACCTGGACGCTCGCAACTACTTCGATCCTATTCAAAAAGGAAAATACCGCCAAAACGAGTTTGGCGGCTCTATTGGCGGCCCCATCTTGAGGGATAAGACCTTCTTCTTTGCCGACTATCAGGGCAACCGCGTCCGCCAGGCCGCGCCGATTCTTTCCATCGTGCCTACAGATGCGCAACGCATCTCCCACATCTTTACCAATCCCATCTTCAATCCGGTCCCCGCGCTCGCCGCCGCAAACGCTTCCACCCGCACCAGCTACTACAACGCCGCCATGGGGGCCTACTTGATTCCCGCCGCGCAGATCAGCCCCATCGGCCAGGCCATCCTTAATCTTTACCCCAGCGCGTTGCCCGCAGGCTCCCCCGGCCTTAGCACCGGATACAACTACACCTCCAGTCCCACGCGCTCGCTGAATGACGACGAGTTCGACGTCCGGCTTGACCATCAGGTCGCCGCAAAAGACCGCGTCTTTGCGCGCTTCTCATGGGACGATGCCGGACAGTTCAACCCATCCGGTCTCCCTGGCTTCGGCGCCAAAAGCTCCTTCACCTCCACCACGAACTTCCGCACCCGCGCCCGCAACTTCGCCCTGTCTGAGACGCACGTCTTTTCCTCGCGTGTCGTCAATCAGGCCGCCGCCGGTTGTAACCGCGACTTCAACGTCATCCGCGGCTTTGGTTATGGCACGTCGAAGGCCGCGTCGCTCGGCATCACAGGCGCCAACCTCGGCGACCTCACCACCTCGGGCATGACGCTCATCAACATCACCGGCTTCAACCCTATCGGCGACCGCAACTACTCGCCCTACCAGGGCGGCACCAATGTCTTCCACTACTTCGATTCCATTTCCGTCGTCCACGAGAATCACACCATGGTCTTCGGTTTCGACTTCCGCGCCATGCAAAACAACGGCCTTGGCGAAACCTACCTGCACGGCCAGCTGGCCTTCACCAAAAACTTTACCGCGTATTCCCCCAGCACCACCTTCGCCGCGACGATCACCGACCCGGTTAGCGGCATCACCGGCGCCAACGGCTCACCTATCGCCAGCCTGCTGCTCGGCTACCCTGACACCGGCAACCGCCAGAACCAGGTGAACTCCGGCATCATCGGACGCCGCTGGAAGGAGTTCCGCGGCTACGCCCAGGATAACTGGGCCGTCTCTCCCGCCGTGACGCTTAATCTCGGCCTCGCCTACGGCGTCACCACACCGCTGTCTGAAGCACAATCCCGCCTCGCCAACTTCGACGTCACCAGCGGCCTCTTCTACGTCGCCGGTAGCCAGGCCAGCACCTACACCGGCACCATCGCCAGTGACAAGTACGCCGGCATCTCCACCGATTACAGCAATTTAGAGCCCCGCTTCGGCTTTGCGGTCTCGCCCCTCGGCCCTGCCCGCAACTCGCTCATCCGTGGCGGTTATGCCATCTTCCACGACACGTCACACCTCGGCCAGTCTGCCGGGATTCACCAGAACCCGCCCTATACCAACACCTACACGTTCTCCACCAACGACATCACACCCGGCCGCGTGCTCATTCCCGGCAGCCCTACTAATGGCTTCCCGAACAACTCTTCCCCCCGCAACCCCACCACTTACACCGGGTCGCTCGTCGCGCAGGACCGGTCGTTCAAGTAGGGCATCGTTCAGCAATACAACCTGAACGTGCAGCAGGGCGGGCCCAAGGGCATGGTGCTCACCGTCGCCTACGCCGGCACGCATGCCACACGCCTGTTCAACGACGTAGGCTCATTCAACGGCGCGGCACCCGGTGCCGGCAACAACACCGCCGCCCGTCGGCCCTTTACGACGCTCAACAGCATCGCGGACATCACCTCCGACGGCTGGCTCGTGTATAACTCGCTGCAAGCCAAAGTCGAGCAGCGCGTACGCGACCTCTACCTGCTTGCCTCCTACACCTACTCGCAGGCCTTGACCAACGGCTACTCTGAAGCCGTCACAACCCTGCCCGGCTCTACCTACTTTCCCCTCACGCTCGGTTCCGCTTTCTACCATGGCAGCTCCGTCCTGGTCTCGACGCCCGGCAACCCCGCCGGCACACCCATCTCGCCGTACGCCGACCGCGGGCTCTCGTCTCTGCAGCTGCGCAACAACTTCACCTTCAGCGGCCTGTATGCGCTTCCTGTCGGCCGAGGCAAGCTCCTGCTCGGCCATACCAATCGCATGACGGAGGAGGTCCTCGGTGGCTGGCAGGCCAACACCATCGTCACCTCCCACTCCGGCTTCCCGCTCGCTTTCACGCAGGCCAACAACACCTCCGGCTCCGGCGTCACCAACCGCCCCGACCTCCTCGGCGGCTGCGATCTGTATGCCGGTGCCCACACCGTTGGCAAGTGGTTCAACACCGCCTGCTTCACCACGCCCACCGCCACGCAGCTCGGCAATGCACCCCGCACCATCGGCTATGGCCCCCAGCGAATCAACGTCGACTTCTCCCTTTACAAAAAGTTCGCCACCTTGGAACGCCAGAACTTGGAGTTCCGCGCCGAGTTCTTCAACATCTTGAATCACTCGCAATTCGGCCTCCCCGACCAGGGTCTCGGAGACGCAGCTTTCGGCGCAATCTCGACCACCGTGCATGGACCAGACCGCCGCGGCCGTCGATGACCCGCTGTGGAACCCCAACGACCTCGAAGCCACCTACTTATGGCGCGTGAACATGTCGCCGTCGAAATCAACCTCACCAGCAACGACCGCTTCGGCGCCTTCGGCTCCTACCACCCGCTGAACCTCTACCGCGCAGCCGGGGTGCCGGTCACGCTCAGCACCGACAACACGGGAATGGCGCGCGTCGACCTGTCCAACAAGTACGTGCGCGCCGCCTATGAGCACAAGCTCGACTACAAAGACCTGAAGTACGTCGCACGCACCGGCATGCAGGTCACCTTTCTCTCCGGGCAGAGCCTTTGGAACAAGCTTGAGATCGGCGTTCCCGTAGAAGCCTGCCAGCACGACATGCTCGGCGCGGACAGCCCGTCCGCCGCGTGCAGAACATTTCTATCGCAAAGCCCAAAGGCAAAGCTGCAGTGGCGTTATGAAAA
The DNA here is from genome assembly GCA_964246225.1 of uncultured Acidobacteriaceae bacterium. GTDB lineage: Bacteria > Acidobacteriota > Terriglobia > Terriglobales > Acidobacteriaceae > Edaphobacter. The sequence continues at coordinate 3,818 of CAXTQE010000059.1, read as the reverse complement.
AGAACTTGCCACGTTTGAACACGAGGTTTACGACTGGCGCTTCTAATAACAAACAGCATAAAATTTGCCCCGGACACGAAGGCGAGCGGGCCTGTACTCTGAACCAGAGCACCGAAAAACGAAGGTGCCGATATCCGGGTACTGAGCCCCATGCCGGCTATCAGGTTCAGCCACGTTGCCATCGCACCATCGGTGTGTACCCTTAGGGAGAAATCATGGGATTGTTACCCTCGTTCCGCCTCGACGGTCAAACTGCGCTCGTAACCGGAGCCGCTCGCGGCCTCGGCCGGGCTATCGCGCTCGCTCTTGCAGAGGCCGGCGCCGATGTCGCGCTCGGCCTTCGCGACATGAAGCAAGACGCCGGTGTCGTCTCCGAAATCGAGGCGCTCGGACGCAAGGCCTTGCCGCTACAGATGGATATGAGCAATCTCGAGCAGATCCGCGAGGCAATCCAGACAGTTGCGGAACAATGGGGCAAGCTCGATATCCTGGTCAACAACACCGGCGTAGCTCCAACCAATCTAGCGCTGGACGTGCGCGAAGAAGACTTCGACCGCACCTTGAACATCAATCTAAAAGGCACTTTCTTCGCCTGCCAGGCCGCTGGCAAGCTGATGAGGCAGGCAGGAGGTGGGCGCATCATCAACATGAGCTCTCAGGCAGGCTTCGTCGCTCTCCCAACCGAGTCGGTGTATTGCCTGACAAAAGCCGGCATTGCGCACCTGACCAAATGCCTGGCCATTGAATGGGGGCCTTTTAACATCAACGTCAACGGGGTAGCGCCTACCTTTATTCACACGCCGGGAACGCAGCCGGCGCTCTCCTCGCCGGAGTTCTACGCCGAGACGGTAAGAAACATCGCAGCCCTGCACCGCATCGGAGAGCCATCGGAAGTTGCAGGCGCCGTCGTGTTTCTCGCCTCTCCGGCAGCTTCGCTGATCACCGGCCACACCTTGCTGATCGATGGCGGCTGGACGGCGGTTTAGGTTTACCTTATTGACTTCGGGAGCACGCATCATGAGCTTTGAAACGCTGACCTACATGGGTCTGCCAAACTGCATCAAGCTGTCCAATGGCATCGTGGATGTGATCGCCGCCACTGTGGTCGGTCCCCGCATCCTGTTCTACGGTCCAACGGGCGGCAGCAATGTGCTCGCCCTGTTTCCGGAAGCCTCCAAAGAAACGGCACTGGGCACCTGGAAGCCCTACGGGGGGCATCGTCTCTGGGTCTGGCCTGAGATCTTGCCAGCCACCTACGCGCCTGACAACGACCCTGTCGAGCACACAGCCGAGGGTGATTTCGATCTTGTCTTGCGGCAATTCGTGGACAAGGCCGGCATGGTGAAGCAGATACGTCTCTCGATGTCGGCCAGCAGCACAACGGTTCGACTCGTGCAGACAGTGACGAGCCAGAATCTATGGCCGGTCGATATTGCTGCTTGGGGAATCAGCGTCGTCGAACCAGGAATCTCGATCGTCCCCCGCGTCCCTTTCCAGACGCACGACGACTACCTTCCCGTGACGCAGCCCGTAGCTTTGTGTGCCTTCACCGACCTTCAGGATCCTCGCTTCACCCTCGGCTTGAAGTACCTTTTACTGCGTGGCGATCCAAGCCGCGCAAGCTCGCAGAAACTGGGCTTACGCAACAAACAGAATTGGTGCGCGCATCTTGTAGGGGATGTGCTTTTTGTCAAGCGGTTCACGCATGAGGAGCGTGCCGAGTACCCGGATTACGGAGTCAACACAGAGGTGTATACCGAAGGCCGCTTCCAGGAGTTGGAACTGCTTGGGCCTCATCGTGTCGTCGCTCCAGGTGAGTCGTTGACGCTTGTAGAGGAGTGGGACCTGTTTACGGAGGTGCAGGTGGCCAACCCGAAAGATCTCAATGCTCTGGATGCTGCGCTGGCACCGAGAGTCCACTCGCTATTCAAAGAAAAAAGTGATTGAGCACACTTGGCAAGCTTCACGCTTCTATGAGGCATCGTGCTGACGACGACCTTTAGCAACCAATTGAAGCGATAGTTGATCCGGCAAGAGAAAGGCCCGAAGAGATAACTCTTCGGGCCTCATTTGTCGATGCCTCTTGTTCTTAGTTGAAGCCTCGACGTGAGCGGGATTTCGGGTCTTCAAAATCGCGCTCCCGGACACGTTCCGCGAACTGGCTTGCGTCGGTGTTGCGCTGCTTCTTCTCGGCGGCGGAGAAGCTGCGCTCTTCAGAACGGCTGATGCGCTTGTGCGCGGTCATGCCTTCGAGGAGAAACTCGGCAGCGCTGACAGCGAGCTCCGGGCTTGACTTGGCGTTGATGTGGAACGGGGCGAGTTTATCGAAGAGTCCTTGAATCTGCCTGAGTTCAGTAAGCGAGGAAGCGGAAGGCTGAGAGTCGTTGAGCTGCACGGCACCGCCGAGGTTGAACCACTGCTCAATCTGCTGCGTGTTGACGGCAGGGAAGTGTTGGTCGAAGACACCGGCGACGGCTCCACGGATGATCTCGCGAACAACGGTGTCGGCACCCTTCATCTCGCCTTCATACTCGAGCTCGATCTTGCCGGTGATGCCAGGAAGCGCAGCGTAAATGTCGCCAACGCGGGGTACCACGAGGCTTTCGCCGTGGATGAGGGCACGCCGCTCAGCGTTCGAGACGACGAGCTCCATGGTCGAGATCGGCAGACGCTGCGAGACTCCGCTGCGCTTATCCACCTTCTTGTCGTCACGTGCCGCGAAGGCAATCTGCTCGACAATTTGACGGATGTAGTAAGGGATTTCGATCTGCTGAATTGTTTGATCGGTCGCGTAGGAGCGGGCAGTCCAGGCCTCCTGCTCGGTGATAGCAATCCCTTCTTCGATCGACTCGGGGTAGTGAGTGCGGATCTCGGAGCCGATGCGATCCTTGAGTGGAGTGACGATCTTGCCGCGCGCGGTGTAGTCTTCCGGATTGGCAGAGAAAACAATGGCTACATCCAGTTCGAGGCGGACGGGATAACCCTTAATCTGTACATCGCCCTCCTGCATGATGTTGAAGAGTGCGACCTGGATCTTGCCGGCGAGGTCCGGGACCTCGTTGATGGCGAAGATGCCGCGGTTCGCGCGGGGCAGCAGCCCGTAGTGCATCGTCAGCTCGGAGCCGAGTTCCTGTCCGCTGCGTGCGGCCTTGATGGGGTCAACGTCGCCGATCAGGTCAGCGACCGTGACGTCGGGGGTAGCAAGCTTTTCAATGTAGCGATCTTCGGGCGTCATCCAGGCGATTGGGGTATCGTCTCCACGCTCCGCGATGAGGTTTTTGGAGAATCGACTCAGGGGAGCGTAGGGATTGTCGCGGAGCTCAGAGCCGGCGACGTACGGGGAAAAAGGATCCAGCAGGTGCGTGAGGGCGCGCAAAATACGGGACTTGGCCTGTCCGCGCAGGCCGAGCAGGATGAAGTTATGGCGGGAGAGCACGGCATTCACAATCTGCGGGACGACGGTGTCATCGTAGCCGACGATGCCGGGGAAGAGCGATTCCTTGGATTTGGCGGTCTCGCGCAAACGCGCAATCAGGTTGTCGCGAAGCTCATCCTTGACGGAGCGGGCGACGGAAGCTGGAGTGTACTGGGAGTTGCGGAGCGCGCCGAGGGTTGTGGGAAGGGATGCGGAGTTCGCCATGGCCTAAGTATAAATCGTCGGCTTCCGGAATCGTGAGTGTGAGCAAGCGGGTTTGGTGGGATCGAAGGTGAACCGCACTAAGCGGCCTGCTTTGCCTGCTCCGCGGCATGGTGGTGTCCGAGTCTGGCATCTTCGAGGGGATCGAGCTGGCTCTCGCTTGCTGTGCTGTACGCGCGGC
>CAXTQE010000058.1:0-22242 GCA_964246225.1 uncultured Acidobacteriaceae bacterium | reverse complement strand
GGCGAACTCTTCGAGATTGTGGCAGGTGCCCGCCGCTTCCGCGCCGCTCAGATCGCCGAACTGGCCGAGGTTCCCGTCCGCATCCTTGAGCTTTCCGACGAGCAGACATTAGAAGTTCAAATCATCGAAAACAGCCAGCGTCAGGACGTACACCCTTACGAGGAGGCGTCGGCATATCAGCGGCTCTTAGACCTACCCGGCTACAGCGTAGACACATTGGTGCAGAAGACCGGGCGCAGCCAAAGTCACATCTATGCCCGTCTCACGTTGCTTGAGCTTATTCCCGAGGTGGCGACCGCGTTTCAGGAAGAACGCATTACCGCCAGCCATGCCAACCTGATTGCGCGGCTCCCATCGCACCGGCAAGCAGACGCTTTCGCGGAGTGCTGGCGCAAGGACTACCGCGACCCCGACGCCTACCTACTCCCGGCAAAGAATGTTGCCGCATGGATTCAGGCGAATCTATACCTTCCCCTTGCCGCCGCGCCATTCAACCGCGAAGATTCGATGCTGTACCCCGTTGCAGGGCCGTGCACGACTTGCCCCAAGCGCAGCGGGCACAACACTTCTCTATTCTGCGATGTGCAAGGGGACCAGTGCCTAGACGCGCCCTGCTATCAGACCAAGGTTGCCAACCTCATTGATCGTGAGATTGCAGCACAGCCCGACCTCGTGCAGATAGAAGAGGGCTACCGCAGACCCACGGAGCACCGGGAAACAGCAGTGCGCCGAGGCCGCTACCGCGAGATTGAGACACCCACCGCGAACCCCGACGCGGAGCCTGTAGCCGCTTGCGAAGCCGCACGACCGGCCCTCATCATCTACGGCCAGCACACCGGCATGTTTCTCACGGTATGCACGGACAACGACTGTCCAGTACACGACCCCCGGCAGAGCCAGGAACGTGCCGAGCGCCCCGTGCCCGTCTTGACGCGGCCAACAGAGGACGAAACTGAGGAACAGACTGCAGCACGGAAAGCAGACTACGAACGCCGTCAGGCCGAGTTCAAGGCCGATCAGGAACGCCGGGAAACGGCAAGGCAAGCAGAAGAGGATCGTTGCGAGAAGGAAGCGGAGGCGCAGCGGGAAAGAAACGAAAAGCTACGCACAAAGCGGGAGAAGACCTTCCAGCGTCTTTCCGAGAACGCCCCGGCAGTATTCAGCGGCCCTCAGCTTCGCGCCTTGCTTCGCGCCCTCGTGAACCTTGACCCGTACAGCTTTGCAGATGACCTTGCCGTGGAAGTCAACGGGGACGACGAGAACGACCAGCGCAGCGCGGATGAGGTACTGATGACCGCCATTGAGGGGCTCACCGATGACAAGTTGACCGGCTTTGCCGTTCGCCTTGCACTCTCCGGACACCGAGGGATTCCGCGTGACGGTGAGACAGATTTTCTCACCGAGGCCGACGCCGTACTTAGCCCAAAGCTGGCGCTATCCCTTGCCACGACGAAAAAGAAGACCACCGCAGCAAAGCAGTCCGCACCCGCTAAAGCCTCGAAGCGCAAAGCCTAAACCCAACTGCAACAGCGAGGCCGGGGTTCCCTCCCCGGCTACGCCTCCCCGACGACTGAAAAGGACGAATCATGTACAAGCTCTCCTACAAATTGTCAGTCCGCGAGCGGGTAACGGCCAAGTGCGACCGCCACCCACGCTATAACCCTGAGAAGGATGGTCGAGGGGGTATCAAGGGAGCTTGCTCCACCTGTTACAACCTCTATGACCTCCACGCCGCCCGCCTCGCCCTAAACGCCGCCGTGCATCAGTTTGTCCGTCGAGCCGGACCGTGGACAAGACCCCGCAAACCCCGACGCAAGAAGAAGGGGGACGCACTTACTCCTGCCGAGGTGCCAGAGGTTTAGCCAGGAACAAGAGCCGAAGGCCAGCCATTGACCTTCGGCCCCTTACAGCTTTCAGAAGAGGTGAGGCGCACAGAGCGGTACGCGAGAGTTCCCTCACTTTTACCTAGGAATAATTTCACTAATCTAGTGTTTTACCTTGCTAATAATGTAGAAAGGGGTATACTTAGAAACAGAGAGGGGATGAGCAACAAGCCCCGATCTACCAGCAGCGCGGGAACGCTGCTAAAGCCAAAACCACACAGGGAGAAACACCAATGAGCATGACCGTCAAAGCCGAAGCACTACTTGCAACCATCACCGATGCAGTCACCGCCCTTGCCGCCGAGACCGACACCGCCAAGCAGGATGCGACGTTCCGCGCATGGCTCACCACTATGAGCCAGTTCTACACCTATTCCTTTGGGAATCAGCTCCTCATTAGCTCGCAGCGTCCGACCGCTACCCGAGTCGCCGGTTACAACAAATGGTTGACGGTGAAGCGGCAGGTTCGCAAGGGCGAAAAAGCTATCTACATCACCGCTCCCATCATCGGCAAGAGCAAGGAAGTCAACGAGGATGGAGAGGTAAGCCGCCTACGCGGATTCAAAGCGGCCACCGTCTTTGACATTGCCCAGACAGACGGAGACGAGCTTCCCCAGTTCCCCCAGCACAATGCTACCGAAGGCGGGGAAGACATTCTGCCGAAGATCGAAGTAGCAGTCCGCAACGCTGGAATCACGCTGGTTTACAAGACCATCACCGATGGAGCGCAGGGCTACAGCAAAGGCGGGTTGATCGAGATTGACGAGCGGCAGGGAATCGCAGCCAAGTTCGGAACCCTCGTGCATGAGTTTGCCCATGAACTCCTCCACAAAGAAGACCGCAGCCAGGGCAAGCAGCAACGCGAGCTGGAGGCCGAGGCCGTCGTCTATACCGTACTCACGCACTACGGGATGCACTCAGGCAGCCGCTTCTATCTCGCGTCCTACGGCATCACCGGCGAGATGCTCACGGCATCTATGCAGATCATCTCGAAAGCGACAAGGCAGATCATCGAGCTAATCGAGGCTACAGAAGAGAAGGAGGCCGAGGGCGACTCGGCTCTCCCGCTCGCCGCGTGATTGAGGCCGGGGTTTGGCCCGGCGCGTCGAGCGCCAGGCCAAACCAATAAGGCAAAAAGGTAGGGAATCCACAAAGTAACCAGCTACCTTTATACCTTTGCTCCTCACTGCCTTTATGCCACACTAAAATGAAAGAAAGGTGAAAGATGCACATAGCCGTAGCCAGTTACAAGGGAGGCGTCGGGAAGACCACTACTGCGGTGCATATTGCCGCTTACCTCAACACCCTTGCACCAACCCTGCTCTTGGACGGAGACCGTACGCGTAACGCTACGGAGTGGAGCGAGCGCGGGGACGGCTTCCCCTTTGCTGTGGCTGATGTTGCCTCTGCAATGAAACTCGCGGGCAAGTTCAAACACAGCGTTGTCGATACCGGGCAGCAGCCCACAGAAAAAGACCTCAAAGCGCTCGCTGAAGGGTGTGACCTCCTCGTTATTCCAGCGGTGCCCCTGGCACTAGACACGGATGGTCTACGGCAGACCATCGAAGCTCTGCACCGGCTCAATCAGACCCGGTATCGAGTGCTCATCACCAAAGCTCCACCGCCCCCAGAGACTGAAGCCCAGCAGCTCAAGGCAATGCTTGAAGAGCTGAAGGTGCCTGTCTTCAAGACGGCAATACCTCGACTCAAAGCATTTTCGAAAGCGTCCGCGAGCGGCTGTATTGTCATGCAGGCCGACGACTCCCGAGCCGACAGAGCCTGGGAAGCCTACAAAGCAGTTGGAAAGGAGATTGTGACGTATGCCCGCAGCCAGCAAAAAAACGCATAGTCAGTTCGATGGATTGAAGCATTTAGGTACTGGCACACCCGTCGCAGAGACCGAACCGTCTCGCAAGATCGGACGCCCGCTCAAACAAGGAGCCAAGAGCCGCGACGAGGACTACCGTGCTTGGGGAGGCTATTTGAAGATCGAGACTGTCAACGACGCCAATTATGAACTTGGAAAATTGCGAGGAGACGGGCGTGATCTGTCGGACATTCTGGAAGAACTATTGGCCGGCTGGGTAGCGGACCAGAAAGCGAAGAGAACCTGAAATGGGGGAAGTGGCACGGATCGAAGAAGGGCAAGTGAAGCGTAAGACCCTCGCCGAACGCCGTGCGCTTGCAGCAACGGAGCTTTCGCACGAGATTCTGATGAACCCTCCAGACAAGGAGGAGAACAACGCAGCGATCGGGTTTGCGCCATATTTCACAACTCAGTTCGGATTGCCGCATAGCCGAGTGCAGGGAGACACTTGGAAACGCCGTAACGGCAATCGGACCCTCACCATTCAGACCGATTGTGACCACGGACTACCCTCCGGTAGCAAGCCGCGCCTCCTCCTGCTTTGGGTGGCAACATGGCAAGTCAGACACCCGAACGTTACCCGCATCGACCTCGGGAAAAACGTCACCAAGTTCCTTCGAGAAGAAATCGAGCTTCCGGTAACCGGGCGGTACATCAAGGATGTTCGGCTTGAGATGATCCGCCTGTTTACGTCGAGGATTTCCATTACGCTTGAGGACCAAGGGGTGTTCGAGCGCAAGTCTACCGAGCTGTCAGACGATATGGTTCTGTGGGGCACCAAAGACGTTGACCAGGATGCTCTGTTCCCGTCCTACATCGTCCTCACAGACAAGTTTCGAGACAGCATCTTGGACCGGCCGATCCCGGTAGACCTCCGCGCATTGCATCACTTGGCGTCGTCGTCTCTCGCTCTGGATTACTACGTTTGGCTCGCCCGCACCATGTTCAGCCTGCGATCTTCGCGGCTTGTCCCTTGGAAGGCCCTTCACGATCAATTTGGGTCTTCCTATGATTGGGCTGACCGGCGGGGTCGCCATAACTTTCGTGCGGAGTCAGCCAAACAGCTTACGACCAGAATCAGGGATGTTTACCCGTCCTGCAGGTTGACCATTTCACCAGACGGAGAGGGGCTAATCTTGCATCCGTCTCCAACACCAGTACCGCATGTGCAGTCTCGTAAAACGTCCTTCCCTTCGCCTATCGCAGCCAAAAACCGCCTTCTCTGAACACGAGATAGGGGCAGATGGTCCGGCGAAAGAACAAGACCATCTGCCCCCTACCTGTGCGACCCTTTGCCGGGACTTTTTCCTCACTCAGGCATGTGGAGAAGCCTTCAAGTCACGTACATTTACCGGACACAAAACCGGGTCCAACTACCGAGTTGCAACTCAAAACTACGTACATTTACCGGACATCCACAGCAGAACTACGTACATTTACCGGACACAACGCAATCTAAACCTTTGTTCTTCAACGGGTTAGACGCCAGTGGTAGTAAGTACTTCCTGTAGTTCTTTTAAAAGCAAATGCAAATCGCCTGTAGTTCAATCTGAGGATCTGTGGAAATCAGGCGAAAAGCAAAAGCAAAAGCAAAAACTTTCCTAATAAGGGTTGAGGTTGTTTGAGCAGTTTAGGCTTGCCCGTACATCCGTTATCAATCAAGCAGAAACCGGGCTAGAAGCTTGCGAAGAGCTTTTGGTGTCTGTTCGTGTCACCTGTTCCGTCGAAGAGGCTGTATCAGCCACTCTGGAACTTTTAACCAAAAGTCGTTTGCGAGTCTTTGGCCTCTGCTCGGGTGGGTCAACGGTATCTGATGCCGCCGAAGCGCCAGCAGCCTTAGATTCGATTTCGGCGACGGACCGGAGCGGCCACTGTCCCAATCCGTCCAGCAGCTCAACAAGCGAGACTTCGAGGGCCAAGGCGACCTTCATAAGAGACATGATGTTCAGGCTGCCCCCGGCTTCATACTTGCGCCACTGGGCATCGTGATAGCCGGTCGAGATCATGATGTCTCGCATATTCAACTTTTTGTCTCTGCGTAGCGCCCTGATGCGCTTGCCCAAAGCCTTCAAAAAGTCCTTGAATTCATCTTCTGTCAGCACACGTTGGACTCCCCTTTTTCATTCTGAAAACGCTCTGCACATGGTCCCCGGATTGGGCATACGATGTTCGATCTTTGTCTTATATACAGCGAGCATAGGGGCACGTAAAACCCTCTTTTTGGTTACAGGTACTAAATCGTGTACTCTGCCGCTCCATTCTTTTCGCCCCACCTTCGCTATGGCAACGCTGAAATACAAACTCTAAAATTGCATTTTTATATTTGCTGCTTGACATAGGCGTGCTCATTATTTACAAACAATCCATCGCACCTATGGCTAGCCCGAATTGATGTAAGGCGCTAGTAATTCCAAACCCAAAAGACTGATACCTGATGCCTAAATGAGCGCTTGGAGGCATGCGCGGCGTCGTGTCTGGAACCCGAAAAGCAAACTCTCTTGAGTCTCTAAATCACCCCTAACCAAACCAATTCCAGGAGCATTCTTTGACCGCCACGATGAATTCCCGCCTCTCCGCAATGGCTTCCAGAACCTTCACGAAACAGCGAGCAAAGAACGCCGCCCACGCACTCGGGCCGGTCCTGCTCGCCCTCGCAATCTCTCCCCTCGCCGCACACGCTCAAGGTACGGTGGACGTCTCGGGCGTCACTGCCGCCATGAAGACCATCGAGACGAGCTGCCTGCTCGGCGGCGCACTCGCTGTCGTCATCGGCATCGTCTTCGGTGTGTTCCAGTTCATGGGTCGGAACATCGCCGGTGGCTTCATGGCAATCGGAGGCGGTCTCTTCGCTGGGATTGTTATTGGCTTCGCACCGCAGTGGGTTTCTTCGCTCACCGGACAGAGCCTCTAGCCATGCAGATGACCAGGCGTGGAGAGCCACTGGCGATCAATCAAGCCCTCAACAAACCCCGGCAAAAACTCGGATTGAGCCTGCCTATTTGGATGGGCACTGTGATTGCCTCGCTGATGGCTCTCCTGCTTCGGTTCTTCGTTTTATCTATCGTCATCTTCGTTGCGATCACCGTTGTCTGCTCGCTCATCATCCGCAAACACCCAAAGATGTTCCAGCTGTGGGGCCTGAGCTGGACCCAGAAGAGCTACTATGACCCGCGCAAACGCTAATCCATGGTTCACCGAGGCCGGGGCCGCGAACAGCATCATGCCCATCGTTCGGTTCGTCACGCCTACCGTGTTTGCGAGTAAAACACGAGGCTACGGCCTGCTGTTTGAAGTCGATGGAGCGGACGAGGAGGGGCTCACGGACCCTGAAATCGCTTCCAAGATGCGCGGCATTGAAGGCGGCATGCGCGGTCTCACAGAAGACTTTTCGCTCTACCAGTACATGCGCGTGACCTCCGGTTTCGAGATTCCCCGGCAGAAGAAGTACGCCGATCCCATCACCCAATCCTTTGTCGATCATCGACTGGACTTCCTTGCAAAGACAGCCAACTTTCGCCGTATCGACCTGCACTGGTGCCTCACGCTGGAGCCCAAGCTGGCGTCTCCGTTCGCCGCCAGGCCGAAGGAGCAGGCCGACGAGAACGACCGCCTCATTTCGCAGCTTCAGAAGGCGGCGACCATCCTTGAAACGCATCTGAGCAGCGTCATCGGGTTGCGGGTGGTCGGCAAGGAGAAAGCCTTTAAGTTCTTTGCGGAGTTGTTCAACCTGGAGGGATGGGCGGGCCACATCCCGCTCGTTTCCGACCAGGGAATCGACCAGCAGATTGCAACCAGCGCGGTGTCCTGGCACAACGATCATCTGCGCGTAGGGAAGCGGCATGTACAGATGTTTTCCGCGTCGAGCACGCCCGCCGCGTCACAGCCCTGCCTCTACAACAGCATCACCAATCTGACCTGTGACAGCGTGCTTTGCACGACGTGGAGGCCGCAGGCCAGCTCCACCGTCCGCAAGGAAATCAGCGCTCAGGAGAAGTGGATTGACTTTTTCAAAGTGGGCATCTTCCAGCGTGTGATGGCGGGGAAGAACTTCGCCCAGCTCGATCAGGGAGCGGGTGCAAAGGCCGCATCCGAGGGTGTCGATGACCTTGGTTTGGTGGTCAAAGAGCTGGGAAAAAAGGCACAGGGTAAGTACACCGTGACGCTTCTACTCTCGGCTGGGAGCGCGGAAGAATTGAGGGAGAATACCCCGCTCGTTCACCGGACTTTTGTCGACGCCCAGGCGACTGTGATCGAGGAAACCATCGGCAACCTCTCGGCGTTCTATGCGATGTTCCCGTTCAATCAGCGATATAACGTCTTCTCCCTATGGCTGGGAGAGGATCACCATGCCCGCCTCTCGCCCGTCTTCGCCCCGACCATCGGCCATCCCGTCTCGGAAGACCTCGACAGCGAATACCTCAATGTCTTTGAGACCCGGCAGGGAACGCCGTTCTTCCACGATGTCTACGTTGCCGGGGTGCGCGTCATGCTCATCATCGGGCCACCGGGCACCGGCAAAAGTGTGCATACCAACCAGATGCTTGCGTTGGAACGGAAATACCACGGTTTCACCTTCATTTTCGACATCGGTAACAGCTACGAAAGCATGGTGGAGCTGTACGGCGGCAAGGTTGACCGGATCGGTTTGGACGGCCCCCGCGTCAACCCGTTCGCCTTGGACCCGACCGACAAGAACATCAAGTTTCTCTTCAACTTCGTCAAGATGCTGCTCACCAACGGTGGAGCTAGCCTCAGCCCCGAGGACGAGGATGCGGTGTTCAAAGAGGTGCAGGGCATGTACCTCATCGACCGCAAGATTCGCAGGCTTTCCAATCTTCTCCTCCCTCCACACTTGAAGCGCTACCTTGCCAAATGGATCGACAAGGGCGTCTACAACGCCATCTTCGACAACGTGGAAGATTCCCTTGCCCTCTCGCGTATCCAGTGCTGGGACTTCGCGGGCGTGTCCAAGGACTACCCGGATTTGATCGAGCCGTTGATGATCTGGCTGCTACGCCGGATCGACGACGTGGTGTACGACCCCAGGAATCTTGGAGTGCCCAAGCATGTCGTGATCGAGGAGATTTTCTCGAACATGAAGAACAAGCAGCTCCTGGAGGGTGCGCTTGCCAGCATCAAGCAGGTGCGCAAGAACCTTGGAGGCGTGACCCTCATCGGCCAATCCGCGAACGATCTTGGAGAGAACGCGGACAGCATCGTGAACTCCTGTACGTCGTTCCTGTTGCTGCCAGACGCGACGTTCAACCGCGAATTTTACGGCGCGCTGTTCAAGATGACCGAGCAGCAGTTGAACCTTTTCGAGAGCCTTGGACCACGGGAGGGCCTGTTGATGCGCCGGGACGGTGTGACCAAGGTTGTGACGTTGAACCTTGACCCACGCAGCTACGCGATCTTCTCCACCAGACCTAAGGACCGCGCCCGCCGTGCCCGCTTGATCGAACGATGGGGACTGGAGGACGGCATTACCCGTTTCGTCGCAGGCGAAGACGCCTAGCCCTTCCGTAGCTCTCACCGCTCACACCATTCAGGAGACCAACCGTATGAAGCATCCTTGCCTCGCCGTCGCCGCTTTAGCGGCTTGCGTCTACGCCCCACCCACCATTCAGGCCCAGGGCAAAGCACCCAGGACCGTCCAGGTGAGCGCGACGACCGCGCCCCCGGTCATTCGGACCATCCTGAATGAATCGACGCTCCTTGAGCTTCCAGCCGAGGAGAAGGTCGCCACGATCTTCGGCGGGAACACGGACGACTGGCTGATCAACGCCGGACACGTCGCCAGCCGCTTCGTCAGCGTAAAGCCCAAGGCGGCAGCGGCTAAGAGCACCACCAACCTGCACATCATCTCCGACCACGGCAATGACTACACCCTTGAGCTGAAAGAGGTATCCGCAGACCAGGCCGGAGGCTTCGATGCGACGGTGTTTCTGGTGCAGACCGACAAGGACGCCCAGAAGAAGATTGCCGAGGCTCCCGTCTTTGTTCCCGTCGCCGAGGTAAAGGAAAAGGAAGACCGGCTTGAAAGGGAAGTGGCCCAGGCAAAAGCCGCCGCCGCCGCCGACAAAAAGACGGCCGAAACCGCCCAGGCTCAATACCAAAGCACCTACCCCAGCAACCTCCATTTCGATTACAGCTGGGATCAGTCGAAGGCGAAAGCGTTGGGTGTGCGGCAAATCTGGGATGACGGAAAGTTCACCTACATCCAGGGCAAGTTCGAGGAGCCACCCGTGGTTTACGAACTGAAGGACAAAAAGCCTTCGCTCATCAACTTCGATTTTGCAAACGGCCTCTATACCGTTCCCAAGCTCCTCCAAAACGGCTATGTCGCCATCGGTAAAGCCAGGGTTGAGTTCCACCGCCAGGAGAACAACTAATGGCTACCGTCCCTGTCGCACCGTCCACCAAGCCGCCCATCGGCAAGACCATGCCTATCGTGCTCGCCTTGACCGGAGCCATCGCCCTGATTGGAGTATCGACCGCCTACAACGTCATGACTGGCGGCAGCAAGAAAGATGCTACGAAAAGCACGTTGCCCGCTCGCCCATCCACCGCCGACACCCAGCAGGTGAGCAACTTTCAGAAGCAGCAGGCATTGCTCCAGAAGAGTGACGCCGAGCACGCCCAGCTCCAGCAAGCGATTGCCGCGATGAACGCCCAGGAGCAGGGAATGCAAGCCCAGGAGCAGGCCCAGCGCCAGGGCCAGCCTGTTCCGTTGCCGGAAGCGGATGGCACAGCGCCGATGACGCCAGCCCAGAGCGCGGCGATCTACGGCAACAGCCAGAACGCGCCTAGAAAGACATCCGGCCAGTCGGAAGCCCACGCCCAAGCGAAGCAAAAGGGCGCGGACCGGGAGAAGCACCGTGTGGAGGCCCTTAACAGCGACACCGTAGCGGTGGACTTCCAGACGCATCCAGCAGGACCGGAAGGACAGGCACCATCTGTTACCCGGCCATCCGTCGCACCGACTGTAACAGCCAGCCAGAGCGCGACCGAAGAAGGGCCGGCCGCACCGGAAGAGGGATCGAGGCCGAGCGCAAAGAAAGAAACGAACGCCATGGCCGCGTACAACTTCGATGAGTACGGCGGCAAACTTTACCGCGTCTTCGAAGGCACGGTTTTAGAGGGAGTCGTGACCAACCACGTAGACGGCGGCATGTCAGGCCCGGTTTTGCTGATGCTCACGACGGACTACTATTCGTACGACCGTCAAAACCTGCTCCTGCCTCAGGGAACCCGTTTGATTGGGACCGTGACGGCAGTAGGGAACCAGCAGCAGCACAGGCTCGCGGTGGTGTTTCACCGAGCCGTCTGCCCGGACGGGTTTTCCATCGACATCGACAAGTACGCGGGCCTCGATCCAATCGGGACCACCGGACTCGCCACCAACGTAGACCATGGCTATCTACAAGCGTTCGCCGCTGCCGCCGCTATCGGGGGTCTGGGAGGACTCGCGCAGATCGGCAACAACGGAAGCGTTTTAACAACCGATAGCCAGATTCGCAACGGCATCTCCTCGCAAACCAGCCAGGAGGGCGAACAGGTGTTGAACAAATTCCTCAATCGGCTGCCGATCATCACGCTCAAAGAAGGTTCACGAGCGCGGGTCTACATCGGCAAAGACATCCTCATCCCCTCCTACGCAGACCATCGCGTCAACCCCACGCTTTAGGAGTTTCCAAACATGAAGAAGCTCACCACAGCCCGCAGTCTGACGCTCGCCAGCGGACTCGCTGCGCTTGCAATGGCGGCACCCGCTCACGCGCAGTTTGGCGGCGTCACCTTCGACCCAACGCAATCGGCCCACGCCATCATTCAAATCTCGAATGAGGAGAAAGGGCTTGTCGCCCAGGCAGAGGAGATTGCGAACGGCTCCCAGGCGAACCTCACTCTCTATCAGCAGCTCACCAATGACCTTGAAATGGCGCAAACGGAGCTGAGTATGTATCAGCAGACCGTGACCACCTACAACACCATGGTCAACAACCTGAAGCATTTCAGTTCAAAACAGATCTTCACCACCGCAGAGAACGCGTTGTTGCATGGAACCGTCCAGAACAGTTATGGAGAAACGGCCGGTCTACAAGCGCAGATGAATGGGGAATCCCAGAATGCAAGCCTTGTCTGGAAGCTCATGAATCTCGCCATCTCTGGTACGTCTTCCAGTTTCTGGAGCCAGGAAATCGTCGGGCAAAGCCAGCGGCTTTCCACCCTTGCGCGGATCGAGGCGATGGACGCCGCATCGAGCAATTGCCTCTCAGCCGTGAGCGCCTACCAATCCAGCCGGACCAACAATCTTGCAGCAAACGACGCTCTGAATGGTTCCATTTACGACACTTCCGACATGACCAACAGCGAGCTGGAACAGTTCAACTTGCTCACCATGTCGGACTCGCAACGGTTGGAGGAGGCACACGCGCAAGGGCAACTCCATGCGTGCATGGCTTCTCAGGCCGCAGTCGCCAACATGGACACGCGCAACATCGCTTCGACGACGATCAACGACGCCAACAACAAGTACACCCAGCAGGCGAACAACCCAACGTATCTCGGGAACGGATCGACCACCTGGACCACCTACTACTGAGTCAATGAACCCCATTCCGGGAGACGCTGAAGCATCGTCAGCGCTTCCCGGTACCCCTACAAGCCCGTCGTCCCCGTTTCAGCGTGAGAGTGACCTATGAATACCAGCCCCGGAGCAGTCGATTGGCTCGGCCAGTTCACCCAGGATTTAACCAACCTGACGACACAAAACGGTGGAGCCCTGTCGAACTTCGGGATGATCCTGCTCACCTTCATCGCAACCATGATCCTGATTGGGATTGCCGTCCGCATGTCGTCCTGGTCGGTGCATATGGGAGGCCACCGGACCGTCAGTCTGGATGAGCTGCGCACCTTCCTGTTCCGCTTCCTTTTCTGTCTCGTGCTGGAACACTATTGGGTCAACAATCTCCCCGGCGCGAGCTTCGGCTTCAATCGCATGTTCTCCTACATCGCCGCTGCTATCTCGCAGATTCTTGACCAAACGCAATTGAACCAGATGACTTCACTGATTGCGACCGCAGGCCATGAAACGCCTATGCCCACGATCCTCGCACCACTGGAAACCATCTGCTACTACTTCGTCGAAGGTCTACTCGGCATCGCATCCGGGATTATCTTCCTCATCAATTGCAGCGCGTTCATCTTCTACGGTGTCGCTGCTTTGTTCGGCCCGCTCATGATTCCGCTGTATTTGACCGAGACGTTCCGGGGCAAGTTTCTGCACTTCGTCGAAGTGCTTCTGTCTCTCGCGATGATTCGAGCGGTTGCCGCAGCCTTCATCTTCGTGTGGTCTCAGTTCCTTACCGGCTTCATGACGCAGACGTTCCACGGTGATTACAGCATCGCCATGTGGCTTGCAAACCTTATTCCGTTCACCACGATTTTCGTCGCATTCATCCTCAATATGTTTCTCATTCCGAGCGTTACGCAGATGATCTTCGGCGGTGGTGCCGGTCTCGCCGGCAAGCTCGGGGAAACTGCAGAGAAGATCGGCGCACTCGTTGCAGCAGCGTAAAGGACCCCCATGTTCACTCTGAGATTGCTTTACAGAAAAGCAGGGCCACTCGGAAGGTTTGTGATGCTCGCCCTTTTCCTCTTGGTCTTCATCACCACCATCGTCCGTGTACACAAAACCGTCCAGGCCAACCAGGAAAGGAACGCCCATGTCCACACACATCGCAATTCCCGATAGCACGCTCACAGCACGGCAGCATGTCCAGGCCGACAAGGTTGGGAATCAGGTATACGCCGCGCATTACAACGAGCGCAGCATGGCCAAGATTGCGATTGGGGCACTCGCCGGTATTTCCCTTTTGCTGTGCGGCGGGCTGGTCGCGGTTTCGCACCGTCCCGTCGTCAACCGCTACATCCGCATTGACGAAGCGGGCAGGGCACAGGCGATCCAGTACACAGACCTGAATTACAGCCCGCGCGAAGGTGAAATCCGCACCTATCTCACCGACTGGACAGGCTACCGGCACACCATCAATCGCGAAACGATGGCGAAGAAATACCCCATGAACTACTACTTTCTTTCCACGGCGCTCGCCACTCAGCTCATCAGCCAGGACAACGCCGACCACCTCATCACCCAGGTGACGAGCGGACAGACCGAACAGAGTGAAGTACAGGTCAATAACGTGACCATCACCTCCATGACCCAGGAGAAGGTCGAGAACACGATTCTTTCGCGGGGAACCGCGCTTGAAACCTTCGATCTCATCTACCCGGCGCGAACTTCCAGCAAGCCGCGCACGGAACACTGGATGGCCTCGTTTACCTACTATTTGAATCCCGCCCAGGTGAGCGAGCAGGCGAAGACCAACCCCCAGTACGAAACGATCAATCCGCTTGGCTTGACCATCACCGAGTTCCACGAAAATCGTGTCTCCGTCGATCCAGTTGTAGGCCAGGGCTCCACCTTCCGCCCGGAGGTTAGCCGATGAGCGTCGAGAGTGGATGGGAAAAGGTTCTGCCGTTCTTTACCGAAGACCTTCAGGCGTTGATTCTTGACCCGACAATCAGCGATTTGATGGTCAATGGAACGACCGGCGTTTATGCCGACCGGGGAGGTGTCATCGAGCATATTCCCTTGAAGGATGAATACAGCGTCGAGCGACTTGAAGCGGCGATCCAGCGCGTTGCTCGGATGATGGGCCAGGACCTCACGACCCAGAATCCGATCCTCAATACCCGGATGCCGGATGGCTCACGTGTGGCGGTGGTTGGAGCACCGTCCGCAATCGGCGGACCCTCACTCACCATCCGCAAATTCAATCAGTGGTTTACGACCGACCAATTGATTGAGAAGGGAAGCATGCCGAGAGAGGTACGCGATCATGTTGTTTCATTCCTTCTGAAGAAGAAGAATGGCATTATCGCGGGCGGGACAGGATCAGGCAAAACGACCTTGATGAAGGCCATCCTCGACCATGTTCCCGTGACCGACCGGCTCATCGTGATCGAACAGGTTGCAGAGCTTCGCGTACTCCAGCCGAACGCACTCCGCTGGGAAGCCGTCGATGCAATTCCAGGGCAGGTTGCGATCCTTCCAAGCGCGTTGCTGGCAGCAGCATTGCGGCACCGTCCCGACCGCATCATCTTTGGTGAAATACGGGACGAATGCGCGAACGATTTGTTGCAGGCCATGAACACCGGCCACGGCGGAACCCTCACCACATTGCACGCGAAATCGGCGTGGGATGCACTGAGCAGATTGTCGAACCTTGCGCTCAGCGCCCGACCGAACATCAGCCACAGCTTTATCCGTTCGGAAACAGCGGACGCCATCGACTTCGTTCTCTACTGCGAACGCTTGCCGAATGGCAAGCGCAGGGTGCGGGAGTTGATCTCCGTTACCGGCTACGATTTCGCCACCCAGACCTTTGAAACCGAAGACCTTTACCGGGCCGACGACCTCACCGACACGCCCGTTACCCCCACTTACGCAGCCTAACCAACCTTCCCGGAGGAACCATCCATGCCCCTGCTCGACATCAAGCAAGTCCGCAAAGTCACCGTCACCTGTTCCCTCGAAGAGTCAACCGCAAAACAGGTTAACCAGTATGCGACCTTCGCCAAGTGCCTTCCAGACGAGGTGGTGAACAAGGCGCTTGAGTACACCTTCGGCAAGGATTCCGACTTCCAGAAGTTCCGCTCCACTGACCCCAAGGTGACCTCTCAGCTCCGCATCAAGAGACCTGCTACGGAGCTCACAGGGGCGCGGCGTGGACCGAAGCCAGCCAGCCACGTTGCGGCAGACTGAAGTGCGTTGATGCAGGGGACTAGCGCCCCCTGCATCAAGTAACGCGCTGCGTCACGGAACAGCAACAGCAACGACAACTGCAGCAGCAACGGCAAGTGCAACAGCAACGGCAAGAGCAAGAACAAAAGCGTATGTGCTTCGCACATGGAAAAGATGACACTCCATCCCTTCCAGGGTTGAGTTTCGAGGCCAAAAGTTCCCAGGCGCGAACCAGCACATAGCAAACCAGATGCAGCCTATCGGTTCCTAGGCGGGAACTGGCAGTTCCCGTCTAGGAACCGCGTTGTAAACGGAAAGGGAGAGTGAATGAGCGTGGACGAAATCACAATGGAGCAGCGTCTCGGGCGAGGCAAAATCCGTGCGAGCCGCTCGCGAAGCCTTGGAACCAAGCTCACTTTGAAGGAAGAACGCGAGCTGGTTCGAGCAGCCGAAGCCGAGGATAAAAGCGCAAGCGAGTGGGCGCGGGAGGTGCTTTTACGTGAAGCCCGCAACTCTCGTACCGACGCCCTTTTCACCGAGATTGTCGCCACGCGTATGCTTTTGAATCTTGTGCTGAAACCTCTTGCGTGCGGCCAGGTAATGAGCGCAGAGGAGTTCAGCGGCGTACTCGCGAACGTGCGGACGACGAAACGCAAAGCAGCAACAGATGTGATGGCGCAATACGCAGCCGCAGTACCGAAGGAGCGTTAGACAATGGCAAGCCAATGGGGACGGAAAGAGACGGTGATCTGGCCGCCGCAAGTGCCGGTCTACACCATCGGGACGATGGTTCTTGCCGTGCCGATTCTGATGAGTTTGCTTCTCGGAATGTATTTCATGAAGCCGTTCCTGGCCCGCGAGTACACCGGTGACTTCCTTAAATGCGCAGCCGGGGCGCAATTCAAGATGCACAATTCATTCCGCATGATTTTCCTTGAAGGAGGGAAGCGACTTCCCCGCGTAGGCCAGCCGGAAGACTTTGTAAAAGGCACGACGACCCTTCCCAACGGCAAGGAATTAAGCGTCCAGTTGTCCCCGGAAGCACTTGCCCAGGGGTACACGAGCTTCGTCCGAGGTCCGGAAAAGAAGATTGCGGATGAGCCCCTGTACGGATGGTTCAAGGCCGCGATCTTTGGCGGCGACGACGTTCTCAGCGCGTACGGCCCAGCCTTGGCAGAAGCGGCAGGCGTCGTCGTGTTTCTACTCTGCTTTGCGGTTCCGATGGACTTCAAACGCGGTAAGAAGATGAAGTATGGGCGTCTTCTACGCGGGCCGGTGATGTCGGACCCGAAGCAGTTCAACGAGATTCTAAAAGGCGAAGGTTTGGGGATTCCGACGAACGAAAAAGGCGTCACCATCCGTCTTCCCTTAGAGGCAGAAGCGAAGCACGTCCAGGTCATGGGCGACACCGGAGTAGGTAAATCGACCCTGCTTCGGCAGATGCTTGGACAGATCGAGGACCGTAAGGAATCGGCCATTGTGTACGACCCAGCGGGCGAGTTTATCCAGCGCTTTTACCGCGAAGACCGCAACGATGTGATCCTGAATCCGCTCGACGCACGCTCCTGCTATTGGTCGCCCGCCGCCGAGCTGCGGAACCCTGCCGAGGCCCGCACCATCGCCGCATCGCTGTACCAGCCAGCGGACGGCAAGCCCGGTGAGTTCTTCACCGAGACACCGCAAAAGATATTCGCTCACCTCATGAAGTACCGTCCCTCGACCCAGGATTTAGTCGCATGGATGTCCAACCCCGATGAAATCGACCGTCGCGTGGCAGGGACGGAACTTGAGTCCATCATCTCGAAAGACGCCCCGGATCAACGGAACGGCGTCCTCGGTTCCTTGGGCCTGATAGCCGACAGCCTGCGGCTTCTGCCAACCAAGGAACAGGCCAACAATAGGGAATGGAGTGCTACGGCGTGGGCCGAGAAGCGGGAGGGATGGATATTTCTTACCGGCACCGAGGCCGAGCAAGAAACGCTTCGGCCCCTCCACTCCCTTTGGATCGACCTGCTCATTCTTCGCCTGCTCACTCTGCCCAAGCCAGGACAAAAGCGGGCATGGTTCGTCCTGGACGAGCTGGCAACCCTGCAACGGCTTCCGCAGTTCCACAGTGCCTTAACCAAGGGCCGCAAGAGCGACAACCCCATTATCTTCGGCTACCAGGGTAAGGCCCAGCTAGAAGTCATCTACGGGCATCTTGCCGAGGTGATGTTGTCTCAACCCGCTACCAAGTTCGTTCTCAAAACTGCCGAGCCGAAAGCCGCAAAGTGGGCTTCCGAGTTGATTGGAGACATCGAAATCGAGCGCGTGCGGGAGACGGTCGCGGACGGTAAGCGTGCAGGCAAGAGCTTCACTATGGACCGGCAGGTTGAGCCGTTGGTGATGGCTTCGGAAATACAGGGACTCGAAGACCTCCACTCGTTTCTGAAGCTGGGGAACAACGTCACGCGGTTTAGCTTCCCCCACATGGACCGAGATATTATCGCCCCGCCGTTCGTCGCCCGCGACATTCCCGAGGGCGATATGTGGCTCGATCCTCTCGCCCCGGTAAAGCCGAAACCACCAATACCCACGCCCGCCGCCACACCAATAACCACCATGCCCACCGTCGTACAGGTGACAGCAGCGCCCCTCACCGCACACGTCGTTGTCCAGCCGGTTGTGAAGCAGGAAGGCCCGAAAGCAACGCCTGTACCGACCGCTGTTCCAATACCGCCACCGGCGAACATACCCGTCTTCGGACCGGTAGAACTACTCCCGATTCCAGAACCCATCGGCGATCTATAGACCAGAAAGGAGGACTCCATGCTCACGATTTCAAAGGCGCTCAATGCAGGTCAGGCCCAGACCTATCACCAGATGGAGTTCACCTCTACTACCCAGAGCTACTACAAACAGGACGGTGCGATTGCGGGCGAGTGGCAAGGCCAGCTCGCAGACAAAATGGGACTGTCGGGTTCCGTCAGTCCCGAGCATTTCACGCGCCTCACGGACGGTCAGCATCCCCAGACCGGCGAGCAGATGGTGAAGCATCGGACCGCCCAGGAGTACAAGAATCCAGACGGAACGACGATCAGCGCGGTAGAGCATCGCGCCGGTTGGGACGCTACTTTTTCCGCTCCTAAATCCGTTTCCCTCACGGCTTTGGTAGGTGGCGATGACCGGGTGAGGCAAGCACACAGCGAAGCTGTGACCATCGCCGTAGCCGAGCTGGAGCGGTACACCCAGGCCCGAATCGGCGGCAATAACCCAGCCGAAGCGACCGGCAAATTTATTGCGGCTAAGTTCGAGCACGACACCGCCCGCCCGGTCGAAGGCTACGCCGCTCCCCAGCTCCACACCCACGTCTTCATCGTGAATGTGACCGAGCGGGCGGACGGCAAGCCCCGCGCCCTTCAGGAGCGGGGCATGTTCGATACCCAGAACTATGCGACCGCCGTGTACCAGTCGGCGCTCACGTACAAGCTCCGCGAACTCGGGTATGACATCGAGGCGGGCAAGAGTGGAGCACCGGAAATCAAAGGCTACTCGCAGGAGTATCTGGACGCTTCCAGTCCCCGGTCTCAGCAGATCAAAGAGCATTTGGCAAAGACCGGCTACACCGGCGCGGAGGCGTCCCAGATTGCCGCCCACGCCACCCGCGACAAGAAGGTCATCCTTTCCCCGGAGCAGGTCTTAGAAGCCCATCAAACCGTGGCAACATCCTTCGGCAACCAGCCCGGTGCGGTAGTCGCTCAGGCACGTCTACGTGCCCAAACACAGAGCCACGCAACCGAGCCGATCACCCAGGCAAAGGAAGCCGTCAACTATGCGCGAAGCAGCAACTTTGAGCGGGAGGCTGTCGTTGACGAGCGAACCCTGATGCGGGATGCACTTCGCCGGGGCATGGGTGAGACCACCTTCGCGCACGTCAAAGCCGAGTTCGATGCCCGCCACGACCGGGGCGACTTTCGCGAGATGAACGGCGAAAAGCACGCCACCGGCCGCACCTTTACGACACCGGAAACCATCGCCAACGAACGGGCAAACGTGTGGCATGTGATGAGCGGACAGAACACTGTCCAGCCCCTCATGAACCGGGAACAGGCTACAGCTCAGGCCGCGACCCGGACATTTCTAAACGAGGCGCAGCGGACCGTCATCACCGACGTTCTCACGTCGTCCGACCGCATCCACGGCGTGCAGGGTCTCGCCGGGACCGGCAAAACGACGGTGCTTTCCAGCATCCGAGATGGCGCAGAAAAGAGCGGGTACAAGGTCGAAGGTTTCGCGCCCACGTCACGCGCAGCCGGTCAGCTTCGAGAGGAAGGCATCGAAGCCACGACGCTGCAAAGTTTTCTCGCCCGAGGCAGCGGGAAGGAGAAATCCACGCCTCATCTATATATGTTGGACGAGTCCAGTCTTGCCAGCACCAGGCAGATGCGGGCCTTCCTCGACAAGATCAAACCCGAGGACCGGGTACTGGTAGTCGGCGACACCGCCCAGCACCAGGGCGTCGATGCGGGTCGACCCTTCCAGCAGATGCAGGAGGCCGGGATGCGGACCTCGCAGCTCGACGAGATTGTGCGCCAACGAAAAAACCCGGAGTTGCTGGAGGCGGTCCAGTATCTCGCCAAAGGCGAGACTGAAAGAGGCATTGAACTGCTTGCCCAGCAGGGCCGGATTACGGAGGTTGCAGACCCGAATGAGCGCATCACGGCCATCGCCAGGGACTATGCCGCGAACCCGGAACGGACCATCATCGTGTCCCCGGATAACCGCAGCCGCCAACTCATCAATCAGGCCGTGCGGGTGGAGTTGCAGGAGGTCGGCAAGCTGGGGAAAGAACAGAAGACGCTCTCTGTTCTGGCCCACCGTTCCGACATGACCGGCGCGGATCGAGAGTGGGCCGCACGGTACAAACCGGGCGACATCCTCAAATACGAGAAAGGCAGCAAGGCTCAGGGCATCGCCGCCAACAGCTACGCCGTTGTGCTTTCCGCAGACGCCCGGAACAACACCGTGACGGTCCAGCAGAGCGACGTCAAAGCCATCACCTACGACCCGAAGCGCCTGAAAGGTGTGAACGCCTATCAGGAAACCAAAAAGGATTTTGCCACCGGCGATCGGATTCAGTTCACCGCGAAGGACAAGGATTTAGGCGTCAACAACCGCGATCTAGGCACCATCACCAAGTTCGAAACCGGCAAGATTACCGTAAAGATGGACGGCAAGACCGAGCGTATCGTTCAGTTCGACCCGGCGAAGATGAGGCACTTCGACCACGGCTATGCCGTCACCTCCCACGTCTCGCAAGGGCTCACCGAGGGCCGTGTCATCGCCAATATCGACACCGATTCGGCACGTTCCCTGATTAACACCCGGCTTGCCTACGTCGCAATCTCGCGTGCAGAACACGACGCAAGAATCTACACCAACGATGCCGAGGGTTTGGGAGCGAAGCTCGCAACCGATATCAGCAAGACCTCAGCCGTGGACTTCAGTAAATCCCGCGAGCGGCTTCCACCAGCGAGAACCGTCTCGGTGCAGGAGTATGCCGACCCGAACCACCGCCTTGCAGCGATTGCCCTTGCTTACGCGGAGCACCCGTTCAGCAGCGTCGTTCTCGCCAAAGACCCAGCCGAGCGCCGGGAGTTGAACCAGCTCATCCGGGCTGACCTGCAAGCAGCGGGAATCGTCGCGCCGGATAGCAAGGCGCTTCCAGTCCACATAGAAAAGGAATTGACCAACCCCAAGCTGGCAGAGCAGTACACTCCTGGCGACATCATCCAGTACCGGAAAGGAAGTCCCAGTCAGGGGATTCCAGACGGCAGTGCTGCCGTCGTCGTCTCCACAGACACCAGGAACAACCAGCTCACCGTCAGAATCCCCAACGGAGATGAGGTGATCTACAGCCCCCACCTCACCAAATCCATGACCGCCCACAGCAAGGTCTATCGGGAGGAACACGGGGAGTTCGCCAACGGTGACCGAATCCGTATGAACGAACCTGATTTCTCGCAGGGCATCCGCAAAGGCGACTTCGGCACCATCACCGACCTGGGAGAAACCCTAGGGATACGCCTCGACAATCGCAAGAGCGTTCAACTGAGCAAAGAACAAGCCCAGCACATCGAGCACGGCTATGCCGTGGAGAGCCTTAAAACAGGTGCTCCCAACAAAGTCCTTGTCAGCCAGGATGGATTTGAAGTTCCGTCCGAGGTCACTTCCCTCTCCCGTACAGGCAGACAAATAAGCGTCTACACATCGGACAATTCGGCTCAGGCGAACGCTGTAGCTCCTACCATCGAACGCCCGGAACAACTGAATCCTTCCCTTGCCCTTCCAGTTCAGCAACAAAGCGAAGCCTCTTCTCTCGCCATTGCGCCGGAACAGGCTCCAGTCGTCCAGCATCGCCACAGTCGCGGGCGCTAACCATTGCCCTCGAAACGCACCGAGGTACAGTCATGCAGAGAATCTATGCGGAGATGTTCGCGGAAGCACTTGAAGGTGTGGTGGTGGATGGCGCGCCGCTCACAGAATCCAGCGATGACTTTGACCTCGATTGCGAGTTCGTTCTGCAATGCGAAGATGGCGAACAGTTCAGAGTGATGGGATGGGCGGTCTACATCACCATCCTTGAACCCTGCCAGCCCATGCTTATAAACGTATAAACGTTTGTAATTATTTACTTACCCAAATTA
>CAXTQE010000057.1:0-22543 GCA_964246225.1 uncultured Acidobacteriaceae bacterium | reverse complement strand
CGTGAAGGCGGCAGGACCGTCGGCGCGGGAACGATCAGCGAGATCATCAAGTAACGTCAGTTCTCATCGAGCACTGCCGCCTTACCCCCGGCGGTGTCCTCAAATCTTCTTTACGCCAGAAAAGGAAAGAGACATGGCAGGACAAAGAATTAGGATTCGTTTGAAGGCGTATGACTATCGTGTGCTTGATACGTCCACCGGGGAAATCGTGGACACGGCAAAGCGTACGGGAGCTCAGGTAGCGGGTCCTATTCCGCTTCCAACGATAAAGAATAAGTATTGCGTTTTGCGTTCGCCACACGTGGATAAAAAGTCGCGCGAGTCATTCGAGATTCGGACTCATAAGCGCCTGATTGATATTCTCGAGCCGACACAACAAACCGTGGATGCTCTGATGAAATTGGATCTACCAGCGGGCGTTGACGTTGAAATCAAAACTGTACAGAAGTAAATCTTAGGTAGGCAGAAACAACCGGCAGTGCCCACGCGGCATGATGAGGAAAGGAAATCATATGGCAGTACAAGGCATTTTAGGTAAGAAGATCGGCATGACGCAGATCTTCGATGAACGCGGTGATGTGCATCCTGTCACGGTTTTGAAAGCTGGTCCGTGTGTCATAACGCAGCTGAAGACGATGGCTAAAGACGGCTACGAGGCCGCGCAAATTGGCTATGTTGATTTTGTGAAAGCATCAAAAATCAATAAAGCGATGACGGGTCACTTTGCGAAAGCAAGTGTACCTCCGGTCAGAATTATCAGAGAAGTTCCTATCTCAAACGTGACAGGGGAAGATGGCGTAAAAGCCGGTGACCGGGTCATGGTCGACATCTTCGAAACTGAGCGTTTTGTGGATGTGATTGGTACCTCAAAGGGCCGCGGGTTCGCCGGTGTCGTCCGGCGCCATGGCTTTGGCGGCGGTCCTAAATCCCATGGACACATGTTTCAGGTTCAGGGATCAATCGGTGCATCTTCCTTTCCATCACGCGTGTTTCCCGGCCAACGTATGCCTGGCCACAAAGGGACGGATCAAGTAACTGTCCGCAATCTTCGCATCCGCGGCATTGATTTAGAAGACAATCTTTTGCTGGTTGAAGGTGCGGTGCCTGGCCATCGGGACGCTTTCGTTATGATCTCGAAGGCTAAGTCGCCTCCGCGTGAGCGGCGTGGCTTCGCCGGGGTCGAGACCAAGGATGCGCTGAAAGCTTCGAAGAAAGCGGCTCCAAGCAAAAAGAAGTAAGTGCACTCAAGCAGCCGTGCTAATTGCGGCCAAACAAGTGAAAGGCTCGCGGCATCGATCGCAAGCGAAAAGAGAAAAATTGCATGGCAAGCATGGATGTAAAAAATCTTGGTGGCGAAACGGTTGCGCAGTTTGAGTTGCTCGACGAGGTATTCGCCGCCGGGATCAATGATGCACTCCTATGGGAGGCGGTGAAGCACTACCGCGCCGCACTTCGTCAGGGAACCGCCGCAACGAAAACCCGCAAGAACGTATCAGGTTCTGGCAAGAAGCTTTGGAAACAAAAGGGTACTGGTCGCGCCCGCATTGGTTCAATCCGTTCTCCTCTTTGGCGCTCGGGCGGTACTGTTCACGGTCCTCAGCCTCGTAGTTATGAGTACGCTTTCCCTCGTAAGAAGCTCATGGGTGCTTTGCGTTCGGCGATTGCTGCCAAGGTCCAAGATGGCAAGCTAACCGTTGTGGACAGCTTTGAACTTACCGAAGGTAAGACCAAGCTTTATGCACAAGCGCTGCGTAAGCTCGATGCAGGGAAGACGACGTTGATTGTGGAGTCTAGCCGCAAGCTTGAAGAGAAGTTGTACCTTGGGAGTCGTAACCTTCAAGGCGTCGAGCTTGTGCTTTCGTCTGAAGTTCACCCTTACGATTTGCTTCGCTATGAGCACGCCATCTTTTCGGTGGATGCGCTGCATGCTCTACAAGACACTTTGAAAAAAGCCGTCTCGAAGCGTCAGCACGCTGCTGCCACACAGGAGGCTCGATAATGCCGACACTTTATACCGTGATCCGCCGCCCTCTAATTACTGAAAAGGGCATGCAGGTCAAAGAGGTCCAAAATACCCTAGTTTTCGAAGTGGCTGAGAAAGCTACCAAGACAGAGGTCAAGCAGGCCGTAGAGGTGTTGTTCAAAGTCAAGGTGAATAAAGTCCGTACCGCCATCGTCGAGGGCAAGGAACGCCGCCGTGGAAAGTTCAGCGGTTACCGACCTGATTGGAAGAAGGCGTACGTCGTTCTGAAGCAAGGTGAAAAGATGCCGGAGTATCTCAACAGCATTTAGCTTTCTTGCCTAGCGACACTCACTGAACTACCTATCTGGCGCAAACAAGTCAGCCAGGAGAATGGATCTAAGATGCCCATCAAGAGTTACCGGCCGATTACCCCGACGCTGCGCTTCCAAACGAAGCTCGTCAACGATGATATTACGACTGACAGGCCGCATAAGCCGCTGCTGACCGTCAAGCCTCGGACCGGCGGACGCAATAGCACCGGCATGATGACGATTCGTCACCAGGGTGGCGGTCACAAGCAGAAGCTTCGGCTGATTGACTTCAAACGTGACAAATATGGTGTTCCAGCGACCGTAGCTACTATCGAATATGACCCGAATCGTAGTTCCCGGATTGCCCTGGTGAACTACGCGGATGGAGAGAAGCGCTACATCATCCAGCCCGTGGGCCTGAAGGTGGGACAGATCATAATGTCGGGTCCGGAGGCCGATATTCTGGTAGGGAATGCGCTGCCGCTCAAGAACATCCCGCTTGGAACAATCGTGCATAATATCGAGCTTCGTCCTGGCAAGGGGGCTCAGATGGCCCGTTCGGCCGGGGCACAGGTAGGTCTGGTGGCCAAGGAAGGCGACTATGCGTTGCTGAAGCTTCCCTCCGGCGAGACTCGTCGTGTGTTGGTTGAGTGCATGGCAACAATCGGACAGGTGGGTAACACGGATCATGAAAACGTCACGATCGGCAAAGCGGGGCGTAACCGCTGGAAGGGCATTCGCCCTGCCAACCGCGGCGTTTCGATGAATCCCGTCGACCATCCACACGGCGGCGGCGAGGGTAAGACCTCCGGCGGTCGGCATCCCGTTACGCCTTGGGGTCAGCCGACGCGCGGGTACAAAACTAGAAATAACAAACGTACAGACGCGTTTATCGTCCAGCGAAGAAATAAAGGCAAGTAGTTTTGCGCGGGATGTAGAAGCAACACCAAGTCTTGCGGCCTGCTCATATGGAGCAATGGTGCCAATAGATTCGTCGTATTCAGCATGCAGTTTCGGAGTGAGTTATGTCGCGTTCTGCCAAAAAGGGTCCTTTCATTGACGGACATCTCATGACCAAGGTTACGGTTATGAACCAGACTAACGACAAAAAGGTGCTGCGCACCTGGTCCCGTCGTTCCACCATCTTTCCCGAGTTCGTCGGTCACACAATAGCAGTGCACAACGGCCGCAAGTTCATCCCGGTTTACGTCACCGAGAACATGGTCGGTCACAAGCTTGGCGAATTTTCCGCGACTCGCACCTTCAAGGGTCACTCGGCCAAAGCTGAGAGTGCCGCTAAGCCACGGCCGTAGGGTCAATAGACTTCCTCGTAATAATCCGGCGCGCAAATTAGTTTTGGAAGGATATGAAGATGGCGAAGTTGGTAAGCAAAGTTCGGGAGTTTCGCGCTGAGGCTAGATTTCAGCGCACCAGCCCGCAGAAGGCGAAGTTAGTTCTAGACCTGATCAAGGGTC
Organism: uncultured Acidobacteriaceae bacterium; assembly: GCA_964246225.1. GTDB lineage: Bacteria > Acidobacteriota > Terriglobia > Terriglobales > Acidobacteriaceae > Edaphobacter. The sequence continues at coordinate 18,794 of CAXTQE010000057.1, read as the reverse complement.
TTCGCGTGGAGCAGGCGATCAACACGATCCATTTCTCCACCAAACGTATGGCACCGGTCGTCGAGAAGGTCTTGCAGTCTGCAATTGCCAATGCTGCCTACGTGTCGGATGAGCAGGGGCTGGATGTGGATGTGGATAACCTTTACGTGCATACCGCTATTGCAAATGAAGGTCCGCGTATGAAACGTATTCGCCCGGCCCCGATGGGTCGAGCGTTCCGTTACCAGCGAAGGATGTGCCACATCATCGTAAGCGTAGCTGAGAAGGGCAGGGCCACTGAAGGTGGCGACGCAACCGGTCTGGATGGTAGAGCGCTTGGCAAGCTGGCAGGGAAGCGGAAGCCTTCCGTGACGAAGTCGGCCAGAGGCGTTGCACGCAAGGGTTAGCAGCTAAGTCTCGAGCAAACGCTCCAGGGACAATACATCTACAACTTCGTGAAATGCTTACGCCGGCTCAAGTGGTCGGAATAGATTGGGTAAAGGAAAGCTATGGGACAGAAAGTTCATCCGTACGGGTTTCGCCTTGGCATCAATAAACCATGGAAGTCCCGGTGGTTTGTTGAGCGGGGCTACGATAAGCTGCTGGTCGAAGACGTTAAGCTGAAGGCTGAACTGCGCGAGAAGCTCAAAGCTGCGGGCGTTAGCTCGGTAGAAGTAGAGCGGCCTGGTAACAAGCTGCGCCTTATTATTCGTACAGCGCGTCCAGGCATCATTATCGGCCGTAAGGGCGCTGAGATCGACAAACTGAAGGCTGACATCCAGAAACGCACCTCGCGTGAAGTCTTCATTGACATCCTCGAGGTCAACAAGCCTGAACTGGATGCGCAACTGGTAAGTGAGAACATTGCTCTCCAACTGGAGAAGCGGGTAAGTTTCCGCCGGGCCATGCGCAAATCGGTTGATTCAGCGCTGCGTTTTGGCTGCAAAGGCATCAAGGTGCGTGTTTCCGGACGTCTTAACGGAAATGAAATCGCCCGATCAGAGTGGTATCTACAGGGTCGCCTGCCCTTGCATACGCTGCGTGCTGATATTGACTACGGCTTCTCGGAAGCGAAAACAACCTACGGCATTATCGGAGTCAAGACCTGGGTGTATCGCGGGGATATTTATGAGCAACGGAAGCGCCGGGATCAAGGTACAACGGCTCCGGCCGCCTCGACCGCGGGTGCATTCTCGGCCTAGTACACCTAGCAGAACTGTCAAGCAGGATCAATGATGAATGGTGGAGAGATCTAAGCATGTTGATGCCGAAGAAAGTTAAGTTCCGCAAGCAGCAACGCGGTCGAATGAAAGGAAAGGCTTGGCGAGGTTCAGACCTCTCGTTCGGCGACTTTGGCCTGAAGGTGATGGAGTGCGGATACATCACCGACCGTCAGATTGAGGCCAGCCGTATCGCTATGACGCGCTTTATCAAACGTGGTGGCAAGGTTTGGCTACGGGTCTTCCCGGACAAGCCCATCACAAAGAAACCTGCCGAGACGCGTATGGGTAAAGGTAAGGGTGCTCCTGATCATTGGGTTTGCGTCGTTCGCCCTGGCCGTTTGTTGTTCGAGATGGAAGGGGTTACGCCGGAGTTGGCCCGGGAAGCAATGCGTCTGGCTGCTCATAAGCTGCCACTCAAAACCAGCTTCGTGATGCGTCACGATGTTAAAGAAACAGCAGCAGTAAAATAGATAAGCTGGAAACTGCTGGCCACGCCGTTCAGGCGGAAGGATAAAGATGGAACTGGAAAAGATTCGAAATCTTAGTAGTGACGAGCTAGTTACGACCGAGAAGCAGGCTGCGGAACAGTTGTTTCGTCTCCGTTTCCAGAAGAGCCTTGGGAATCAGGAAGGCATCAAAGGGTTGCGTGTTCTGAAGTTGGATATCGCTCGTTCGAAGACGATTGCACGTCAGCGTGCCATTGCAGCGGCAAAAACAGCTAGTTCGAGTGTAAAAAACGTGGCGCCAGCTAAGAGTACACGCACTGAGCGGAAGGCGAAGAGGAGCTAATTATGAGTGAGTTACAGACTAACTCCGGCACGCCGGGTGCCTCTGCTGTTGAGCAAAGCGTAGGCCGTAGGAATGAAAAAATAGGGATCGTGGTCTCGACCAAGATGCAGAAGACGATCGTGGTTGAGATCGAAATGCGGAAAGCGCATCCAAAATATAAGCGAGTGATGAAGTCGAATAAAAAATTCTATGCGCATGACGAGCAGAACTCCGCGCGTATGGGAGATGTGGTTCGAATTCGAGAGATGCGACCGTTGTCGAAGCTAAAACGCTGGTCGCTCGAAGAGATCGTTCGTCGTTCAAGTCTTTCAGAGCCGGCACCCACGAAAGCAGACAACGTCACGTCCGCACAGTAGAGCTTAGCAAAGCCTTGCATTTAGGCTGATGGAATTGGGGAGAATATCATGTCCGTACAAATGCGCACCATGCTCGAGGTTGCAGATAACTCTGGCGCGCGGAAGTTGCAAGTAATTCTTCCTTTAGGCGGTGGCCTGGGCAGAAAAGCTGGACTTGGCGATGTAGTCACGGCTGCAGTAAAAGAAGCTGCGCCCGATGGTACGGTCAAAAAGGGTAAGGTTGTGAAAGCCGTCATCGTCAGGATGCGTAAAGAGGCCCGCCGCCGAGATGGAACGTACATTCGATTCGACTCTAATGCTGCGGTCGTGGTCAATGATGGTATGGAGCCGGTAGGAACACGTGTCTTTGGGCCGGTAGCTCGCGAGTTACGAGATAAAAAGTTTCTGAAGATAGTGTCGCTTGCGCCCGAGGTCATCTAGTCAGGTTTGCAAAACGGATTCCGGCTTCGACAGATAGCCGAGGAAGGATCAGCAGGATGCCAGTTAGAGTGCAAGAAAAAGCGAAGGCGAAGATTAAGATCAAGCGAAACGATCAGGTGGTCGTAATAGCAGGGAAAGATGCAGGTAAGAGTGGTCGTGTGCTGCGTGTCTTAGCTGAGAAGAATCGCCTTCTCGTTGAAGGCGTGATGATGATGAAGAAACACATAAAGCCGAACCCGCAACGAAATATCAAGGGTGGGATTGCCGAACAAGAAGCGACTATTCATCTTTCGAACGTTATGCTTGTTGATTCCCAAGGGAACAAAACACGTGTTGGAACGCGGGTAGAGGGTGACCGTAAGATTCGCGTTGCCAGGACAAACGACTCGATAATCGCGGAAAAAGGTAAAAAGTGATAGCGGGTCGGTCCATACGGACGCAAAACAAGATAGACTAGATAGCGGTTAAGCCTACGAAACGGTATACGTGATGAGATCCCTGTTTGGTCCTGTCACACTCCGAATCCGTAGTGAAAGGAAGGTCAGTATGCCTGCACGTTTACGTATGAAGTACGATAGCGAGATTAAAGAAAGTCTTAAAAGCGATCTAGGTATTCACAATCCTATGGCGGTGCCAAGGCTTGAGAAGATCGTTGTCAACATGGGTCTCGGCGAAGCGACGCAAAACGTAAAGATTATGGACCCTTTGGTTGCCGATCTTGCCTCAATCGCTGGTCAAAAACCTGTAACCACCAAGGCAAAAAAGTCGATTGCTCAGTTCAAGGTGCGTGAGGGCATGCCCATCGGTGCCATGGTCACTCTGCGCGGCGATACAATGTACGAGTTTTTGGATCGTCTAATTTCAATCGCTCTACCCCGGGTTCGTGACTTCCGCGGCGTGTCCTCAAAGAGTTTCGATGGGCGAGGCAACTACACGTTGGGGCTACGAGATCAATTGATTTTTGCCGAGATTGACTACGCGAAGGTTGACAAGATCAAGGGTATGAACGTAACGATCGTAACTACGGCGCGTGACGATAATGGTGCGCGCAGCCTCCTGAAGGCGTTTGGCATGCCTTTCCGCCAGGGAGCATAGCTTTTATTCCGCATCGCTAACGGTTGGAAAGACAGGAAAGCAACAGACATGGCAACCACTGCAAAACGCGTTAAGGACGCGAGAAAACCGAAGTTCAAGTCCCGTCAGCACAATCGCTGCCAGCTTTGTGGGCGTCCGAGAGCCTTTTTACGTAAATTCGGTGTGTGCCGTCTGTGCTTCCGCTCTCTGGCGCTCAAGGGTGAAATCCCGGGTGTCGTGAAGTCTAGCTGGTAGTGTTCTAACTGCAAAAACACCTTCGCAGGTTCCTGAAATGATATTTCGGGCGAACGGGAGGTGAAGGAGATGTAATGAATCTGACTGATCCCATTGCGGATTTTCTCACGCGAATTCGTAATGCAATGCGTGCTCGCCATCAAAAGCTGGATGTACCGGCTTCCAAGCTAAAGGCAGAGATCGCACGTATTTTGAAAGAAGAGGGATATATCGCGAACTACAAGCCGGCGGAAGAAGCAGGGATGAAGGTTCTGCGAGTTTATCTAAAATACGATGCCAATAATCAGAGCGTCATGCGCGAATTGAAGCGGGTCTCCCGTCCTGGCTGTCGTGTCTATCAGGGCCGGGATGAGATTCGTCGCGTCCAGAGTGGGCTAGGCATAGCCATACTTACCACCCCAAAGGGCGTGATGACCGGACGTCAAGCTCGCCGAGAGGGCATCGGTGGTGAACTCCTCTGTGAAGTTTGGTAAGTGTCATCGTGACTAGGTAAGTGTGACGATCCTCAGTGCTGCAGCTAACTAAAGAATCAAGATGCGACATGAATCGCAGGCCATAAAAAGGAAATCGGATGTCACGTATTGGTAAGAAGCCTATCGCTCTGCCCTCAACCGTGAAATACACGGTAGTTGGTAATACTGTGTTGGTGGAAGGTCCAAAGGGTAAAGTGACAGCTCTAATTCCTCAGGGTATTTCACTAGTTGCCAAAGATAACGACCTAGTAGTGGAGCGGCAGAATGACTCTCAGGCGGGTTTTCATGGTCTGGCACGAGCCTTGGTTTACAACGCCGTCCAGGGGGTCACAAGTGGATGGAATAAAGAGTTAGACATCGTTGGTATCGGCTATCGGGCGGAGTTAAAGGGCAAGAACATGGTTGTCTTCACCCTCGGCTACTCCCACCCAATCGAATTTCCTTTACCGACCGGCATCGAGGTTGTCATTGACCCGAAGCAACTCCACCTGACTATCTCCGGAATCGACCGTCAGCAGGTTGGTCAGGTTGCGGCAGACATGCGTTCTTTAAGAAAGCCCGATCCGTACAAAAATAAAGGCGTGCGCTACAGCGGAGAGAAGCTCAAGAAGAAGGTCGGCAAGACCGGCGCTAAGTAAAGTTCGAACTCGCAGTCACTGCGCCGCTTCAACGCAGCCAAAACCTGTCCACTCACTAGAAGGAAGCGAAAAGATGATTAATCCCCGTCAGCGTAACCTCATTCGTCAGAGAGTACATACTCGTATCCGTGAAAAGATGTCGGGCACTGCCGAACGGCCTCGTCTCAATGTGTACCGTTCGCTCAATCATATCTACACGCAACTGATCGACGACGCTAAGGGGGTCACACTGGTTTCAGCTTCGTCGGCTGGTAAAAAAAGCGAAGACGTTCCCTACGGGGGCAATGTTGAAGCTGCAAAGCGGGTGGGCGCATTGATTGCGCAGCGTGCTCAGGATATGGGAATCAAAAGGATAGTATTTGATCGCGGTGGTTATCTTTATCACGGCCGGGTGAAGGCGCTGGCGGATGCAGCGCGGGAAGCCGGTTTGGACTTTTAGAATGTCAGAGACTAGCCCCAGAAAAGGTCAGGACGGGTAAAGAATATGGCTATGCGAAAGAAAATAGATGCAAATCGACTCAATTTGAAAGATGAAGTGGTTTCGATCAATCGTGTCACCAAGGTGGTAAAGGGCGGCAAGAACATGTCGTTCGCGGCTTTGGTGGTTATCGGTGATCCAACTGAGGGTGTTGTCGGCTACGGTTCGGGTAAGGCTAAAGAGGTGCCTCAAGCTATCCGCAAAGGGATCGAGTCGGCAAAGAAGAATCTCTTCAAGATTAATCTCATGCAGACAACCATTCCCCACCAGGTACTCGGCCACTTTGGCGCTGGTGAGGTTATGCTTAAACCTGCCCCGGAGGGTACCGGAGTTATCGCCGGTAAAACGGTTCGCGCCGTAATGACTTCCTGCGGGATCCAGAATGTGCTTACCAAGTCACTGGGCACAGCCAATCCGCATAATGTTGTTAAAGCTACGTTCGATGCCCTTGTGCAGTTGAGGGATCGGTCCGAAGTAGCGGCGGGTCGCGGCAAGACGGTGGATGAGCTTTAGCACAGTCAGTTATGTGCATTATCTTCAATTGTTCCGGAGAGAGTTATAGCAATGGAAAATAAGATCAAACTGCAATATTTCCGTTCAATGATCTGCGTACCTGAGAAGCAGAAAAAGACTATAAGAGGCCTAGGCTTTACTCGGCTTAATCAGATTGTGGAGCGGGAAGACACTCCGTCGATTCACGGCATGGTGAAGAAGGTTCCTCACCTGGTACGTGTCATCGAGTAATTTGCTTTAGCGGTGAGCAGTAGGCAGTATCTATAAAAATGCGAGTCGGTCCAACGCCGGCGTTGAGCGAGGCACCAATGGCAATTCGTAATCTTTCTAATTTGCGCGCGCCCAAGAAGGCGAATGAAAACAAAAAGCGTGTCGGCCGTGGAATGGGGTCGGGCATGGGGAAGACCTCGACCCGAGGGCACAAGGGTCAGGGTTCACGTTCAGGCTCGTCTCTGATGCGTGGCTTCGAGGGTGGACAAATGCCTTTGCACCGTCGCCTTCCAAAGCGGGGTTTCACCAACATTTTCCGGGTAGAGTACACCGTTGTTGGTCTTGATCGCCTGGTCGAGCTCCAAGCGGTGCATAACGAGACGGAATTCACTCTAGACAAGATTGTTGAGTTTGGGCTGCGTCGCAGGAAGAATTCATTAGTTAAGGTGCTGAACAATGGTGAGGTTCACACTGCTCTTACCGTTCATGCACATAAGTTTTCTAAGTCTGCCCAGGAGGCAATCGAGAGGGCAGGGGGTAAGGCGGTTTTGATTGGCACTGAGAGTCACGCAGCGTAGTGGCCTAAGGTTGCGCCGGAATAAGTATGCAAGCTTGTAGGGAAAGTTGATGTCGCAGATTAGGGAGTTCTATGTTTGACAAAGTTGCTAACCTATTCAAAATCCCGGATTTGCGAACTAGGCTTTTTTTTACTCTCGGATTGTTGGCTGTTTATCGTGTAGGTGCGCACATTCCAACACCTGGCATCGATGCTAAGGCCTTGGCTCAGTTTTTCAATCAGAATGCTGGTTCGGCGCTTGGTCTAGTTGACTTGTTCTCCGGTGGCAACCTACGCAAGCTCACGATTTTTGCGTTGGGCATCATGCCCTACATCACTGCGTCGATCATCTTTCAGCTCCTGACCGTGATCTATGAGCCGTTAGCGAAGCTGCAAAAAGAAGGGGAGGTTGGCCGGCGCAAGATTACCCAGTGGACCCGCTATGTCACAGTCCTTCTAGGTGTGGTTCAGTCGACCGCCATCGCACTTACGCTAACTCAGACAAATGCCGGCTCGTCTATGGTGACTATGTCACGTTGGGGCTTCATTCCACTCTGTGTGCTTACTCTGACTGCAGGCACCGCTTTCATTATGTGGTTGGGAGAGCAGATTACGGAGCGGGGCATCGGCAATGGTATGTCGTTGCTTATCTTCACTGGCATTGTTGATGGTTTGCCAAAAGGGGTTGCTGACCTTTACACGAAAGCTACTACTGGCGCCTGGGGTGCTTTTACTCCCATAGCAATCCTTGTGCTGCTGGCTTTGATGGTTGGAGTGGTTGCCTTTATTATCTTTGTTGAGCGGTCTGAGCGTCGAATTCCAGTTCAGTACGCAAAGCGGATCGTCGGTCGTCGCATGATGGGTGGACAGTCGACGCATTTACCGCTCAAGGTCAACTCCGGCGGAGTGATGCCCGTTATCTTCGCAAGCTCGATTCTCTCAGCACCGCTCCTATTCTCCGGGATGAGTTTTTTCGGATCGGCTAAGCTTTCGGAGACCATATTTCTTGGACCTATTCTTAGGGCCATCGCTCCGGGTGAGCCGCTTTACGAGTTGACATTTATTTTGGCCATCATCTTTTTCGCATACTTCTACATCTCCATCGTTTTTCGTCCCGATGATATTGCTGACAACATGCGTAAGTATGGTGGCTTTATTCCTGGTATACGCCCCGGACGGCGTACTTCGGACTTCATCAATGACGTCCTTACGCGCATCACGCTGGTGGGCGCTCTTTATCTATGCATCATCCAATTTATTCCAACCTTCTTAATTAGTGGTATTAAGTTTAACCATATTCCGCTGATCGGGGGGGTTTTTGAGCGTATGCCGGTGTGGGTGACCAGTGGCCTAGGCGTCAACTTCTACTTTGGTGGGACATCTCTGCTGATTGTCGTTGGTGTCGCGATGGACACTATTCAGCAGATCGAGTCGCAACTCATCATGCGGCACTACGACGGATTTAGTCCCAAGTCAGGCCGTATTCGCGGCCGGCGTAGCTGGTAGGCGCGGTTCAATTGGACAAGAGTGAACGAGACAGCCAATCTTCGTCTTTGATACCGGGACCTGTTCTTCTGCTTGGTGCACCGGGCGTGGGTAAGGGGACTCAGGCGAAGTTACTCATGGCCGCATTCAGTGTGCCACAAATCTCGACCGGCGATCTGCTGCGTGAACATCGGAGGAATCATACCCAGCTGGGTCGTCTTGCTGAACAGCGGATGGAGCGGGGCGAATTGGTTCCCGATGAGTTGGTTAACGAGATGGTAGCTGAGCGACTGGAATATGCCGATTGTAGCCGCGGTTATATCCTTGATGGATTTCCCCGAACCCTTGCTCAAGCTGACTGGCTGGATGGCACGCTAGCTAAACACCAGGCTGCGTATCCTGTTGTGGCCATTAGTATCGAGGTGGGTCGCGATGAGCTTTTGCATCGGATAACTGGCCGCCGAATTTGTCCACAAGGCCACATTTACAACATCTACAGCCAGCCTCCCGTTGTGATTGATGTTTGCGATTTGGACGGAGAAAAATTGGAGCAGCGCAACGACGACACGGAAGACGTCTTCGAGAGACGCATCCAGAGCTTCCACGATCAGACGGCACCGGTGATCAATCATTACGGCCGACGGGGTCGCTTCTGCAAAGTGAATGGAGCAGAGGACATTGATTTAGTCACGATGCAAATCCGCTCAGCGCTGCAACGTTTACGGACCACGCCGCAGATCCTTGGGAGCGCCTGACGGGAATGGCGATTATGTTAAAGACTCCGTTGGAGATTGAGAAGATGCGGCGCTCCGGGGAGCTTCTCAGTGAGGTGCATGAGACGATTCGGCCCCTGGTGGTGGCTGGCGTTTCCACCATGGAGTTGGAGCGCGTCGCAAATCGAAAGATCGACGCTTCCGGAGCAAAAGCCGCTTTCAAGGGATACCATGGCTTCCCTGCGGCCCTTTGCACTTCGCTCAACGAGCAAGTAGTTCACGGTATGCCGAATGAGAAGACCATCTTGAAAGATGGTGATGTTCTTTCGATCGATTGTGGTGTTGTGCTCGACGGCTTCTACTCCGATTGCGCCGTGACCTATGCTATCGGTCCTCAGAACGCAATGACCCGCCGGTTAATAGAGGTCACTCAGGCCTCGCTTGAAGCAGCTATCCGGCAAGCTGTTCCAGGCGGCCGGCTGTTCGACATCTCCGCCACTGTTCAGGAGATATGTGAAGCTGAAGGCTTTGGTGTCGTGAAGGAGTTTGTGGGGCACGGCATTGGAAAGGCTATGCATGAGGATCCGCAGCTGCCCAACTATGGAGTGAGAGGGAAGGGGCCGCGTCTGCGCGCAGGAATGGTGCTTGCCATTGAGCCTATGATCAATGCCGGAAAACCTGAGGTCAAGGTGCTCAAGGACGGTTGGACGGCAGTCACTGTTGACGGAAGTTACAGCGCTCACTTTGAGCATACCGTGGCGATTACAAAAGACGGCCCGCTGGTTCTTACGCGCTAGTGCCTTCTTTCTATCGCATCACTAAGGCTGTTGATAGCCAAAAGCGCGTAACTGAGTTACCATTACAAGTGGTGCGTTGGCCGGGCCACATCAGCGATACTAAGACGCTTGCCGGGCTCGCAAGGAGAATCGTTTGTCGAAGGAAGATGCAATTGAGGTCATGGCGGTAGTTGTTGAAACGCTGCCGAACGCCATGTTTAAGGTGGAGCTTGAGAATAAGCATCAGGCCTTGGCGCATATCTCTGGCCGGATGCGCAAGAACTTCATCAAGATTCTCCCCGGTGACCGGGTTGCCATTGAGCTGAGCCCGTATGATCTCAATCGTGGCCGCATCGTTTATCGCTATAAGTAAGGCAAGCGCCTTCCAGCTGCAGGGGTTTCGCTCACTAACAAGTTGCTCTGGCTGACGATGTCAGCTGCCAAGAGTCATAGGAGTTTTATGAAGGTTCGTGCGTCCGTAAAGAAGATTTGTGACAAATGCAAGGTTATTCACCGACGTGGTGTAGTTCGTGTGATTTGCGAGAACGCGAAGCATAAGCAACGCCAAGGATAAGATCTCCCTCCTAAACGGCCCTGCCGGGCTAGTTAGCCGAACGATAGGCTTGCGTTGAACCCGGCAAACCTTCCCGTAACGACCCACCCTCGTTTCCCGGCCGCGCCGGAGAGACCTCAACCAAAGGAAACTAGATGGCACGTATTTCTGGCGTTGACGTACCGAACAATAAACAAGCGCGCATCGGCCTTACCTATATCTTCGGGATCGGCGATTCTCGGGCTGCAAAAATTCTGCGGGAAGCTGACGTTGATCCCATGGTCAAGGTAGGCACGCTTGATGAAGATCAGCTAAATCGTATCCGTCAGGTGATTGAGAAGCAGGGTCAGATCGAAGGTGATCTCCGCAAGGAGATTTCACTCAACATCAAGCGCCTGATCGAGATCCAGTCATATCGCGGGCTGCGCCACCGTCGCAGTCTGCCTGTCCGTGGGCAGCGCACCCATACCAACGCTCGCACCCGCAAAGGCCCGCGTAAGGGAACGGTAGCCGGTAAGAAGAAAGCGACTAAATAAATGGCGAAGACACAGAATCAGCAAAAGACAGGTAAGGCGGCAGGCGGTAAGGGTAAGAAGTTCAAGAAACGTGAACGAAAGAACGTTCCGTATGGGCTTGTTTTTATTCAGGCATCGTTCAATAACACCATCGTAACGATCACCGATCAGACCGGGAATACACTAAGCTGGAAGTCCTCCGGTTCGCTCGGCTTTCGTGGCTCTCGCAAGGGGACGCCATTCGCGGCGCAGCAGGCCGCCGTGGGCGCTGCCAATGGTGCGCGCGAGCATGGTCTGCGCTCGGTCGATGTTCGGGTGTCTGGTCCTGGCTCCGGCCGCGAATCGGCTATTCGCGCTCTTGCAACCGCGGGTATCGATGTTCGTTCCATCCGCGATGTTACGCCCATGCCGCACAATGGCTGCCGTCCTCCAAAGCGTCGCCGCGTCTGAACCCTCAACACATCTTGGACACTCCAGGTTCTCGTTGTTGGGGTGTCCATCAACGGAATGGATCGCGAAGAAGCGCCAAGCGCGTGTAAAGCGATCGACACTCGATTCAGGAGAAACCTAATGGCACGTTACACAGGACCCGTCTGCCGCATGTGCCGCCGCGACGGAGTCAAGTTATTCCTAAAAGGTCCAAAGTGTTTTACCGAGAAATGCCCAGTTGAAAAGCGCAATTTCCCTCCCGGGCAGCACGGTCAATCTAAAAAGGTAAAGAAAGTGGTCGGATACGGCCTTCAGCTTCGCGAAAAACAGAAGGCCAAGCGCATTTACTTCACTTTGGAAACCCAGTTTCGTGCCTACTATCAGAAGGCCTCAAACAAGACGGGTGTAACTGGCGATCTTCTTCTGCAACAACTCGAAACGCGCCTGGATAATGTTTGCTATCGGATGGGGCTGGCAACTAGTCGCCGTCAGGCACGCCAGATCGTTCGCCATGGACACGTTGCGGTGAATGGCCGGAAGGTGAACATCCCTTCCTTCCAATGTAAGGTCGGCGATGAGATCACAGTGCGGGAAAACTCAAAGGCTCTGGGAGTTCTTGAGACGGCCAAGCAGTTTGCCGGCGGTCTTCAATCAGTCACTTGGATCGACATCAATCGTGATGCGTATTCGGGAAAGATTGTCTCCCTGCCCAAGCGTGATGAGATTCAGATGCCGGTCAATGAGCAACTGATCGTCGAGCTTTACTCGAAGTAACAACCTACAAGTTTTAGCTTCCAGCTGCCAGCTTCTTAGAATGTGACTAAGAGCTGGCAGCTGGCGTCATTGTTCCACAACCGTATTAACCGCCCAACCGCAAAATGCATCGCGGTCGCGCGGAAAAGGAGAAATACCTATGCTTTGGAGAGGTTTCCAAAAGCCCAAGCGTCTTGCAGTCGATAATGAGTCGATCACCCCCAAGTTCGGCAAGTTTAGTGCTCAGCCTTTCGAGCGCGGCTTTGGCACTACGATCGGGAACGCACTACGGCGTACGCTGCTGGCTTCAATCGAAGGCGCTGCCGTGACCGCGGTTCGTATCGAGGGTGTGCTCCATGAATTCCAGTCCATCACTGGTGTGGTTGAAGATGCGACAGACATCATCCTGAATCTGAAGCAGATTCCGTTCAAGCTAAATGGAGATGGGCCCAAGGCGCTTTATCTGCGCTCTGATGCTGCAGGTGTAGTCACCTCGGGGATGATTGAGGCAGATGGCGATGTCGAGATCCTTGATCCCAACGTGTATATTTGCACCATCTCCGAAGGCGGCAAGATCGATATGGAGATGAGGCTCAAGCGCGGCCGCGGATATATCTCCGCCGATAAGAATTTTGACGGCGATCTTGGCCTCGGTTTTATTCCGGTCGACTCGGTCCACTCACCAGTGCGCAAGGTTAACTATCTCGTGGAGGCAGCGCGACTTGGTCAGATTACCGACTATGACAAGCTGACCATCGAGATCTGGACTAATGGCACCGTGCTTCCAGCCGACGCACTGGGTCTCTCCGCCAAGCTGCTGAAAGACCATATGACCATCTTCATCAACTTCGAAGAGGAGATGGAGGCCGGTCATGATGGCGGGCTGGATGGTCCGTCGATCCGCAATGAAAACCTCAACCGTTCGGTCGAGGAACTCGAGCTTTCCGTCCGTAGTTACAACTGCCTGAAAAATGCCAATATTGCTACGATCGGTGAACTGATCCAGAAGACTGAAGCGGAGATGCTGAAGACGAAAAACTTCGGCCGTAAATCTCTCAACGAGATTAAGGAAATTCTCGCTCAGATGGGTTTGTCGCTTGGCATGAAGATAGATGACAACGGCAATCCTGTACCCGGACCAACCTCGGTTCTACCCGCCGCAACGCTGGCAGCCAGCTACAGCTTTGATGATGACGATGAAGACGAGGATGAGGAAGATGAACTTGATCTTGCCTCGGAGCCGGAGAACTTCTAACTACCCGGACCAGGAGCCTAACTCCTCCTGGTCCTTTTTTAACGGCAGGAATCCGAATTTCGCATAAGCGGAAGTCGAAGGAGATCACACCATGCGTCATCGGAATGGCGGCTTCAAGCTTGGCCGCAATACCTCTCATCGCCGCGCAATGTTGCGCAACCTAGTCACCTCTGTCATTCTTCATGACCGCGTAGAAACGACCATTACGAAGTGCAAAGCTTCTCGCCCGATTATTGAGAAGATGATTACCCTGGGTAAGAACGGGGATGTGCATTCGCGGCGCCAAGCACTTGCTTATCTAATGACCGACGCAGCTGTCGCTCGATTGTTCACAACGGTTGCGCCGCGCTATGGCACGAGGCCTGGTGGGTATCTCCGGATCGTTCGTACGTACGCACGGAAGGGCGATGCCGCGGAGATGGCCGTCATTGAACTACTCGGTGCGGAACAGGCGCTCAGTGAAAAGGCTCAGAAACGTGCTGAAATTCGCGACAAAAAGCGTGAAGAGATGCAGCGTCAGCTTGAGGAACAGAACCCAGGTGAAAGCCCGGATCCAAATGCTGAACCGTAAAGTAATGCTTCCAGGCAAATAAGAAAGCCCCACTGATCCAGGAGTGGGGCTTTTTATTTTTAGTGCTTGATCGCGTACATCAACCAGCTCGCCGCGATGGTACCGAACACCAGAATGGCAAAGGTGAACGTACCAAAGCGAATCATCATTTTCGGAACGGCTCGCTGAGTGATACCAAATACGACCGAGATACAAAGCGCAAAGATCAGCATGGCACTGAAGTGACTTAGCATCAGGAGGCCTTTCTTCCGCTGGCTAGCGAGTGCGCATCAATGGCGGAAATGATATTCAGCAATCCACCGACGACGATGAACTTGGTGCCGTAATCCTCAAGCGCGGTCTGCATGCTTGTTCGTCCCCAATCAAGCAAGTGGGCCAATAGGAACAGTAAGCCCGTCCCAAGCTGGCCGACAAAGCCAAGGATGTCGAGCAGATCACCTGTATTTGGCGCGTACACTTTGCCCTGCAATCCAATCCCAACGGCAAACATGGTGGAGACTGCAAGGAAGATCAGCAGTGCTCGAACGGGTTTGCGGAGTAGTAAGTGACCTGCTCCAGGGATCAGCCAGCCCGCGACCAAAGCCAGCAAAGGCAGCGTGGAAGAGCGGGCTACGGGTGGAGAGGTGGCCTGTGCTGGAGTTGCCATACAGTTCGATCATACCAGTTTCACATGCGGATCAGCTCGGTTTGAAGAGGACCCGTAACTACGGCTTTCCCGGGATATGTGATCATGTTTACTTCGCTGCGAAGGCCAAACTCACCAGGAAAATACAGACCCGGCTCGACGGAGAAGCAGGTATACGGCAGGATCACTCGCACATCGTGGGTCTCGAGATTGTCGAGGTGGGCGCCAGGCCCATGGAGCTCCGTGGCAATGTTATGTCCGGTGCGATGCGTGAAGAAATCGCCAAAGCCGGCCGCTCGAAGGATGGCTCGCGCAGCATCGTCCGGCAGCCAGCCGGCGACCGGCTCGTTCCTGGCGAATGCCTCCTGGACCGACTGGATGGCCGCATCGCGCGCTTCGCGGACGATGGAGAAGATGGCTTGCTCGCGCGGTGTGGGCTCTCGGTCGACGACGCCCGTCCACGTGATGTCGTACCAGATCGCGTCCGGGCGGCCTGCGAGCTTTGCCCAGATGTCGATCAGCACGAAATCGCCTGACTGGATGCGGCGCGCACTGGCTGCGGTCGGCTCGTAATGCGAGTCAGCGGCGTTCGGTCCGCAGGATACGTTCGGTCCGTGCTCGGTGACCAGACCTGCTCGCTCGATGGCCTGCTGCAGGAAGTTGACCATGGAAAACTCGTCTGTGCCTCCGTTGCGCGCGCGTTCGCCGATGCGCTTCCATCCCGCTTGAAGGACCTCGTCGAGCTTTTGTTGCGCGGCGAAGTGAGTAGCAATCTGCTCTTCCGTCAGCACCGCCTCAAAGTGACTTACCAGGTCAGCTGAGCTAACGATGTCCTTGCCAAGATCCTTGAGCATCTCGACCGTCCCTGCATCAACCATTGAAACGTACATGATCGCGTTGCGGGGCGAGTATTGCATCGCGATCTTTGTCGTTCCCTCCAGCATGGCGGCCAGCCTTTGCTCCAGCTCCTGCCATGAGCTGTATTCCTCGAGCGTTCCCGGCAGCGTGTCCAGGCGGCCACGTTCGATGCGATGTACCAGCTTGCGCGGCTCGCCCTGCGCAGGGATCAGGTAATACCAGCGCCGCGTGACATGGGCGTTGCTATCCATTCCCAGAATGCGGTAAGCCAATGGATCACGATGGTGGTGGTCATAGAAGAGCCATCCATCCAACCCGGCGTCACGCAAAGATAACTGGATTGCTTCGAGGTTCATGCCTGCCAGTGTAGAGCATGCCCCACCAGCAATGCGCCTCTAGGGGCGGAGCCATTGCATATGGCAGCGCTTCACCTAATCACGGATCGAAGTTCCGAGACGGCGAAGATTCTCAATATCGCGCATCGGTGGGGCTCCGAAGAGGCGGCCGTATTCGCGGCTGAACTGCGAGGGGCTTTCATAGCCGACGCGCCTCCCAGCAGCGTTGGCATCGATTGACTCCGATAAGAGAATGCGCCTAGCCTCATGAAGCCGAAGCTGCTTTTGAAACTGCAAGGGATTCATCGACGTTACAGACCGGAACCAGGCATGCATGGTTGAGGAACTCATGTGAAGTTCGCGAGCAAGCACATCCATACGGATAGGGCGAGTCGCATTCTGCCGCAACCAGCTCAACCCCGCAGCGATCCAGAAAGCTGTACCGCTGATGAATCATCATGGGTCGATTATTCTGAACGGATCCTTCATCGGCAGCTCGGGTTTTCCCGGCATGGGTGTCTATGGAGCAACGAAAGCCGCTGTTCGCAGCTTGCACGAACATTTACCGCGGAGCTAAAAGGTATTGGTCCAAGGGTCAATGTGATAAGTCCCGGGCCCATTGACACCCCGGGCAATGCCGCAACTCTAGGAGCCAACCAGCAGGTTCGCGAGTTTGTCACTGGCATGGTGCCACTCGGTAGGATCGGGCAAGGTGTCGACGTTGCGAGAGCTGCCGTCTTCCTAGCTTGCGAAGAATCCGCTTTTATTGCTGGAGTAGAACTATTCGTCGATGGTGGATTGAGCGCGGTCTGAAAATGTAATTGTCACGCACGTCTCCATTCGACTCACGAGATCAACAAGACGTGCGTGACCAGCTGCTTTTGAGCCAAGGCTGATGGCTCGAAACCTTATCGCTCTTTATAACCGACTGCGGCCTCTGCCAAAGATCAGGTAGAGCACGACCAGGGCAAGGATCAGGCTCACGCCACCACCGCCATAGTAGCCGACACCCGGACCCATGTAGTAGCCACCGCCGCCGAAGACTAGAAGAAGAACAATCAAGATTAAGATGATTGGCATGCGACGAAGCATAGCATAGAACCTCATTGCGGCAGCGACGATCAACGCAGAGTTGCCTCGCGAAGAAAAGCGAAGCTGCCGTCCACGCGCGGAGTGATGTTGGCGAGACGCCCGGTGTGAACGATCTCGTTGTTGGGGTACCAGAGAGGGATGGCGGGCAGTTCGGCGGAGAGGATTTGCTGCACCTTGAGGAACGCCTGGCGGCGGGCGTTCTCGGCGTCCGGGCCGGGGGAGATGTTAGCGGCTGAGGTGAGGAGCTGGTCGAGTTGCGGGTTCAAGTAGTGCCCTCGATTGCCTCCTTTCGGCGGGGTTCTGTCTGAGCCGAAGGCATAGTGGAAGATGTCCGGGTCTTCGTTTGATCCGATCCAGCGTAAGGCGTACATTTCAAAGCGGCCGGCGGTGACGTCGGAGTAGAAGGTGCCAAACTCGCTCGAGCGCAAGGTGAGGGCGATGCCAGCGTCGCGCATTTGCTGCTGGAGGATCTCGGCCAAAAGACGAGTGGTCTCGTCGGTGGAGATCTTCATTTCGAGATGAAGGCGGATGCCCTGGGCGTCAGGAAAGAAACCGTCGGCGTCGAGCAAGGCGCGGGCGCGGACGGGATCGTGGGGGTAAAGGAGCTGAGCTGGGGCAGCAGCCCAGTGACTGGCGGGGAGAAGCGTTTCGGCGAGGTGAGCCTGATCGCGCCAGACGGCGTGAACGATGGCCTGACGATCCATCGCACAGGCGATGGCCCGACGGACGCGAATGTGGCTGAGGGGGCCGCGAGTGACGTTGAAGTTAAGGTACATCACGGGGGAGCCAGGAGCGGTTTCGGTGATGAGGTTGGGCCGGTGCTCGAGGGCGTGAACCATGTCGAGAGTGAGCTGGTTGGACGCGATGTCGGCTGACCCTTTTTCCAGCTCGAGCGCGACGGTGACCGCGTCGGGAATGACCTGGAAGTCGATGCGCTGAAGGTGTGGTGGGGCGGCCCAGTAGCCGGCGTTGCGCTCGACGAGGACATCCTTATCCTGGGTGGCGGAGACGAAGCGGAAAGGGCCTGAGCCGATGGGGTGGCGTCCGAAGTCCTTGCCTGAACCGACGGGAACGACGCCGAAGAGGCCGTCCGAGAGATTGAAGAGCAGGGAGGCGTCCGGGCGACGCATGTGGACGATGGCGGTTGCGGGATCGGGAGCCTCGGCGCGGATGACGTTCGTGAAGGCGCCGGCCTTGCTGGTAAGCAGCGATCCGTCCACGAGCGAGTTGATCGTGAAGGCGACATCGGCTGCGGTGAGAGGCTGGCCGTTGGTGAAGTGCACGCCCGTGCGGATGTGAAAGATCCAGGTGAGGGGGTCCGGCTGAACCCAGCTTGTGGCCAGCCAGGGCTGCATGCGGAAGTGGTCATCCTTCTGCACGAGGGCGTCGAAGAGCAGGCCGCCGATGCGCTCGCTCACGGCGTCGGTGCCGACGCGGGGGTCGAGGTTGGTGGGGGAGTTGTCGAGCGCCATGACGACGGTGGAGCTGTCGGGCCGGGAGCTTTGGCAGGAGGTCAGGGGCAAGACAAAGAGGAGAGAGCAAACGACGCGAAGGTTGTGCAAAGGGGCGCGGAAGGGCATCAGTAGCTGACCTTGCCGAGGACGGCGGGGCGGGTCGCGCCGGTTGCACTGGGGACGTTGCCGGGGAGCTTATGGAAGGTGAGCCAGGCGAGGAGGGCGAAGGCAACGGCTTCCTTGGCCTGGCTGGGGAGGCCGAGGTCGTCAGCGGTGCGGAGCTGGATGCCGAGTGGGGTGAGGAGTGCGGCGAGGCGGTCCATGAGATGACGGTTGCGGGTTCCTCCTCCGGCGGCAATGAGCTCGGTGGGGCGGCCAGGGACCAGGAGGGGAAGGCAGAAGCGGGAGCAGGCGTC
>CAXTQE010000056.1:0-22555 GCA_964246225.1 uncultured Acidobacteriaceae bacterium | reverse complement strand
CAGCAGTAAATCCTTAGTCTGTCATTCTGTGGGATATGTCTCTCGTCTTCTGCAACCAGTTCAGACCGGAAGTCCAGACCTAAACTCCTTCTTTCGAAGACTTTAGGTACTTCAAGCGGGGAGGGAGAGACTATACCTCAACCGCCCTCTGCCCGTAGCGCTTCTCCACGTACTCGTCCAGAATCACCTGAAACTCCTCAACGATGTAGTCACCTTTGAGCGTCGTAAACAGCTTGCCATCGACGTACACCGGAGCTTTGGGCTCCTCAAACGTCCCCGGCAGTGAAATGCCGATATTGGCATGCTTGGACTCGCCCGGCCCGTTCACAATGCACCCCATCACCGCCAGCTTCAACTCCTCTACCCCCGGATACACCTTCTTCCACTCCGGCATCGACTCGACGAGATAATTCTGGATCCGCTCCGCCAGCTCCTGAAAATAAGTCGAAGTCGTCCGCCCGCAGCCAGGACAGCTGGTCACTTGCGGCATGAAACTCCTGATCCCGAGCGACTGCAGGATCTGCTGCCCACACCGCACCTCCTCACTTCGGTCCCCCCCGGGAGTAGGTGTCAAACTCACCCGGATCGTGTCCCCAATCCCCGCCAACAGCAGTGGCGCCAACCCAGCGGTAGAAGCTATCACTCCCTTCATCCCCATTCCTGCCTCGGTCAAACCTAAATGCAGCGCATAGTCACACCGCCGCGCCAGCTCCGAGTAAACATCCACCAGGTCCCGAACCCCCGACACCTTGGCACTCAAAATAATCTGGTCCCGCCGCAAGCCATAACGCTCCGCCGCCGCCGCATTGTCGAGAGCCGAGACCACCATCGCTTCCATCATCACGTCCCGAGCCTCGCGGGGCTGCGCAAGCTGAGCGTTATCTGACATCATGCGCGTCAACAGCGCCTGGTCAAGTGACCCCCAGTTCACACCAATCCGCACCGGCTTCTGGAACTCGACTGCCACCTCGATCATCGTCCGGAAGTTGTCATCATCCTTGCGCCCGATCGAGACGTTCCCTGGATTGATCCTGTACTTGGCCAGCGCCCGCGCACACTCCGGATATTTCCGCAGCAACAGATGCCCGTTGTAGTGGAAGTCCCCAATGATCGGTGTCTTCCAACCCTTATCCGCGATGCCTTCCACAATCGCCGGCACCGCCCGCGCCGCCTCGTCATTATTGACCGTAATCCGCACCATCTCAGACCCGGCCCGCGCCAGCGCCGCAATCTGAAGCACCGTGCTCTCGACATCCGCCGTATCCGTATTGGTCATCGACTGCACCACCACCGGCGCGGCCGACCCAACTACCACCCCACCGATGTTGACGTTTACGGCTCTTCTACGAGTAATTTGTGGCATAGTGTTTGCCCAAGTTTATCACCGGGGCTGCGATACACTAACCCAAGTGGCCCGGTAGCTCAGTTGCATAGAGCAGCGCACTCCTAACGCGAAGGTCGCAGGTTGGACTCCTGCCCGGGCCACCACTCAAAATCTTAGAGGCGAGTGGGTAGGAATAGACCTGTCAGCAGCTTTCGTTGCAGGAAGGCTGCTTGCACCTGAGCAGGGTTCCTGACTTGAGCCTAACGCCAACCATACAGCTTGAAACAGACCAGCCTCCAAATCAACCCGTTGGAGTTATCAGCCGCTCACAGTGGCTTTAGCCAATCTGCCCCAGGGCTGCCGCCGCGTCTTTACCAATCTTGCTGTTGGGGTCGATACTCTCAGCCTTCTTTAAATGGAGTGTAGCCGACGTTTTGTCTCCCGTTTTGCTGTAGATCATCCCAAGATGGTACTCAATGGATGCATTTTGAGGTGTCGTTTTCACCGCCTCTTCCAGCAGATCACGCGCAGTCAGAAATCTTCCTTTGTAGTAGTAAACCCAGGCAAGGGTGTCCGCCGTGCTGGAAGAGTTAGGCGCTCCACGTCGAGCGGTCTGCGCCAATTGCAATGCCTCATCCACATTCTGCCCAGATTCCACCATAAGATAAGCGAGATTATTGGAGGCCACAACCTGTTCCGGTTCAACCTTTAAGGCCTGCCTGTAGAAATCCTGAGCTTTGGTCTTGTCTCCCTTGCTCTCTTCAATCTGCGCAACGATCGATAAGGCCACCGCGTCTTTCGGATGCTTATCGATCCAATGTTGCCAAAGTCCAATCGCCGCGTCTGGATTGCCAAGCTGCGTGGAAGCAACCGCCGCAGCCTGAACCGCCCGCTCATCGTTTGGATTGAGACTCAACGCTTTTTGCGCGCTCGCCGAGGCGCCCTGCAAATCCTTCATGCCCGTCTGTAAACCGGCAAGTTCTACATAGAAGGACTCATTTTGCGGTGTTTTGGCGATCTGCTGCTGCAAGCGCTCCTGAGCCTTCGCTGGCTGACCTGCAAGCATATCTGCGTTCAGGATTACATTCAGCGCATTCACGGAGTTTGGGTCTTTGTCGAGAGCCCGCTCAGCGAAACCCGTGGCCTCGGGTAGCTTATGAGCCTGAAGCCTAAGCTGCGCAAGCTCGACCAGGGCCGGAACGCTCTCCGGAGCCAGCTTCAACGCCGCCTGAAAGTCTGCGTCGGCTTTGCTCGGATCATTCTGGTTCGCCTCGGCCGTTCCTCGCCAAAGGTACGCCGGCGCGTAATTGGGGCGAGCTTTGATGCTTACATCCGCAAGCTGCTCGAGTTGGCTATTGTCATGACGGAGATTGGCAATCTCCGCCAGCCCTTCCTGCGCGCTGACATCGGTCGGTCTAAGCTTGTTGGCGGCCTGGTAGCTGGTCTCCGCCAGGTTCAGGTCGTTCTTCACGCGCGCCACCTTCCCCAAAGCCAGCTGCACCTCAAAATTCTGTGGGAAGTCCTTGGCAGCTTTTTGCATTGTGTCCGCCGCCACATCCACCTTGCCGGAGTTGAGTTGCAAAGAAGCATTCAGGATCTGCACTTCGGGATTTCCCCCGTTGTTCTTCACCAGATCCGCAATGACCGGTGTCGCCTTATCCACTTGATGTTGACTTAGAAGGATCTTGGCATAAACGATCTTAAGCGGACTGCTCTTGGGATGATCGGCAACGAGCTTTGCATAGGCGGCCTCTGCCTCGCCAGCCTTACCCGTCTGCAGGTAGAACTCGTTCAGCATGCCGGCTGCAGCATCGGAGTCGCTTAGATCGTCCGCCGCCTGACGAAGCGTCTGCTCAGCCCGGCCCGGGTCGCCGGCCCGCAAATAAAGACGAGTCAACCCCTCTCTTGCGCGTAGATCTCTTGGGGCGTTCTTGATCGCATCCTGATACTGCTGCTCCGCGCCCCCCCGGTCTCCCCGCCGTTCCAGGAGCGACGCCAAGGCAAGATGCGGCACCGGCTGCGTGGGATCAAGCGCGATAGCTTTGCGCAACTCGCCTTCGGTGTTCGCTGGAGCTTGACCCGTTTGCGACTGAATAAGAGCCAAGCTGGTATGGAATCCTGAGCGGTTCGGGTCAATCTGAAGGGCGTGCTGAATCTGCTGCAAGGCTCCGGCCGGATCGTTCTTTCGTTCGTCTATCGCAGCCATGAGAGCGTAGCCATCCGCATCGTTTGGATTGCTTGCCAGCACCGCCTTAGCCTGCTCCGCGGCTTTATCCGGCACACCACCCGCCACCTGCAGATTGCCGAGATCAATTCGTGCCTGCAGATTGTTGGGGGCCAGGTCCACGGTCCGCAACAACTCAGTATAGCCGGCCATCACGCTACCCATCTTCAGGTATGTCTTGCCCAACTCATAATGAGCGTCGGCGAAGTTCCGGTCTACCTTCAGTGCATTGGCGAACTGAATGGTCGCTTCCTTGTACTTCTCATCTTTCTCGTAACGTTTGCCGCTTTCAAGATATTTTTGCTTCCGAACGTTGGGATCGCGGTTGCAACCGGAGATCAGCAACAGCAAGCATAACGCCGCTGGGAAAGAACAAAAGCAAGGGCGCTGGGCAAATCCTTTCAGCATAGTCAAACCTATCTCTTAGCTAGTCTTCGGCAAATTACTTCTACTCTACATAGTCCTGCTGGGTGATCAGCATTCCACTTCAGTCCGGAATATAGGCGGGCAATAACGGGGAGGTCTGCTTCACGAAGCTTACCGCACGATCGTGAGCGCTCTCGCGGCTCTCTCCGGGACGCATCGTAGTTACCACCCGGACCAGAGCTGCATCGGTCCTGCCATACCGGATTGAGTCTGCCAAGGTATAAAGCTTGGCCTCGTAGTCGCTTGCGATACTGCGCCCATGAGCCCGATACCAGTAGAGCACCTCATCTTTCGTACTGCCGTCTGAAATCACGTATTCTCCCACACGGATGGTTTTGCCGAGATCATCCGTGATGTCGGTTGTACCAGACGACTCGAAGGTCCAACCCGAACCAGGCAGACAGTTTTGCGGAGAGTGAATGGACTGCCCGGTACGTTGAGTTGGGAAATAACCGATAAAAAGTCCGATAGAACCGGTTTCAACAGGGCGTCCACCCGAATTTGCGGGAGTGGGCGATGTATAAACGCGGTTCAGAAAATATCCTTTTCCAAGCACGCTTAGCACCTCCTGGTTGATAGGAACGTCCGTGCTCGACCAGCGCCCAACGGTGGTGGGGAATTTGCTCAAGGGAGTGCTCCTAGGCACACGATCCTGATCACCGCGCACGTTAATCAGGGTTGCGGTTCCAGCCAGAAGACAGAGGATCGTCCAAAACTGAGGGGATGTCATGTCCGTTCACCAGCGACCCGCGGCTTCGCCAACGCCATCAGACGATGAACAATATACAGGCAGGTGAGCGAGACGAGGAAGATCAGCCATCCAGAGAACTCGTGGAAGAAACCCATCGCCTTCTCGGGGTCCCAGTACTGCACACAGAGTCCGGTGCCGAAGATGCGCGCCGAGTTCGCAACGACCGCAATTGGAATGCTGGCCAGTGCTAAAATCACCCGCCGGGAGGTCTGCCGCTCGATAAAGTAGCCGTAAATCACCGCAACTGTAAACAGACTCATCAGCGAGCGAATACCACTGCAGGCCTCCGCTACCTCCAACTGCATCGCCGGCAACTGAATAATGTTTCCTTCCTGCAGCACAGGAACACCGGCCAGAGGAAGCAGCCGGCTCGCCGCATTCGAGGAAAGAAGCTGAAGGGGAAACGTGATGTGGTTCAGGATCAGCGTCGGCAGCGGAATGCCGAGCAGCGCGACGAAGAGTACAAATTTGAGTTCACCGAGCATCTTCCAACCGCACAGGCTCCACACGATGCCCGCAGTGACCAGCAGAAAGGATGTCCGCGACAGAAAGAGGTCAGCTCCGAAGATCCCGACCATCAAAACGAATAGTCCTATAACCACCAGCCACATGCCCTGCCAATCCGCGCGCTGCGGGATTTGCCGTAACTCCGCGCGCTTATCCCACAGCAGAAAAAGAACAAAAAAGGGGATAAGCATCCCATGCGAGGAATCCGGGAACTCATACCAGTCATGCGCCAGCTTGAGAGCGATTCGTCCGTACAACGCGATCATGAACGCAAGCAGAGCAAGACTCATGGTGAGTCCGGCTCTGCCCGGTACGGATAACCAGTGGCTTGCCGGCCCAGCCAACACCGTCTGCTTGCCGGCCAACATGGCCTCCGCGCCGGACGAAGCCGAGCGCGCGGCTACATCAAAGGCCCGGGATGGCGAGTTCTGGGTGGGAAAGTCTGAAACCACGGCTCGAGTTTACCTCTGTCCTGATGAAACGTCACTTTGAAATAGAAAACAGGTTCAGTGTCGGATAGACTCTGTCTGCGCCGCAATGCTGCTTTAGTCGCAGGCGACGACCGGCCGGGTTATGGGTAGACAAACCGGCTATCGCTTAGAATAGCCGGAGTCGGCGTGTGCCGGCCACAGTCCGGGCCCGCCAAAGCAATCCGCGTTGTGCGCGAACTCCGTAACGGAAGTGCAGGTATGCAATGAAGCGTTTTCTTTAGATCGTGCTGCTTTAGTCGGCCATCCCGGCCTACGTGGCAGCCGCCGCGCAACAGCCCAGCGTCCAGGCTCCGGTTCTCGGCGCAAGCCCGACCCACGAGGCCCAAGCCGCGCCGCCGCCGCCCCCGGACGCCACCTCCGCCAATCCCGTCTCCGCGAGCTATGTCCTCGGCCCGCAGGACGTGATCCAGGTCACAGTTTGGAAGGAGCCGGCTCTATCCGAGAGCCTCACGGTTCGCCCGGACGGCATGATTTCGCTCCCGCTGCTCGGCGACGTATCCGCTTCCGGCCAGACTCCTACCCTGCTTAGC
This sequence comes from uncultured Acidobacteriaceae bacterium, assembly GCA_964246225.1. Classification (GTDB taxonomy): domain Bacteria; phylum Acidobacteriota; class Terriglobia; order Terriglobales; family Acidobacteriaceae; genus Edaphobacter. Next base: position 16,302 of record CAXTQE010000056.1, on the reverse strand, counting down.
GCCGACCTCAGCAGCCGTCTGAAGAAGTACATCAACGATCCGCTGGTCACCGTCACTGTCGTCACGGTCAACAGCAAACGAGTCTTCCTGCTGGGCGAAGTCGGACACGTCGGCGGAATGGCTTTGACGCCGGATATGACACCCCTACAGGCGATCGCCGCCGCTGGAGGCTTGTCACCCTACGCCAATGCGAAACATATCTATATTCTGCGCACGGACAATGGCAAGCAGAAAAAAATCTTCTTCGATTACAAAAAAGCCATCAAAACCGGAAACGAGCAGGGCATCGTCCTGGTCCCGGGCGACACCATCGTGGTGCCATGATCAGACGCCTCCACCTCGGTCTCGCTGGTTCACTTCTGCTCGGGTTCTTGCCCGCCGTGCAGGGGCAAGCGGTACCAGCGGTCACTCGCGCCGGAGGATACCTTGGCTTCCAGTTGCCGACCGTACAGGGCTCTCTTCAGTACTCGCTCAGCGCTTCGGAGGTTCTAACCTTTGGCTATGGCGGCGCGAATGACAATGCGCGTGCCTCGAGCATCGCCGGCAACCTCGCTTTCCTCTCTAAGAGCAACCAGCACCCACTCAACGTGCTCTACTCCGGGGCATACCTGTTCGCCGCTTCCGATGAACCATCCACTTTTGTGCAAAGTCTAACCGCTTCCCAGGTCTACAAGTGGGAAAAGTGGAATGCCGTCGCCTCAGACGCCGTAAGCTACTCCCCGGAGTCGCCGAGCGTGGGACTTTCGGGCATCCCTGGCCTCGGCGATCAGAACCTCTTTCCCGTCATCGGGACCGGCCCTGCCAGCCAGGGCCTGTTGAGCGGCTACGCCCCCCGCGTGACCAACTCTGCTTCCGCCACCCTTTCCCGTTCGCTAACCGGGAGCACTTCCCTCCAGGGAACCGGAACCTACTCCATCCTGCGCTTCGTGGGTGTCGATGCCAGTGAAGGAATCGACGACAATCAGCTCACGATCGGCGGCGGCCTCAATCATCGGATTAATGCGCTCGACAATATAGGTGCAGTGGCCACCTATTCACGTTATACCTTCAGCGGGACCTCCGCTTCGGTGGCCACAGAGACTGCTCTGTTCACCTTCAACCGCCAGCTGAACCGGAAACTTTCCATGACGCTCGGTGTTGGACCGCAACGCACGGCCAGCTCTGACACGGCGCTTTATCCACCCTCCACCGGCATCAGCGTGGATGGATCGCTCACCTACGCGGCTAAGAGCTACACCAGCTTTCTTTCCTATTTCCGCGGAACCAGCGCAGGGTCAGGCGTGGTTACCGGCGCGCTGGCAAACAACGTCGCCGGCGGAGTCTCGCGGCGATTCAGCCGCAGTCTCCAGGGCACGGGCTCCGTCAGCTACTACAGCACGCAGAGTCTCTTCCCGAACCTATCTGGGCTTCCTTCGGGCAATGCCTTATTTCCTGCCACCAACATCAACTCGCTCATCGGCAGCGCACAGATAAACTACCGGCTCAGCCCGACCTTGACCGCCTACGCAAGTTATGCCGCCCTGCACCAGCTCGCGCAAGGCCCTTCGGTCTCCGGCATCGCTTTGAACGGGCTGACTCAGACACTTGGCTTTGGCCTCACCTACTCTCCCCTTGGCAGACACTTCGGCCACAACGACTAAGGAGCAACCATGCTGGGTCACCGCGCGCTCAATCTCGACGACTACCTTTTCATCCTGAAACGCCGCCTTTGGCTCATCGCCATCCCGGCACTCGTGCTGCCCATCCTCGCCTACGCCTTTAGCTTTACCATCCCGTCCCAGTACCTTTCGCAGACCCTCGTTTTGATTGATCAGCAAAAGGTGCCAGGCGATTACGTTACGCCGATCGTCTCTTCTGACCTCGACAGCCGCCTGGCTTCGATGCGCGAACAGATCTTCAGCCGCTCGCGCATCCAGCCGATCATCGAGCGCTATAACCTTTACGGCAACGACAAAATGAGCATGGACGACCGGCTGGAGATGGCGCGCAAGAGCATCAGCATTCAACCCATTCACTCAGTGATTGCGCACTCCGGTGGCCTACCCGGCTTCTTCATCTCGTTTACCGCCAATGATCCCCACACCGCACAGGCAGTCTGCGGCGAGATCACTTCCCTGTTCCTGAGCGAGAGCGCCAAAGCCAACGAGGACTCTGCCGAAGGCACCACCGAGTTCCTCAAAGGCCAGCTCGCCGACGCAAAGAAGAGTCTCGACGAGCAAGACGCAAAACTCGCTGCCTTCCAGCGCCAATACGTCGGCAAGCTGCCTGGGGAAGAGACCAGCAGTGTACAGATGCTCACCAGCCTGAACACTCAACTCGAGGCAGCCACGCAGTCGCTCGCGCGCATGGAACAGCAGAAGAGCTATGACGAATCCATGCTTGCCCAGCAGACGGTGAACTACCAGGCAGCCTCGCCCAGTCAGACCGCGGGCCCGCCTCCTCCGCCCGCAGCCTCTCAGGCACAGGAATTGGAGATGCAGAAGTTGCTCGCGCAAGAGGCTGATCTTACGGCTCAATATACCGCCGACTACCCGGACGTCATTACCATTCGGCGCAACATCGCAGACCTTCGCAAGAAGATGGCTCAGGGGCCCGCTCAGGTGGCCTCCGTTCCAGGCGCAGCTCCCGCACGTGTCGTCGAGTCGCCCGCCGTGCAGCAAATTCGCGCCCAGATCCGCGCCCTCGACCTTGGCATCAACGATGCGCGCCGCGAACAAGGCAGCATTCAGAATGCCGTTCGGGTCTACCAGGACCGCATCTCGTCGAGCCCCCAGGTGCAGGAAGAGTACAAACAGCTCACCCGCGACTACTCCACCGCGCAGACCTTCTATGACCGGCTGCTGAGCGAGATGAATAACGCCAAGATGGCAACTGATCTCGAGCGTCGCCAGGAAGGGGAACAGTTCCGGGTCATGGATCAACCTAACCTTCCCGACGCGCCCAACTATCCCAAGCGCCCCATCTTTGCCTTGGGAGGCCTCGCCGCCGGACTGGCCTTCGGCCTGCTCATCGTCGGCATCCTCGAGTATCGCGATACGGCCTTGCGTACCGAGCGCGATGTCTGGGCTTTTACCAAGCTTCCCACCCTGGCCGTCATCGCCTTGACGAACGAAGAGGCGTCTGTCCCCGGGACTCCCAGGCTACGCGGATTTTTGCCCTGGAAAACAGCTTCGAAATGACACAGACTATGCGCACGTACAGGTCGACCTATGTATAAAAGCTTCTATCAACTGCAAAGCAATCCGTTCGGGACCAGTCCCGACCCGCGCTTTCTCTACATGATGCCGCACACCCGCGAGGCCCTCGCCTGCCTGGAGTACGGCATCTCGGCACACAAGGGATTTATCGTGCTCACCGGCGAGGTTGGCACCGGCAAGACTACCCTGCTGCGCCGCGCCCTCGCCGCCTTTGACCAGACGCAGGTGTACACCTCCTTCGTCTTCAACCCGCAGTTGGAAACGCTCGACTTCCTTGAGTTCGTCCTGAGCGACTTCGGCCTGACGCCCGAGAGCCGGACCAAATCCGGAATGCTTATCCAGCTCAATCGCTGGCTGATCGAGCGTTACCGCAATCACGAGACCTGTGTCATCGTCGTTGACGAAGCCCAGGGACTTTCGCTCGAGCTGCTCGAAGAAATTCGACTGCTGACGAATCTCGAGACGTCCTCCGAGAAGCTCGTCCAGATCGTGCTCTCCGGACAGCCCGAATTTGAAGAGAAGCTGCGGCTCCCGGCTTTGCGCCAGCTGCGGCAGCGGGTTGCGCTCTGGAGCCGCACCCAAGCAATCACGCTCACGCAGACCTCCGCGTACATCGTCCAGCGCCTCAGCATAGCCGGTACGGATCGGAAAATATTCTCAGACGACGCAGTGAGTGCCGTGCACCGCGCCAGCCGCGGCATCCCCCGCGTCATCAACCTGATCTGCGAGCACGCCCTCATCGTCGGCTATGTCGACCAGCTGGACCAGATTTCGGAGGCCGTGATCCAATCTGTCGCCAAGGACCTGGACCTCGAAACCCAGCCCTTCATTGTCGCCTCGGCGCAGGAGAGCTTCGGCACCCGCGCCGCGTCCGACCGCGAGAACAGCATGGACAGTTCCGCCATCTTCACCGCGCACGGCGAAAAATCAGGAGGCTACATCCGATGAGCAAGATCTATGAAGCCCTGCTGCGTGCCGAGCAGGATCGCGCCGAGACCGCCCCGGATCCGCGCGCCGTCGAAGCAGCCACGGCAGTCCTGCCTTCCGCAGAGCAGACATCCACTGACTGGGTGGCTGCATCCCCCGCGGAATCAGTGCTGCCGCGTCCAACCTATGTTCCCGCCGGAGCGACGGCTTCTGCCCCTGCAAGCCCAGGGCTTTCTGAAGTCGGCTCGAGGTCTTTCCCATCCGACCGCCCGCGACTCCCTCCCATCCACGGGACGCTCCCCGGCACCGCCAAACCCGGCGAGCATCCTGCCTTCGACCTTAGCCAGGTCCGCCCCAGAATTTGGACTCCGCTCTTCGCCCAGCTCCCCTCGCTTGAAGAACGAGGCAGCGCGGTCGAACAGTTCCGCAGCCTGCGCTCACGCATGTTCGAGTTCCGCGATCTGAACAAACTCAAGTCAATCCTCGTCAGCAGCGGTCTTCCCCAGGAAGGCAAAAGCTTCATCACCGCCAATCTCGCCGTCTCCTTCAGCAAGCACAAGGCCAGCCGCGTCCTGCTGATCGATGGAGACATGCGCCGCAGTTCGCTGCACAAGATGCTCGGAGCGCCTAACGACATCGGCCTCTCCGATTTTCTTGCCGGCAGGGCCACCCTTCCCGAAGTCATGCAGCGCGCCGATACGAAGGATCAGCCTATGCCTCCAGGCCTCGCCTCGCTCACCTTCATCTCCGGCGGCACAGAAGCAGAGAAGGCCGCCGATCTTTCCGGCAATCGCCGCTTTGACCAGCTCATCGCCACCCTCTCCCCTTTCTTCGAATGGATCGTCGTCGATTCCTCGCCCGTCAACCTGGTCGCGGACGGAGTCAACCTCGCGCGCGCCTGCGACGGAGTTTTGTTGATCGCGCGCGGCGGAACCACCAAATACGAGACCGCCCAGCGCGCTCTCTTGGAGCTCAAAGCCTCGCGGATCCTCGGTTTCGTCCTCAATGCAGTCAAACGGCCACCCGTCACGGGGGGCTATTACGGTTATGACAGCTACGATAGCTCCGACCCGCCCAAACGCGAACCGGAGCTGAGCACGCAATGATTCGTTTTTTGAACGTGTACTATCCCACGCGGACGGTCATCCTGCCGGTCTGCGAAGCGATCCTCGTCGCGAGCTGTTTCTTTATCGCAACGCTGGTCGCCATGGGGCCGGGCGACGCCTATATCGCCCTGAACTATGAACGCGGCTGGTGGGAGATCGGCGGAATCACCGCCATCACGCTTACCCTCTCCTACTACTTCGACCTCTATGAGCCGCAACTCGTCTCCTCCCGCTTCGACGTCTTTTTCCGCGTGCTCCTGGTGCTCGCCTTCGATTGCTTTATCGCATCGGCGCTGATGTATTTTTTTCCAGAGGTCGGGATTGCTAAAAACGTTCCGCTCATCGGTTTCATCCTCCTCACCCTGGCGCTCATCGCCTGGCGCCGGTCCTACGACTGGATCGTCTGGCTCAAGTTCTTCCGTGAGCGCGTATACGTCATCGGCTCCGGAGAGACCGCGCGTGCCACTGTAGACCTTCTTCGCACCCGGCCCGACGTTGGAATGGAGGTTGTCGATTGGGAAGACATTCAATACGAACAGGTCGCCAGGCGCCAGTATTGGGTGGAAAAGCTTGAACGAATTTCCACCTCCCAGCCCGATATCCATCGCATCATCGTCGCCATGGACCTCCAACGGGGCGAACTTCCTGTGCGCGAACTTCTCGACCTCCGCTTCCGCGGTGTGATCATCGAAGATGTCGGCAGCCTGCGGGAGCGGCTCTCCGGGAAGATCCCGCTCGATGGCCTGCGGCCCAGCCACTTTCTTTACAGTGAAGGCTTTCGCATCCGCCCTTCCCAGCAGTTCACGCGTCAAATCGTCTCCATTGTGGCCGCCGCCGTTGGCCTTATCCTCTTCGCACCCTTCCTGCCATTTGTGGTTCTTGCCGTTCGTCTCTCCTCGAAAGGACCAATCTTCTTCAAGCAGATCCGGGTCGGCGCCGGCGGCCGCAACTTCGCCGTGTATAAGTTCCGCACTATGCGAACCGATGCCGAAGCTTCTGGCGCCAGGTGGGCCACCAAGAACGATCCGCGCGTTACTTCGATCGGCCGGTTTATGCGCAAGACCCGCGTCGACGAGGTCCCTCAACTATGGAACGTGCTCAAAGGCGATATGGGTTTCGTTGGTCCTCGCCCGGAACGCCCGGAGTTCGTCCCAATGTTGGCCGAGGAGCTGCCCTTCTATAATCTCCGCCACCTCATCCGGCCCGGCCTCACCGGCTGGGCCCAGGTCCGCTACGGCTATGGTGCCACGCTTGCCGAAACCAAGGAAAAGCTGGAGTACGACCTCTACTACATCAAGCACATGTCGCTCGGCCTGGACCTGCTGATCATGTTCGAGACCATCAAGATCATCCTGCGGCGGCGAGGCGCACAATGAGTTCCCTTTTCTGGATCTCCCTTCTCCTCGTCCTCTACACCTACGGCGGCTACCCGCTGCTTATTGCCCTGCTCGCCCGCCTTCAGCCGCATCCCTGGTTTCGTGCACCGTGGCCCACACACCAGACGCCGCCCATCAGCATCATCATGGCGGTGCACAACGGCGCCTTAGCCCTGACTGCCAAACTCGACCACCTGCTGACTCTTGCGCCCGACCTCGTACACGAGATCATCGTCATCTCCGACGGCTCGACCGACGATACCGCGGACCTGCTCGCTCTTTGTCAGGACCCGCGCCTGCGCAGCATTCGACTGGAACGCCAGGTAGGCAAGGCAGCCGCGCTGAACCACGGCATGGCCACCGCCACCGGCGAGATCCTCCTCTTCATCGACATCCGGCCGCGGGTGGGAGAAGGAGCACTCGCGGCCCTGCTCTCAAACTTTGCCGATCCGAAGGTCGGGTGCGTTGCCGGTGAGCTCCTGCTTTCGACCGAAGGCCATGAGGCAACGGCCTCCGCCGTCAGCGGCCTCTATTGGTGCTACGAGCAGTGGATCCGCAACTGCGAAGCCGCTTGGGACTCGCCCGTCGGCGTCTACGGCGGCTTCTATGCTGTCCGCAGATCGCTCGCCACAAGCTACCCTCCCGGCACCATCCTCGACGACATGTTCCAGCCGCTTTCGATCCTCCGCCAGGGCTATCGCAGTGTCCTCGATCGTACCGCGTTAGTCACCGACACCTGGCCGGGCAAAACCGCGGGCGAGTACACCCGCAAGGTACGCACCCTGGCCGGCAACTTCCAGCTGCTCTCGGTCGCGCCGTGGCTGCTAACCCCAAAGAACCGCGTTCTCTGGCAGCTCGTCTCGCACAAGCTGCTGCGTCTCGTCGTACCCTACTGCTTCGTCGCTCTGGTGGTCACCTCCGTAGTCCTCGGACTAAATTCCACCGCCTTTACCTGCTTCGCCGCGCTGCAGATTGCCTTTTGGCTCATGGCTCTTGCCGCGCTCCGCTTCCGCATCCCTGTCCTGCACCGGCTCGCCACGCCTGCCAGCGCTCTGCTGGTCCTGAACGCCGCCGCAGTGGGCGGCCTTTACAAATTCCTCTTCACCCGGGGTCCACTTTGGAAGATCTGGTCCGCAACGCCCGTCTCCCAGCAACGGCCCTGAACCCGGGGTCAATTACGACCGCAAGTAGAGTTTCATGTACTCCGCCTCCATCTGCTCGAGGGTGAATTCCGCCCGGTACGCTCGTTGGCCTCGTTCCGCAAACCGCGCCCGCAACTCAGGATCCTCAGCTAGGCGAACAATCTGCCCTGCCATTGCCCGCCAGTCACCTACCGGGGCCATCAAGCCACAATTCGCTAACCGCACCACCTCCGCCATCCCACCCACGTCCGTTACCAGCGCAGGCACTCCCGCTGACATCGCCTGCAATAAGGACATCGGCAGCCCCTCCGACACCGATGACATCGCAAATACATCCGCCGCCGCGTAGAACCGTGCCGTCTGCATCTGACGACCCCAGAAGCGCACCGCCTCCGACACGCCTAGCTCGACACTCAGAGCCTCCAACTCTCCCCTTACTGGGCCATCGCCAACGATCCACAGCTCCAGGCTCCCTACCTGCTCTCGAGCAAGCGCCACCGCCCGAATCAAAGTGCCCAGATCTTTCACGGCAGCTAGCCGCCCAAGAAAGACCAGTGTAAGCCCCCGCTTTTGCAGCCGTTCCGTCCCTCCTAGCTCGATCCGCGCAGCCCCGTTGTACACCCGCACCGTCCGGCCTTTGCGCGCAAGAGGCGCACCTCGCAGATTGACGCACGTCGCGTCGCAGATCCCCACCACCCAATCGCAAAAATACGAGAGCAGGCTGAACTTGATCTCGGCCGCTGTATCGTACGGAGGAGCCACCAGGCTGTGCCTCGTTGCAATCACACTCCGTGCCCCTGCCAACCGCGCGCCTATAGCCGCCTGCAGTGTGGGAGCCGGATTGTGGCAGTGCACCACATCCGGACGGAGCGCGCGGAAATGCCTAAAATACCGCAGCATGGTCAGCGCAGGCGGTGCCTCGCCCGGAACATAGATCAGAAATCCCTCCGCCTCCAGCTCCTGCCCTATCACGCCCACAGACGAATACGCGCACACTGACACATCGTGCCCGTTCGCCCGCTGCATCCGGCAAAGCTGCGCAACCAGCACCTCCGCACCGCCTAGTTCCAGGCTGTACACGACATGAACGATCTTCATGGAGTCCTTATCGGCCTATCCAAGGAAAACTTGAGCGATCTTAAAAATCAATCAACCCTTTGGGGCATACCGCGATCTAGCCACCAGTGCCATACTAGGGCAAAGCGCTGAGTCTCTCCGCGTCAGGATGGTCGTGAACTTCCCCAAGAACGCAAATCTTTGGCTACCAGGCTATCTTCGCGATCGAGGCCGCCGCCTCGTCCGACCCTCGCCCGCCCGGCGCGTGTGGGTCGCCATCACCGATCACTACGAGCCGCTCGCCGGCAATCCTGTCACCACCGCCCTCCGCCGCGTCCAAACCTGGCAGGACCTCTGGCCGCAGATCGCCGAAGACGCACCACGCGACGTCGCCGGACAGCGCCCCTGTTTCACCTGCTTCTACCCCCAGGAAGAGTACCGGCCCGAGATCCTCGACGCCCTTGCCGCGCTCTGTCAGACCGGCACCGCCGACGTCGAAATCCACATCCACCACGATCACGACACCGCCTCCGGCTTCCAGCAAAAGATGGCTGATTTCCGCGACTGCCTTCACGAGCGGCACGGCCTCCTCCGTCGCCAGGACGGCCGCATCGTGTTCGGCTTCATCCACGGCAACTGGGCGCTCGACAACTCCCGACCCGACGGGCGCTGGTGCGGCGTCACCGGCGAGCTCCAAATCCTGCGCGACCTGGGCTGCTACGCCGACTTCACCATGCCCTCCATTCCCTCCCCCACCCAGTCGCGCCTCCTCAACCAGATTTACTGGACCGCCGGCGACCCCACCAGGCCGCGCGGTTTCGACTCCGGCGTCGAAGCAAGCCATGGCGGAGGCATCCAGGACAACCTACTCATGATTCCCGGACCGGCCGGCCTCCGCTTCCGCGGGCGCTGGTTGCCCCGCATCGAAACCGGCGAACTCGCCCACTACGATCCACCCACTCGCGCCCGGGTCGACACTTGGCTCGCGCTTGCCCCGCGCATCGGCGAAGACATCTTCCTCAAGCTCTACGGCCACAGCGCGCGCGAGGACAACGCCGGCGCCCTGCTCGGCACCGCTGCGCAACCCGGCTCGCTCGCTCCCATGTTCCGCTGGATCGCCGAAGCCGCCGCGGAGCAAAACCTCGAGCTGCACTGGGCGAGCGCCTGGCAGATGTACGGCGCCATCCGCTCGCTTCTGGAAGCTCCGGCAGACGCGCATGGCTGACCGCAAGCGCCTGCGGGTCGCCGTCGTCACGCAATACTTCCCCACCTCCGCCCAGCCCTGGGCCGGCCACTCTGCCTACCAGACTTTGCGGCCGCTCAGCCTACTCTGCGACCTGCACGTCTTCTACCCGGAGGCAAGCTACCCCGCGTGGCTTACGCCAACCGGCGCCCGCCGCCCCGCACTCGACCGAAGCTGGAGTCCGCCCGGCGTTTCCGTCACCTATCTCCCCTACCCGCTGCTCCCGGTGATCTCGCGACCGTTCAACGGTTGGCTCATGAGCAGGCGCCTACTCCCTGCCGTCCGCGCCTTCGCACCCGACCTCATACTCAACTACGTGGCCTACCCCGATGGCTTCGCCGCACTGCGCATCGCCCGCGCGCTCAGGGTGCCCGTCGTCCTTACCGCCATCGGCTCAGACCTCAACCGCATGAGCGATCGTCTCGTCGCTGCTCTCACCCGCGCCACCCTTCGCCATGCCGACCGAACCACCACCGTCAGCGACGACCTCCGCAAGACGGCGATTCGCCTCGGCGCTCCCGCAGACCGCACCCAAGCCATTCTCAACGGTTGTGACACCTCCGTCTTCCATCCTCGCGACCGCAGCGAAGCCCGCCAGGCTCTCTCGATCCATCCCGCTGCGGAGATCATCCTTTATGTCGGCCGCCTCGATATTCGGAAAGGCCTCGTCGAGCTGATCGAGGCCATGGCTCAACTCCGCCACACACGTCCAGCCTCACACTGCTACATCCTCGGCGACGGCCCTGACCGACCCATCCTCACCGCCGCTATCGGCCGCCACAACCTCGCCGCCCAGGTTACGCTGGTCCCCTCCTGCCCAACCCAGGAAGTCGCCCGGTGGATGGCCGCCGCCGATCTGGTCACCCTACCCAGCTACCGCGAAGGCTGCCCGAACGTGGTGCTCGAAGCACTTGCCGCCGGCCGGCCTGTCGTCGCAACCGACGTCGGCGGCATTCCCGAGTTGATGGACAACAGCTGCGGGTGCCTGATCCCGGACCACGACGCACCCGCCCTTACGGAGGCGCTCACAGAAGTTCTTACCCAATCCTGGAACGCCGAAGCAATCTCCTCCCGTCACAGCCGCAGCTGGAAGGACGTCGCCGACGATCTTCACCAGCTTCTTTGCAAGGTCTACGGCGAAGCTAGGCCGTCTGGCTGAGGTACCACGCAATTGTTCGCTCCAGCCCATAACGAAAGTCCGCCGTCACCTGGTACCCAAACGTCTCGCGAGCCAGCGAGATATCTGCTAAAGAGTGCTGGATGTCCCCCGTCCGTTCCGGCTCAAAATGAACCGAACCGGTGAAGCCAAGCACGCGCCTGATCTCCTCGTACGCCTCGAGCAGCGTCGTACGCTTGCCAGTCGCGACGTTAAAAACCTTGCCCGCCACCGGAGCAGCCGTCTTTGCCGCCAGCAGATTTGCGCAGACCACATTGTCGATGTACACGAAGTCCCGGCTGGTCTGTCCATCGCCGAAGATGGTCGGGCCCTCACCCTTGGCCATCTGCGCGATAAATCGCGCCAGCACGCCGGAATACACCGACTTCGGATCCTGCCGCGGCCCAAACACGTTGAAGTAGCGCAGCGCCACTGTCTCCAGCCCGTACGTCCGGTAGTAGCTCGCCAGGTAGTGTTCGCCCGCAACCTTTTGCACCGCATACGCCGAGATCGGCGAGGGCAGCATCGCCTCCGTCTTCGGTAGCTCCGGAGCATCCCCGTACGCCGCCGCCGATGCCGCGTACAACACCCGCTTCACTCCCGCCTGGCGCGCCGCCTCGAGTACGTAAAGCGTTCCGTCGAGGTTCGTGCGATTGGTCCCCACCGGATCTTGTACCGATAGCGCGACCGACGCGATCGCCGCCTCATGAAAGACATAATCCACGCCGCGGCAGGCATGCTCGACCGCATCGCGATCCGTCACATCGGCCTGCCTCAGCTCAACCTGATCGGCGATGCCCTCCAGATTCTCAAGCTTGCCCGTGCTCATGTTGTCCAGGCCCACTACGCTCGCGCCTTCTGCTATCAGCGCGCGCGCCAGGCTCGAGCCAATGAACCCCGCCACTCCCGTAATCAAAACCTTTGCCATACGTCCTTTGCCCTTATAAACCATTAAACTAACACCCCATAGCGCTTCCCCCATATGCCCCGAAGTGTGTATCCGCCACCCACTTGTGGACTAGGGTTTCCCGGCCTGGCCAGCTATCCTGATTTCATGTCCGCGCCCCAGCCATCCGTAGCCAGTCGCATCCTTAAGAACTCGGCCTGGTATGGGTTGGAACAGGTGCTTGAAGCCGTCATCTTCTTTGGCACGTCGATTGCCGTCGCCCGCTATCTTGGCCCGACGAAGTTGGGCTACTACCAATACATCAACTTCTTCGTGCAAGTTGTTACCCGCACAAGCGGTTCCGGACTCGCCGGCGCCACCCGCAAGTACATGGTCGAGTTCCTCGCACAGGACAAACCCGGCACCGCCCATGCCGTCTATAAACTCGCCTACCGCTTCCAACTCGCCGGTGCGCTGCTCATCACGGCCCTCGGCCTTGCCGCTGTCGCCGGGTTCGGGCAGCCTGGCTATCGCCTGATGGCGTCTCTGCTCATCCTGTCCATCGTGCCGGGTATTATGTCCTGGATCCCGGCGATGGCCAACCTCGCCTTCGAGGACCTTTCCCGCAATACCTTCAGTGCCCTGGCCTACATCTTCTCTTACACCACGACGCTCATTCTTACCCTCTACTTTCACTGGGGCCTGGTCGGCATTGCCTCGGCACTCCTGCTCGGCCGAACGGTGGAGGTCCTCCTCCGTACCGGCCCGCTCAACCGCCGCCTTGCCGAGCTTCCGCTAGATACGCTCGATGCCGAAATCAAGCTGCGTATTCGGCGCTTCTGCCTAGAAGCGCTCGGCCTGCAACTGCTCATGTCGGTCGTCTGGGATCGCTCCGAGATGATCTTTCTCAAGCATTTCTCCGGGCTCGAGCAGATTGCCTTCTACTCCGTCAGCTATAGCCTCACGAACAACCTGCTTCTAGTGCCGCGCACTTTCGGCGGAGCAACCTCTGTCAGTCTGATGTCCGAAGCTTCGCGCACGGACCGGGAACACGGGGACAGCCGCGTCGACAGCATCGTCAGAAACGCCTCGCGCTACCTGCTGCTGGTCTCGCTGCCGATCCATGTCGGCGCAGCGGCCATTGCGGGGCTCGCTGTGACCTTCACCTATGGCGCCAAGTACGCGTCCGCCGTCCCCGTGCTTGTGATCGCCTCGTTGCTTGCCATCCCGCGCGCCTTCCAGGAAATGCCTGAGACCTTGCTCCGTGCCGCCGACCGACAAAAGCAGCTACTCGTCTGGTACAGCATTACCGGCGTCCTCAACATTGCGCTCGACTTCCTCTTCATTCCTCGCTTCGGCGCGGTGGGAGCGGCCTGGGGCAACGGCCTTGCGCAGGCCGCCGGCGTAGGCTTTATCTGGTTCCAGGCTCGCCGCTTTTACACCTTCCACCTGCCCCCACGTGCCTTGCTGCGGCTTGGACTCTCTGCTTGCATCATGGGTTCTGTTGCCTACTCAATCACCCGCGCCCTGCCTACATTCACAGGGCTAGTCTTGGCCGTCGCCGCCGGAGCAGCAGTCTACATGCTTTCCGTCAAATCTCTGCATGGTCTCGAAGCCTCCGACCGGCAACGCCTCGCGCCCATCGGCAACCGCTTGCCCCATCCCGTACGCCGAGCCTACCTCGCCACTCTCACATTCCTTATTCCAGCCAAGGCCTGACTTAGTGCGCCGTACCACCCTTGCCCGCATACCGCTTCATCACCAGCGGATCGACCCGCGCCGAAGACGAAGTCATCTCAAGCTCCGTCTCATCCACGGCCTCGAAGTCCGACGCCTTCATCGCACCTAAGCGATGCAAATCCTCGTCATCCCAATGCTTATCCGGAGCTCCGGTAATAAACATGGCACCGCCGTTGTCGGCCAGAAACATGCCGTACCGCTTCAGTGCGACCATGATTACCTGGTTCGTCTTCGAGAACTTCGACACATCGAAGTCCGCGCGTAACCGGAAGCGCTCCCCCATTGGCGGCAGGTTCGGGTTCGCATCGCGAGACGCCATATGCCGCGCCGGCCACACAAACTCGTTGCGCGTATGCGGCACCGTAAAGCGGAGCGCGTGGCGGATCTCCCCCGACGCGACCTCGTCGTAGCGCACCAGCCCAGGCAAAATCGGCAGCCCCGCCGCATCTGCTGAAGTCCAGCCCTCCGGCCGTAAGCCCTGACTGGTGAGGTCGATGCGAATGCCCGCACCCGCTTTCCACGACCCATCTTTCTGCGGTTCGGCCGCGAACACCTCAAACAACAGGCAGCGGCGCGGATCCAGCAGCAGAATATGGTTGTCCCCGCCCGGCACGCCTCCACTCTCCACCGGAACTCCCGGGGGAATGGGATAATTCGCCAGGTCGCTCTCGTCCCGGTATTGAAAATGCGTCACAGCCGGCCGCGTGCCCGGAGGAAGGATCATATAGGGAAGCCCGTACAGCGGGTTAGCCGAAAAATCCGGATGCACCGGCTTGGCCGGACCAATTGCTGCAAGGTAGGCGTCCGACTTTGGGTCTTTCGGCAGGCCATCGATTGCCACGTTCCAGACATTGTCCACGGGGAACATCGGGCAGCCCGCCAGCGTCGGCCCCCTGCCCAACTCCGCAGCCTGCGCCTCTACGACCGCCGGCGTTCCGCGCTCAAACCAGGCCATCTTCGCCGCCCAAAGCAGCGCAACCGCAAGCACCGTCGCAGTCGCCAGCCTTAATCCTCGTATCAGCATCGCGCGCATGCTCTTCGAGCTCCCATTCCCGCCCCTACTTACCCATCAAATTGACAAGCCGTAGGAAGACATACATCATCACAATCCCCGCCAGGCACAGCAGCACTGCCTTTCTTGCGGTATACGACATGGTTAGCGGAGGCGGAACGATCCCCTGCGCCAGACCCATCCGGTACAGCGCCTGGATGATGCCGCCGATCAAAAAGAACGTCATCGTAAACGCTCTCGACAAGAACCAGCCCGCAGCCAAAAAGCCGGCCACCGACACCAGCATCACGCCGGCCAGTCGCTGAATCTCCGCCGGCGCAAGCAGCTTCTCCTCAAACTCGCCCGCATACCCCGGCAGCCCCGCAAGGGCCAACGGCCCTGAAACAGGCATCGACGCGGTCTCCCCAGCCCCGCCCTGGAACTGCAGATAAGGATTGCCCATGCCGTACTGCGCCGCCCCGGCCGGAGACAAGCCCAACTCCGCAGGCAGGTAAACAGGACGGCCCTGCTCGCTGTTCGCATTCGCGCCCTTCTCGTCGGAGGCCCGTTTGCTGGTCACGAGACAATCGCGCAGCGTAGGAAACAGGAACAGCATCCAGCAGAAGAACCCGAACAATCCCAGCTCCGCGGCGCACACCACCAGCGTATTGTGCGCGGTGATCGTGTAGTACTCCGAGAAGCGCCCGTATCCCACACCAAACAGCGGATGAGCCTTGAGTAACTCAAGGCCCGCACCCCACGCATCGGTGCGATCCGACCCGCTGGCGGCTGACACGTCGCGCCCTCCCGTCCAACCCGTTGCGGTTAGCCCCACAAATAGCAGTCCCGCCCCGATCGCCGACGGAACGATGCCGAGCTTTTTCCTTCCTGCCACCATCGCCACAATCAGCACCGCAATCATCGCCCCGCGCGAGTGCGTCAGAAACAGCCCAAACAACAGCACCCCTGCCGGAAGATACACAAACAGCAGGTTTCTCGATGGATTGCCCTTTTTCCAAAAGAAGAACAAACAGGGAAGCAGCGCAATCAGCATCTGCCCAAAGTCATTCGGATCCGCCAAAAAGCTTCGTGCCTGGATGCGAGCGAACGCCCCGTTCGCGCCTTGCATCATGATGATTCGCTTCCCGTCCTCATCCCCAAGCCGCGCCGCCTGATATCCCTCAGCGATATTGAAAACAGCCGTAAACAACAGCACCAAAATCAGCAGCTGCAGATGCGACTTCTTTTTAAAATTGATCGCCACCATGAAATAAATCAGGACATTCGGCAGAATACTCAGCAGCGCATTCAAGACTTCGCCCTTGAGTCCGATGAAGAGGAACGAGAGCACCACCGCCACGCTCAAGCCGAGTACCGCCCAAGCCTGCACCGGACGAAGCACCTTGTACTCTCCGATCGCCAGCACCGACCCCAGCATCGCCAGCCCCGGGGCGACCCACCCGCCGCGGCGGCGGTCCGCCA
>CAXTQE010000055.1:11938-23053 GCA_964246225.1 uncultured Acidobacteriaceae bacterium | reverse complement strand
GCAAACCCTCTCCAGCCGTCAAGGCGAAGAAGAAGCCGGCGGGCAGCTCAGGCAACTAGCATCCGTCTCACGTCGGCCGGAACCATTCGTAGGGACTGAGCCGTGCAGAACCCTTACCAAGGCACGGTCCGGCCCAGATAATCCAGGTACTCAAGACCGGCACTCCCCTGCTTCTTGATCAGAACATTCACCAGGTTTGGAACGCTTTCTTCGATGCTCAAGTGTGCATCGGGGCCGCCCAAATCCGTACGGACCCAGCCGGGAGCCATTAGGACCATTGCGCGAGAGGTTCCTTTCTGGCGGGCTGCATAGCTGCGCATGAACTGGTTTAGAGCGGCCTTGCTCCCGCGATAAACCTCGCGCATGCCGGTGACGTTGTTCGCCACACTCCCTTGCCCGGAGGACATGACCCCGATTAGGCCGTATAACGAGACAAGGTCTTGCAGCGACTCCACGACTCGCATGGGACAGAGGGCGTTGGTGACCATGACGCGTACGAAGTCATCGGTCGCCACTTCGCCGATCGTCACCATCTCCTCGTGCGTTGTTGTACCGGCGTTCACAAAGAGCATCTCGAAGCTTCGCCCCGAGAGACGCTGCCGCAACGCTTCGACCTGGGCCTGTTCGCAGATGTCGAGTGTTTCTATTTCAAGCAGTTCTGCAAATTTGTCGGCAAGGTCGTGCAATTTTGTACGGCCTGATTCCGCTCGAACTGTTGCAACAACATTCCAACCCTTCTTTAGGAACTCTTCTGCCATTGCCAGACCGAGGCCGCGAGAGGCGGCAATGAGAAGGATCGTGCCGGATGTTTGCTCCGAGTAATTCAATGGCATATTGTTACCCCTTTTGTTCATTGCCTCTCGATTATGGGCAGGCTTCGGCGTAAGCGCCAGACGCACGAGATGCACTTCATCCTTGCGCCCAACGCTGGCATCCGAGCGCTGAAAACTTTACTCTGCCGTAATGGATGCCGTCGACCTGAATCTTCTGCGCGCATTGGACGTGCTCCTTGCGGAAGGCAGCGTGATCAGAGCCGCCCGCCGGTTAGGTCTTAGCTCTTCCGCGATGAGCCGCACCCTTGAGCGCCTGCGACGAGCGACAGGCGACCCATTGCTCGTGCGCGCGGGGCGTGGACTGGTACCAACGCCCCATGCTGCGGCGTTGCGAGACCGTGTCCATTCGCTCTCGCTTGAGGCGAGGTCTGTTCTGCGGCCGTCTCTGCGAAACCTCGATCCTGCCGAGCTCGATCTGACATTCACGATTCGTGCTGGGGAATGGTTCATGGAGATGCTGTCAGGCACTGTTGTTCAGGAAATCATCAAAGCCGCACCACACGTACGTCTTCGCTTTGCGCCGAAGCGTGATTCAGATCCAGATCTTCTGAGAGATGGATCCGTCGATTTAGAGATTGGTAAACGAGGAACGTCCGCACCGGAGATCCGGACTCACCTTCTGTTTCGAGACAAATACGTGGGCCTAGCCCGAAATGGGCACCCACTTCTTGCAAGCGGCAAGGTTACGCCTAAGCGTTACGCTGCCTGCGGCCATGTGGTTGCGTCGCAAATAGGAGAATTCAGTAGCTCCATAGACGCTGCCTTGGAAGCACTTCAACTCAGTCGAACGGTGCAGGTTGTTGTGCCCGGCTTTCCTGATGCCATGCGGATCGCGGCTGGTTCCGATCTCATCGCGTTGGTACCGCACGCAAGCCTGGGAAATCCTTTTGTCGGGAACCGAATCGCTACGATGGGAATTCAACAGTTCGAGCTCCCCGTTTACACGCAAGACATCCTGATCTCGGCATTGTGGCATCCGCGAGTGGACGCTGACCCTGCACAGCGCTGGCTAAGACAAGTGGTGATCTCGGTGTGCAAAGACGCATACCCGGCGGGGAAAGCAAGTCCGGACTGATCTGCGATGTCGAACAAGTTTAAGGTGTGTCAAGTACCGAGCGAGATCACTCCTCATATTTCGCAGCGTTGATCATTCCGTGCGTTGAGCCGGTCCGAGGCCGTGCCTTGTAAATCGTTCAAGCGACGCTCCAGCCCGCACTCACGAGAACTGTATGATGCGGAAGTCAGAGGTGAATCGTGGACTCCATTCAGTTACCGGCAGGCGTTGAGTTTACGGCTTTGCAGACCGCAGCCGATCGCGCCAATGAGTCCGCCCGGCCGGACGCTCTGTTTACCGATCCCTTGGCTGAGCAGATGGTCACCCATATTCGTGATCATGACGGACATGAGTTTCAGAGCTCTGACACCGAGACGGATCTGAATTGGTTGTTCAACGGGTATATTGCCCTTCGAACCCACTTCCTGGATGAGAAGCTGCTCGCAGCCACGGAGGGAGGGGCGCGGCAAGTCGTCGTGCTCGCCGCTGGGATGGATGGTCGAGGTTACCGCCTGCGCTGGCCGGCTGGTACAAGGATCTTCGAGCTGGATAAACCGGAACTGATGAAGTTCAAGCAACAAGTGGTGGAGAGAGCAGCCTTGCGACCCGCGGCTGAAGTGATCCCGGTTGCAGCAGAGCTGAAAGAGGACTGGTTGGGGCTTCTAAACGCAGCCGGCTTCCAGCGGCAGCAGCCAACCATTTGGCTGTTGGAGGGCATACTCAACTATCTCGACTCACAAGAGGCAGACCGGCTTGTGGAAGCGCTGACTGCGAATTCGGCACCGGGCTCCCGTTTCGTGGCGTCTTACGTCACTGGCGATTCAATGGCACCCGCCCATCGAACCGGCCGGGATCAAAGTGAGACCGTCGCCCGTTTGCAGAAGCTCTTCCGAACAGGACCTTCGAAAGAGCCGCAAGAGTGGCTTGCCGGCTTCGGCTGGACGGCAGAAGCGACATCTATCCTGGCCTGGGCGGAACGTTTGCATCGCCCCGTACCTCCCGCTATGGACCCAGCGCTCGAGGGTGCCATGGGCTACCTGGTCGACGCGCATCGCTCTTGAAGGTGCATAAACAAGGCGCGTTAGAAGCTGTAGCGCAGGCCTCCCTCAATCCTTCGTCCGTTGTCGGCTGCATAGGGGACGCCGAACAGCGAAGAGCCGAGGACGCCGCCCTCACCGGTGACGTTGGTGTGGTTGAGCAGGTTGGATGAGCGGATGTTGGCCGTCAAGGCGTGGGGATGGTCAGGTTTGGCGCTGCGCGTGAGAGGAAAGACGCGTTGGACGTTGGCGTCGAAGTAGACGCTCCAGGGTAGATCGGCGCGGTTGCGGGCGAGGATGCCGGTGCCTCCGCTGGCGACGAGCAGCCCGTACCGGGTTGGCACGGCGCCGCTCTGGGTGGGGGAGATCGCGAACTGCGGGCGGTCGTTGAAGTTGCCATCGCCATTGTTGTCGAAGCCGGTGGTGATGTTGTAGGGAGAGTTGCCCTCGGCGTAGAAGTCGGTGCTGAGCTGGACCTTCAAGGGCAGCTGGAAGGTGGTGTTGCCGAAGGTCTGCCAAAGGGAGTTGCCGGTCTGTCGGGCGTACTCGCCGCGGTCGGTCAGGTCGCTTTGTGGCGAAAAGAAGGCGTTGTCGTCGGAGTCGCTGTGGATGTTGACCCGCACCGCGCCGAAGAAGAACTGAAGCCACTTCAGCTTCTGCTGGCTGAGGCCGACGAACTCAATGTCGCCGAGTCCGCGGCCGTCGCTTTCAAGCCGGTAGAGGTTGAGGTTCGAGGCGTACGGCCGTGGGCCGGTGGGCTGCCCGTTGGCAGGCGTGTTGATGTTGAGAGAGCGGCCGTCGCGCCACTCCAGGTTGGCGTTGACGGACGTGTTCAACGTCCAGCCGTGCGGAAAGGTTTTGCTTCCTCCGATCTCGGCGAGCATGGAAAGGGGCGCGCGAAAGGCGGGATCGAGCCTGCGCTCGGAGTGGATGGTCGTGGCTCCGGCGCTGAACGGGCTCCCGTAGACGGGGTTGTAGACGAGGCTGGTGACGCGCTGGATGCCGTCTTCGCGCTCAAGCTCGGCCCAGGTGGAGACGGCGTACCGGCCGCTGTGACCGCTGAAAAAGCCGACGTGGGCGTGCAGGCTGACGGTCTTTTTCTGGTCGGGCGTCCAGACGATGCCGACGCGGGGTGTAATGTTGTCGAGTTCGGTGGGGTCGGACTGGACAAAGGAACGCAGGCCGAGCGAGACGGAGAGGCTGGGCGCGAGCTTCCAGTCGTCCTGGACGAAGAGCACGAACTGGGTTTCGGTGAAGTTGACCTGGGGGTTGCCGGTGGTTCCGCTGAACTGGGTGGGCGTGCCGCCAGGGAGGCCGAGCAGGGTGCGGCGGTACTGCTCGAGGGCGGAGATGTCGGCGGTCTGGCCGATGGGCTGGTTGTTGCTGCTGAGCACCGGGGCCGGGCCGCCGCCGAAGGTGTAGGCGCCGTTGAAGTTGGTGGTGAGCGTGCGCTGCTCGCCGTAGGTGAAGAGCTGGAGGCCGGCCTTGAGGTTGTGATTTTTTGCGGTGAGGATAACGTCATCGTCCCACTCGGTGCGGAACTCGCCGATGCGCTGCGGGCCGAGCGTGGCACCGCCTCCGGTGAAGCTTCCGGAGACGGAGACCTGCGGCGCAGAGCTGACGGGCACGTCGGTCTCGCCGCGCCAGTCGAGGCTGACGCGGGCCTCATGCAGCAGTCGCGGGGAGAGGGTGGTGACGTCGCTGAAGCGCAGCGTGTGGTCGTAGGTGCCGCTGTCGTAGCCGGTTTCGGCGAGCGCGATGCCACCGACGCCGACGTTGGACAGGTGGTTGACATTGGCGCTGTAAGCGACGAAGGCCATGTTTTTAGGGCCGAGCTGCCAGTCGACGCGGGCGGTGCCGATCCAAAGGCGCTCCGGCGTGGGCACGTTGGCGACCGTGCTGGCCGGGTTGCCGGAGGCGTCGAGCGTGACCGCGTTGACGACGGCGAAGTTGTCGATCCCGCGGTGCTCAAGGGCAAGCGAAAAGTTGGAGCCGGCTTTGCGGACGGGGCCGTTCAGCTCAAAGCCGTAGCGTTGTTTGCCGATGGCGGCGCGGCTCAGCGAGAAGGGGTCGCGGGCGTTCATCCACTGGCTGCTGTTGGTGGTAAACAGGGCGCCGTGGAAGGCGGAGGCCCCGGGCTTGGTGTAGATTTCAATGCGGCCGCCTTCATAGGAAGGCTGGCGGTACTCGGCAGAGAAGAGGTCGGGGTTGACCTTGATGAAGGCGATCGAGCTCTTGGGCGGCAGGGGACTGTCGCTTTGGAAGCCGTCGACGGAGATGGTGGCGTTGGCGGGGTTGGAGCCGGAGGCGGCGGCAAGCTGCTGGAGCTCGCGGGTGAGGTCGTCGGGATCGTCGGCGAGCGCCTGGAGCTGGTTGCCGGCGAGGGTGGTGCCGTTGGCTCCGCCGAGCGGGTCGGCGAGGTCGGCGGTGTCGGCCTGGACGGTGATCTCGGACGAGGTGCTGGGGGTGAGGACAAGGGACAGCTCGCCGGCGTTGTTGGCGACGTTGAGCTCGAGCGGAGCGAAGCCGGAGGCGGTGACCATGAGGTGGTGCCGGGAGGCGGCCGGGACGCAGGGGAAGCGGAAGCGGCCGTCGTTGCCGCTGGTGCGGGCGGCGCCGGCGTCGAGGGTGAGAGAGGCGCCAGGGATCAGCGCGCCGGTCGAGTCGACGACGGTGCCGGTGAGAGACTTGCCGGTGCTGCAGGAGGTCTGGTTCAAGGCACTCTGGTTTGAGGCGGTTTGGGCGGGGGCGCGCGGGCTGAGGAGCGCGGTCGCGCCGGCGGCAAGGAGAAGGATTCGCATCGGGCCTCGGTAGATTGAGAGAAGTTACGCAGGCGGAGTGAGTCAGGTTCCGTCAGCGATTCGGCTTTGTGAGCAGGCTGGTGAGAAAGGCGAGCGCCTTCGGGTCGTTGGACTGGCCAAGCCAGAAGACGGCTTGCTTGCGGACTTCGGGATCGGTCGAGGAACCGGCAAGATTAACCAGCTTGTCGGTGGCTTCCGGCTGCGGGAGCTGCGAGACGGCGAAGACGGCCTGCTTGCGAACGCCAGCGTCGGGGTCGTGCTCGGCCTCCTCGACGAGGACGCCGGAGACGAGCTTGCCACCGGCTTTACCGCAGCTTTGGGCCATCCAGAACTGGGCCTGCCGGCGGACGCGCGGCGTTGCGTCCTGCTGCGCCATGCGAATCAGCTCCGGCAGGGCGCCGGGGTCTTTCGAGAGGGTGAGGTCGAAGGTGAGCTTTTCGCGGAAGAGGGCGTCTGGATCGTGCTGAGCGAACGTCTGGATCGCCAGGAAGCCGTCGTGGCCGCGCTGATTCGCGAGCCAAAAGGCGGCTTTTTCGCGCAGTTGGAGATCGTTGCCAAGATGGGCGAGGGTGATGAGGGCGGGCACGGCGGCAGGGGAGCGATGGAGTGCGATCAGGAAAACGGCCGTGTCGGCGGGCTTGGCCGGCTGGCGAGCGAGGGCGAGGGCTTCCAGGGTGGCTATGCTGGTCTCGGCGGAGACGCCGTCGAGCCAGACGACGCGGAGGCCGCCTGCATCCAGGGTGTCCTCCGGGCCGGGAGAGCGGAGTTGATCGACCTTGCCGTCGGCCAGCCGGTAGAGGACAGTAAAGTGGTCATGCGCGGCCGAGTCCCTGTCCTCTCCGGAAGTGCTGCTTGACGAGTGGCCGGACTCCAGGTAGATGATGCGGGTGTGCGACCAGCTGCCGTGGTACGGTGCCTCGGCGGGGACGATGTAGCCCACCCAGAGGGGCGTGGGTGCCTTGGCCAGGGCGTCAAGGGTGGACTGGAGAGTTCCGGTGAGAGGCTGGTGGGTAAGCTGGGCGTTGGTGATGGTGGGCTCGGTGGCCGGGGGTTGCGCGAGGGCGCACGAGCAGGCAGCAGCTAGAACGACGAGGGACAGGCGACGGTACATGGCGTTTTCTCCTGGTGTGGGATGGGTTATCTAAGCAGCTCGAGCATGTAGTCCGAGGCCGCTTTGCCCTGCATAATGGCGAGCTGGGAGACGATGGCGCGCTTGAGTTCGAGATCTTTTTCCGCGCGGGCGAGATCGACCAGGTGCTGGTCGTCTCCGGCGACGAAGAGGGCAGAGATGACGGTGCGTTTGACCCTGGGATCGGAGGAGGTCCGATAGGCTTCAAGGAGCGTCTCCCCGGAGCGCCGGCCCTGGTAGACGCCGCAAGCCTGGATGGCCTGGCGTTGCAGGTCGAAGCCCGTTTTCCCCAGGAGGATGTCGTGCATCAGGGCGTCGCCTTCCGGGGAGCGGCTCTGGGCGAGGACGAAGAGAGCGTGCTTCTTCAGCGAATCGGTTTGGTCTCCGGTGAGGATGTCGCGCAGCAGAGGAATCGCCTGGGCAGGGTCGCGGTGCAGCAGTGAATTGAGGGCGAGCATCTTCAGTTCGGCATTCTGGTCCTTCTGGCTCGCGTCCCTGCTGCCCGTCTGAGTCTGGGTATAGGGAATGACCGGCGTCGGCACGCCGCGTAGGTTGAGACCGGCGAGCTGCAGGGCGGCGCAGTCGCGGTTCCAGTAGCTGGCCTGGTACTGAGTTTGCAACTGGAGGCAGGTAGCGTTGGCGAGGTCGGGCTTGCCGAGCTTGGCGAGCGCGTACGCCTTCCAGTAGAGGGCCGCGTCGCTGCGTCTTCCCCTGGCATTGGCAATCTGTTCAAAGTTGGCGACCGCGTCCGACCAGCGATGGTCGCTCATGGCATGAATGCCTTCGAGGTACGCGGCTTCTTCCGTCTGTGGTGGTTGGGAGTGCGCCTGCGGCGGGTCAGGCTCGGGCGCCGCGGCGAAGGCAGCAGAAGCCGGCGGCAGGAGCGTGAGAAAGGCTGCGGTCAACAGAATTAGAGGGCGGAAGAGCGGGTTCATGGGCGTTCCTTGGCGGCTGGCTCAGGGGAAATCTCGGCGTCGTTCTGCTGGAGAATGCGGATGTCAAGCAACAGGCCGCTGGTGTTCATCTCCATCCGGACGTTCCAGCGCTTCGGCGGCTTTGGGGGTTGGTGTTCGACGGAGGTAAGGGTGCGGCCAAGCTGCTCGAGCACCGAGGTCTCCGCCGCGTCGCCGTCCTGCTGCGCGCGCTGGACGTAGAGCGCGTTGGTCACGAGAAGCTGCGCGGCGCGTTCGCGAGTAGCCTCGTCGAGCGGGCCGGAGGTGTGGTCGAGCTCCGTAAGAAGGCGTTCCGCGTCGTCCAGATGCGCGGCAACGTTGTGATCCTGCGGAAAAGCCGTAAGTGGCCCGGGCTGAAGGACCGCGGCAGAGGGCAGAACGCGGGTTCTGGCCCCGTGCGGAAGGTGGAGGACGACGAAGCCCAGCAGGCCGGCGGCAAGGGCGGCGCTGCCGGTCCAAAGAAGCGGCCAACCGGCGAACCGGCGGCTCTGCGGCTGCGAGGCCTTTGCGGCGATTCCGGGCAGGGTTCCGCGCAGCCGCTGCCAGGCGTGGTCGAGGTTGGCTTCGGGAACCGGGTCGGCGGAGAAGATGCGCAGGGTCTGGGCGATCGACTCGGCGGCGGCTGCGCAGGCGCTGCAGTGCTCGAGGTGCGCGGCCATGGTTGCGAAGTCGGCGGTCTCGCCAAGCTGATACGCGATCAGATCGTCTTCGCTAAGGTGATGAGTCATCGCGTGCCTCCGAGGGCGGGCTCGAGCGAGCGGCGCAGCTTGCCGACGGCGCGGAAGACCGCCTGCTTAACCGAGTTGGTCGGCACGCGCAGAGCCTCGGCGATCTCGGCCAGCGGCACGTCCTCCATGTGGCGCAGGGTAAAGGCGGTGCGCTCCATGGGCGTCAGCGCGGCCATGGCGGCCTCGCGCAGGGAGGCGGCTTCGCCACTGAGCAGCAGGCGGTCGGGGCCGGCCCCGCGGTCGGCGATGTTGCGCAGAGGGTCGCTGCCGTCCGGGCTTACGTTGGCTTCAGCCAGATGCGTGAGTTCGCGTTGGCGTCGTTCGACGAGATTGAGGGCTGTATTCATGGCGATCCTGTTGACCCACGTGGATAAGCTTGCGTCCTGGCGGAAGGTCGAGAGCCGGGTGTAGGCGCGCAGAAACGCCTCCTGCGCAGCTTCTTCAGCGTCCGAGGCGTCGCCCGTGATGCGGAAGGCGATCCGGAAGGCGAACTGGTAGTGCCTGGCCACCAGCTCGCCAAAAGCATCCCGGTCTCCCGCCAGCACCCTTGCGATGACTTCGTTCTCGGGGTCCGTCATTCCCGCGATTAGACAACGAGTCGAGGTCTCGGTTAGGTCAGGTCTGGCCTGATTTCGCGCGCGGCGACACTTTCTTCACCTTTTTCAGAGACTCCGGAGACAACGGAGGGGCGGTGCTTTAGCGTCCGTGCAGGTTGTTCCTTCAATCTCTGCTCCGAAGCAAGGGTGCCATTTCGTGATCGACTCTTCCGTAAGCAGGAGCATCCAGGTCGTGACCGCCTCTGCCGTCGTGCGCGCTCCTGAGGTGCCGGGTTGTTGATCTCCAGCAAAGGAGATCGGCAGCTTTCCTGGCGAGGTCCTTGCCTGCTCGGCGTTGCCCTGTGCTCGCGCTTGTGTGCCGGCGCGCAGACGGCTTCAGAGACGCCGATCGTACCGACGCGTCCGCTGCAGCTGCCGCTCTCGGGCAGACCCCTGCCAGGGGGCCAGGTAAGCGCCTCCCAGCGCACCGCGGCGGGTGGAGGCAGCAACGGCTCGGTCGATGTCATCGACAGCTCAGTCACGGTGACGGCGCCCTACAACGGCAGCGTGCCCACGGGCGCGGCGACGGCCGTCGAAATGCAGCTTACGCTCGAGCAGGCACTGGCGATGGGCTTGCAGACGAATCTTGGCGTCCTGACGCAGTCGGCCAGCGAGCAGCAGGCGCGGGGGCAGCAGGGCCAGGCCAGGAGCGAGCTCCTCCCGCAGGTGAACACCGTCGTCAGCGAGGCGTTTGAGAAGGAGAACCTCCGCACCCTGGGAGTCAGCACATCCATCATCCCGACGACCTCAAAGTTCAACTACTACGACGCGCGGGCGGCACGGCTGACCCAGACGGTCTTCGACTTTGTCAAGATTCGCAACCTGCAGGGCGCGGAGGAAAATGTGCAGGCGAACGTAAAGGCGGCGCGCAACACGCGGGATCTGATCGTGCTTGCGGTGGCGGGATCGTACCTCCAGCTCCTGGCTACCAACGCGCGTGTGCAGGCCGCGCTGGCGCAGGTGGAAGACTTCCGCGCGATCTATCAACGCGCAGCCGATCAGTTAGAAGCGGGCCTGGCAACCGGCGTGGATGCGACCCGCGCCAGGGTGCAGCTGCAGACGCAGCAGCAGCGGTTGCGCTCGCTCCAGGCGGACCTGGCCACGCAGCGTTTGCGGCTGGCGCGGCTGATCGGGCTTCCTCTGGGCCAGCCTTTTGTGGCTGCCGAGGACTTCCGCTTCGTGCCGCTGACGGGCTTTACGCAGGCGAGTGCGCTCGAACGCGCGCAGGCGGAACGGCCCGACCTGCAGTCTGCAGCCTCGGCAGTCAAGGCGGCCCAGCTCGCGGTGAAGGCGGCGCATGCGGAGCGGCTGCCCACCGTGGGGGTCAACGCGGACTTCGGCGCGGCCGGGGTCACGCCGAGCAATCACAGCGATGGCGTCTACACCGTCTCCGGAACGTTAACGATTCCGCTCTACCAGGGCGGCCGCATTCAGGCGGATGTAGAGGTCGCCTCCGCCGCCCTGCGCCAGCGGCAGGCCGAGCGCGCGGACCTGGTGGGGCAGGTGGACCAGGATGTGCGCCAGGCCTTTATTGACCTGGACGCGGCTGCCGACCAGGTGGCCGTGGCTGAAAGCAATCGCGGGCTCGCGCACCAATCGCTGCAGCAGTCGACCGACCGGTTCATCGCCGGCGTGGCGGACACGGTCGAAGTGGTGCAGGCCGAGCAGGCCGTGGTGCAGGCGGACGACGACCTGATTACCGCCGACTTCGAGCACAACCTGGGCAAGGTTTCGCTGGCGCGCGCGATGGGCAACGCGGAGCAGACACTGCCGCAGTTGCTGAGGAAACCATAATGGCAGACACGACCCCACCGCTTCCTCCCGATCATCGCCTGGAAGCCTCGACGGAGCCGGAGCACGGAGCCGCAATCGGCTACGACGTCGCTCCGCCTGCCGAGCTGGAGCATGACCTAGCGCTGCGCATGCTGTACGACGAACAGGCTCGCCTGCGCGGGGAGCTCGACGAGATGCGCCGGAAGCAGGA
>CAXTQE010000055.1:0-11838 GCA_964246225.1 uncultured Acidobacteriaceae bacterium | reverse complement strand
ACCAAGGGATGGATCCATCATCATCCGTTTGCGACGATCGGCATCGTTGCCGGCCTTGTTTTGCTGGTCGTCGGAAGCATCCTGCTGCTGCACTACCTGAGCAGCTATGAGGATACCGACGACGCCTTCATCGACGGCCACACGGACCCGATCAGCTTTCGGATCAGCGGCATCGTAAAGGCGGTCTACGTCGAGAACACGTATATGGTGCGAAAAGGCCAGCTGCTGGTTGAGCTCGACGGGCGCGACAACCAGGTAGCCAAGGAGCAGGCCAGCGCCAACTACGCCCAGGCGCAGGCCAGCACACGCGCCCAGGCACCCAATGTGCCGACGACGGCGGGCGACCAGCAGACGCAGGTGACTCGGCAGGCCTTCGATGTGGTGAGCGCAGGAGCAAACGTTTCAGCGAGCGAAGAGCGTTACCATGCCGCGCTTGCCGACCTGCACCAGGCCGAGGCCAACCAGGGCAACGCCGTACGCGAGGAGGAGCGTTACCGTCTTCTGGTCGTCCGGCAGGAGGTCACGCGCGAACAGTACGATCAGCGGGCGACGGAGGTGCAGGCGCAGACCGAGGTGGTGGCGAGCCGGAGGGAGAACGCCGAGGCGTCCCGGCGCGCGGTGACGCAGGCAGAGGCGCAGTTCGGCCAGGCCGAGGCGCAGGCCAGGCAGGCCAAGGCAGACCTGCCACGGCAGATCCAGGCACAGCGAGAGATGCTGGCGCAGCGCAAAGCCGCCGCGCTGGTGGCCAAAGCCCAGGCCGACCAGGCGGAGTTGAACCTCGAATACACCCGCATCTACGCCCCGGAAGACGGCATCATCGGCGACAAGCAGGTGCAGGTAGCCACGCAGGTGGCGCCCGGCCAGGAGCTCTTCGCGCTGACCCAGACCAACGATGTCTGGGTCACGGCTAACTTCAAGGAGACCGAGATCGCCCGCATGCACGCCGGCCAGTCCGTGACCGTGTATGTAGACGCGCTCAAGATGAAGTTCGAAGGCTACGTGGAGGCGCTGCCAGGCGCGAGCGGCGCGGTCTACAGCCTTCTGCCGCCTGAAAACGCCACGGGCAACTACGTCAAGGTGGTGCAGCGGCTGCCGGTGCGCATCCGGCTCAATCGCGGACAGAATGGCTACCAGCGTCTGCGGCCCGGCATGTCGGTCGAACCCAAGGTATGGCTGCGCTGATGGCAGCTGACGGCGGCGCTGAAGGCAAGGTAAATCCGTGGCTGATCGCGCTGGCGGTGATGATCGCCACGTTCATGGAGGTCATGGACACCTCGATCGCCAGCGTGGCCGTGCCGTACATCGCCGGCAGCACGGCCAGCACGACCGACGAAGCCGAGTGGGTGCTGACGGTCTACCTGGTGGCCAACGCGGTGTTTTTGCCGGCAAGCAACTACTTCGCCATGCGCTTCGGCCGCAAAAAGTTCCTGATGAGCTCGCTCGCCGTGTTTACGGTGGCATCGTTTCTGTGCGGCATCTCGCCCTCGCTGTCGTTCATCCTCTTGGCGCGGGCGATCCAGGGCGCGGGAGGTGGAGCCCTGCAGCCGCTCTCGCAGGCCATCCTGCTCGAAAGCTTTCCTCCCGCCAAGCAGGGTATGGCGCTTGGGGTATATGCGCTCGGCGTCGTGCTGGCGCCGGTCATCGGGCCGGCCTTCGGTGGCTACCTCACGGATACGCTCTCGTGGCGCTGGGCCTTCTACATCAACATTCCCGTGGGGCTTCTCGCGTTGCTGCTGCAAAGCAAGTTCCTGAGGGATACGGAGCCTTCCAGCAAGAAAATCGCGGGAAGGTTCGACGGCATCGGCTTCGGTCTGCTCGGCCTCTGGATCGGCGGCCTGCAGTTCGTTCTGGACAAGGGCCAGGAGGACGACTGGTTCAGCGACGCGCGCATCCGCTGGGCGGCAGGCATCGTGGTAGTCGCATTTGTGCTCTTCCTCATCCGCGAGTTCCGCCACAAAAAGCCGCTGGTCGATCTGCGCGCCTTCACCGACCGCAACCTGGCGTTGGGCTGCGTACTGGTCTTTGCGCTGGGCGCGGTGCTCTATGGGCTGACCACCATTCTGCCGGTCTTCTACCAGACGCTGCTCGGCTATAGCGCCACGGCGAGCGGCTTTGCAGTCTCCCCGCGCGGGCTGGGCTCTGTCGCGGCGTCGCTGATTGTGGGCGCGGCGGTGTCCAAGTTCGATCCACGCTGGATCACGGCGCTGGGCTTTGTCGTGCTGGGCGTCTCGGGACTTTGGCTGGGCAGCCTCACGCTCGACATCGCACCCTACACGGAGTTCTGGCCGATCGCTGTCAGCGGCGTCGGCCTGGCGATGATCTTCGTCCCGCTCAGCAAAGTGGCGCTCGGAACCATCAGCAAGAAGGGAACCGGCAATGCGAGCGGTATCTTCAACTTCCTGCGCAATGTCGGCGGGTCCATCGGCATCTCCGCCGCGAACACCATCGCCCAGCGCCACCTGCAGACGCATCGCAACGACCTGGTGCGGCACATCACGGGAGCCAGCTGGGTCGTGCGGGAGCAGCTTTTGATCCTCGGCCAACGGCTTACGCCACACGCCGGGTACAGCGGCCGCACGGCCACGCTGCGCGCATTTTCCATAACCAACACCGCCGTCAACGCGCAGGCGCAGGTGTATGCCTACGTGGACGTGCTGCGCTACTTCGGGTTCCTATGCCTGCTGTGCGCACCCATTGCGTTCTTCCTGAAGAAGCCTCCCAAGGACGCCGGAGGAGCGGCTTAGCCAACCTCCCAAGCCGGCAGGCCCGAGCTCGTCACCTTGAGTGCGCGGCGCTGGCTATCTCCGAAAGCTCCGGGCTCAGACGCGTCGCCGGGTCCCGGCGGTCGGGTTCGAAGAAGCGTTTCAGCTTCAGGAAGTGCTTCTCGTAAAGGTGGTAACTCAGAAAGCCGATCGCAAGGCACGCAGCGTAAAACAGGACACAGAGCCCCAGCGCACGAGGAAGTGAGTGCGAAAACCAGGGGCGTCCGGCAAATCGCTGCACCAGCCCAAGAATCAAAAAATAATGAAATATATAGATGGCGTAGCTGTAGCGGCCAAACTGGGAGAGTAGAGGCCAGCCCAGAAACTTCGCGAACCTGCCTCCGACTGAATCCGAGTGGTACGCCATCAGAAGAAGGGCGGCGTAGCCGATCGCCAAAATGGTGTAGCCGATGGACTGGGTGTAAAATCTGCGGCTGTAAAGCTCGTGCAAGGGAAAGGCGATCACCAGCATCAGGGCGGCCGAAGCAGACGCGATCCAGGGCAGCCACGGCCGCAGCCGCAGAAAGTGAACGGGGGATCGAACCAGCAGGGCGGCGAGCGCGCCCCAGACCAGCGAGTCCATGCGCGTCGTCGTGTTCATAAACACAAAGTCCGAGGCCGGCAGCGACGGATACGGTTCCAGAAGGAGCCGAAGCAGCGGAAGCAGGACGCAAAGCGCGACGCAGAGACGTAGAAAAGCTCGTCGAGGAAGGCGGAACACCAGAAACGGCCAGAGGAGATAAAACTGCTCCTCAACCGCCAGCGACCAGAAAGACCCAAGAGCGCCCGCCGAGCGGTGGAGCAGCGGAACAAACCAGTTATTGAGGTACACCAGGTAGGACAGGCCGATGCGTGGATCGGGAACGTTTGCCGCCAGAACAGGAATCTTCGCCTGCAGCGGGAGCGACAGCAAATACACCCCAACGACCAGGTAATACAGGGGAAAGATGCGCAGCGAACGACGCGTGTAAAAGGAACGAAAGTAGTTTCCGGAGCCGCGGGTATCGAGCAAAATGCCGGTGATCAGAAACCCGGACAGAACGAAGAAGAGATCGACGCCGGTCCAGCCAAACTGCAGAACATGAAACAGGGAAAGCCAGGCCGGCGGAGCGGTGGGAATCGCATTCATGTAGAGAAAGTGAATGCCGATCACCATCAGAATCGCAACACCGCGAAGCCCGTCGAGAGCGGCGATGTGGCGCTGCGGTTTGGTATCCAGGTTCTTCAGACCGACACTCCTGCGTAGCTCCGCGATTGCGATCAAACCTCTTGTGAAAAGGAGAGGAGGGACAAAGCTGGTTACAGAAGCGCGGCTCGATCGCGAAGGCTCTGGGCGTCCTTGTTCTTGCCGGCGCGCTGCAGAACGATCGCGTGCAGCAGATACGTGTCGCGGAGCTGGACGCGCAGGTTGCCGGCGCGGTCCGTGTCTTTGACGTCCCTGGCCTGGTCGGCGAGCAGCGTGGCGAGAACCTCTTCAGCCTCGGCGCAGTCGGCGGCCGAACCCTTGAGGTTGCCGGCAAGCGATCGAACCTCGGCACGAGTGATATAGGCGATGGCGACGGCCTGCGTATGCGGGAGCGATTTGCCGGAAGACGTGACCAGGTCGACGGCGCGGTCGGCGTAGAGCCCGGCTTCGGGAAGATGGGTGGAGCGTTTGCCGTCGACAATGAGCAGCAGGACGAGGTCGTTGAGCGCGGTGGCCCGGACCTCCAGTTGCGCGGTAGAAGAAAAGCGCTCGGAGGTTTGGACGGCCTGGCGGCAGAGGTCGAGGGCGTCCGGTCTACGCTCGAGCGAGGCCTGCTGGCAGCGCCCGTGGAGAGGCTCGAAGGCCTGGTCGACGAGCAGGTCGGTATCGGGAGGAAGCTCTTTGAGAGAGAAGAGGACGGACGTGGTAACGATGGCGGGGCTGGGGCGGCCGTTGGTGATAAGCGGAGGGTAGACGGCGTGGGAGTAGGCGTCAATGGCAGCCTGCCGCAGGAGCACGGGGCCGCCGAGAGCCTGGACGGAGGTGACGTGGCCGGTGGGATCGACGTTAACCTGGAGGGGAACGGAGCCCTCGATGCGGGCCTGCCGGGCTTCGTCGGGGTAGACGACGGGAGGTAGGGTGAGGGGCTCGTCGTGGATCGGGGTGATGGGCGCAGCGGTTTGCGCCGTGGCAGCGGTTGCATAGAACGCGAGCAGAAGGAGCGACAGGAACTTCACCTTGGGAGTATCTCCACCGAGCAAGGATATATCGGAGCTGCGGGCTGCGGTAACGTGGAGATGTGCCTGCTTTTTGTGATGTCGCGCTGCCGGTTCCGCTGGATCGGACGTTTACCTACGCGGTCCATGGGGAGGTGCCGGCGGTGGGAGCCCGGGTCATCGTGCCGTTCAGCGGGCAGCGGCTGATGGGCGTCGTCGTGCGGGTGCATGATGACGCGCTGCCGGATGGGGTAGAGGCCAAGCCGGTGCAGGCGGTGATGGACCAGGGCGCGCTGCTGGGAGACGAGCAGATGGAGCTGGCGCGGTGGATTGCAGGCTACTACTGCGCGCCGGTGGGGGAGGTGCTGCGCGGAATGCTGCCGCTTTCGGCCGAGGTGCGGCGGCAGTTTGTGTACCGGATCAGCGAGGGCGGGCGGCGCGTGCTCTATGACGGGGCGGCAAAGGGCGCGTCGCGGAGGTCGCGGCTGACGCCGGAGGAGCAGAACCGGGAGTACGCGGTGCTCAACTACCTGGAAAGTGGCGAGGCGGCCAAGGCGGGGGCGCTGCGGTCGTCGACGGGAGCCGGGCGCGGACTGCTCGAAGGGATGGTGAAGAAAAAGTGGCTGCTGCGGGAGGCGCTGGCAGAGGAACGCGATGCGCGGCGGGTGGTGAAGGTGGCCGTGGCGGTGGCGCCCGCGGGGCTCGAGGATGCGGGAGGAAGGAGGCTTCCAGCGCTCAATGAGAACCAGCTGGCGGTCCTGGCGGAGCTGGCCGCGGTGGGTGGGCGGCTCGCAATGGCGGACCTGCGGGAGCGGCTGAGGCGGCGGGAAGTCCCGGAATCGAGCGTGGCGACCTTGGTGCGGCGCGGTTTCGTGGCGGTCGAGGAGCAGGCGGAGGAGTTTGCGCTGGGTGGCGTAAGTGCGCGAGGCAAAAAGCATGCCCACGAGCACGCGCTGAACGAGGAGCAGATGGAGGTGGTGGGAACGCTGACGGCGGCGGTGGCGAAGGGTGGCTTCCGGCCGCACCTGCTCTATGGCGTAACGGGGTCGGGCAAGACGGCCGTGTACTTCGCGGCGATGCGCCGGGCGCTCGAGGCGGGGATGAGCTCGCTCCTGCTCGTGCCGGAGATTGGCTTGACGCCGGCGATGGCCGGGCAGATGGTGGCGGCATTTGGCGGTGAGGTGGCGCTCTTGCACTCCGGCCTGACGCCCGATGAGCGAGCCGAGCAGTGGCACCGGATTCGTCGAGGCGAAGCTCGGATCGTGGTAGGCACGCGGTCTGCGGTGTTTGCGCCCATCGCCCGCCTGGGACTGGTGATTGTGGATGAGGAGCATGACGGCTCGTACAAGCAGGAGGAGACGCCGCGCTACCACGGGAGAGACGTGGCGGTGATGCGGGCCAAGCTGCATGGCTGCGTGGTGGTGCTGGGGTCGGCGACGCCGTCGCTCGAGAGCTGGGCGAATGCGGAGCGAGGGAAGTATGCGCTGGTGGAGATGCGCGGCAGGGTAATGGGCCGGGCGCTGCCGGCGGTGGAGCTGATCGACATGCGGGAGGAGTTTCCGGCGGTGGGCAAGGAGGAAATCTTCAGCCGGCGGCTGGTGGAGGAGACGCGGGCGGCGCTCGACCGGGGCGAGCAGGTGATCCTGCTGCTGAACCGGCGGGGGTACTCCTTCACCGTCATCTGCCGGAGCTGCGGAGAGAAGGTGGAGTGCGAGAACTGCGCGATCGCGATGACCTACCACAAGCCGGTGGACGCGACGAGCGACGGCCGGGCGGAGGCAGGGCAGCGGCTGGAGTGCCACTACTGCGGCTTCCGGCGGGTGGTTCCGAACAAATGCCCGAAGTGTGGGAGTGAGCACCTTTACTTTCTGGGGGCGGGTTCGCAGCAGGGCGAGGAAAAGCTCCGCGAGCTGTTTCCGGAGGCGCGGATCGGGAGGATGGATCGCGACACAACCCGCGGACGGCATGACATGCAGCGGTTGCTGGCAAGGCTGCACGCGGGCGAGATCAACCTCCTGGTCGGGACGCAGATGATCGCCAAAGGCCATGACATTCACGGCGTAACGCTGGTGGGGGTAGTGGGCGCGGACTATGCGCTCGGCATGCCGGATTTTCGCGCGGCGGAGCGGGTCTTTCAGCTGCTGACGCAGGTCTCGGGGCGCGCCGGACGAGGAGAGCTGCCGGGCAAGGTGCTGGTGCAGAGCTACCACATGGACCACTACGCGGTGAAGTTTGCGGCTCGGCACGACTATACGGGCTTTGTGGCAAAGGAGATGCAGTTTCGGCGCAGTCTGCATTACCCGCCGTTCGCCGTCATTGCGAACGTGATTTTACAGAGCGAGCAGCTGGAAGAGGCGGCAGGGTGGGCGGCGGAGGTGGGCCGGTGGTTTGAGCGCGCGCGGCCAGCCGGAGTGCGGGTGCTGGGGCCGGCCGCGGCGCCGATCGTCAAAATCAAGCGAATCTATCGATTCCACCTCATCCTGCGGGCGGAGCGGCGGGCTGCGTTGAGCGAGGCGCTGCTGGGAGCGATTGCATTTGCAGTGGAGGCCGGAATTCCGCGACGGCAGATGATTGTGGACGTCGATGCGGTCCACCTGATGTAGCAGAGTCGGGTCCCGTTTTGTCTCCGCAGACCCTACCGAAAGCTCTTGCTCTTCAGTCCCGGAAAGAACGTAACCTGCACCGCCGTGGTCGTGTTCGTCTGCAGCCCCGGCAGATAGATCGGCGCCTTCCAGCGCTCATATTGAAACCAGGCATTCAGCTCCAGATCATCGTGCAGAAAGCGTTTCACCACCTGCACCTTCCACTGGTTCTGCGTCGTCCCACTCGCGATAAAGTCTTTCGCGTTCTTTTTGTTTAGGTACTCGGCCTGAATCCACTCATTGCCGGACAGGTGATACGTGAACCAAGCCTGACCACCCTTGGCCTCCCGCCCAATCCAGTCGCCCAGGATGTAGCCCTTGTTCGTATAACCCTGCAGCTGCACGACTTCGAAGTAGTTGAACTGTCCCGCATAGCTTCGCGCCACCCCAGGATCGGTCGTGACCCCCTCTGCGCGAAGCTCCAGTTTGCGGATCCCCGGCACCTGCGAGACATCGAACCCCGTACGATAAGCCGCGCGTCGCGGCGCGCTAATCGGCGACACGTCGTCATGGGAGATCGAGTCGACATAAAGCGTCGCGTATCTCTGAATAAACGGCAGCCGGTAGGAAAAATTGAACTCGCTGAACCGTGCCCCAGGGTCGGTCCGCGAGTACTTCTGCGTCCCGTTCGTATCTCCTCCGTCGAAGAACCCGTATAGGAAGTTATGCAGCGTCACCGGCTCGTGACCCTTGCCTCCAAAGATAATCGTGCGCTCGAACCCAAATTCAAAATTCTTCGTCGGCCGGAACGAGATCATCTCCGCATGAACCCAGTCGTCGTTCGGATCCGTATGCCCCTTCAGGCTGCCGTAGAAAAAGTCATACCGCACCGGTCCTAGAACGCGCGAAAGCAGCGGAATGTGCAGCGGCTCCACCCGGTTGATGCGAAACGAGTAGATATTCTCCGCGTTGTTGCTCCACGCCACCGCACCTCCCTGCGCAGGTCCCAGCCAAGCATCCGACTTGCCCCCCGAAATCTCATGCCCCGCCAGGTGCACCGAAAGCGTCGCCTCCACCAGCCGAAACGGATTCTGCGCCCCAATAGGTCCCATCGGGATCGTCGCCTGGTTCAGGTTGTAGCCCGAATACGGAATCTCATCCAAGTCCGACAACTCCGTCGAGAGCGCCTGCGAGTAGCCCGCCGCCGACGCCGCATGTTGATACTCTCCCCGCACAAACAGCGAGAATCTCCCAAACTCCTCAATCGTCGAAGCCCCGGCAATCAGGTTGAACCCAGGCTGGTACGGCCGGCCGTAATCGTTCGCCAGCGTCTGCCCAAGGTGATAGCTGTCCCGCAGAGTCACTCCCGTGATCGGCATCACCCGCGCATACTCGGCCTCGGCCCCATACACCAGCCCGCGCTTCCTCAATCCGCTCTCCGTATCCTCGGACTTCAGCTCCCGCATCACCGTCGCCAGGATCTCCTGCGCCTCCTCGCTGTTCGAGTGCACAATGTCGTCCTCTGAGTCCTCGAGCATATGCAGCAGGCTCTTGCGCGTCCACGGCCGCATGCCGAGAAACATCGTATCCACGTACCCCAGCGAGTACAGCCGGGTCATCTCGGGATAAATCCAGCTATCGACCGGAACATACACCGAGCCGCTGTTGTCCTTCCTGCGAAACTCATCCGGAACGCCGTACGGAACATAAGGCGGCATCGCTACATAAGGCGCTGCAGGCGAGGGAGTTGCAGGCACCACACCCGGCTGTCCCGTAGGTGCCGGAGTCCCAACCTGAGCTGGAACCGGCCCCGGCTGAACGTAGCCCGGCATCGAAGGCATCTGGGTCGCATCCTCTGGCGTCGGAGCGGGCGTTGCGGGCGTCTGGGCTGCAAGCGATCGCATCCACAAAGCACACATACCCGCAAAACAAAGCCAGAACCGTCTATCCACAAGCACCTCAAACACCCCACTTCTAGCTTGCGGAGATCTCCTACAGTGTACCTCCGCAACCCTCTTGAACTGCCCACGTGAGCCCTACAACGACAGTTGCAGAGCCCGCGCATTCTCTTCCACTTTGCCGATCCAACGCTCCGTGCAGATCCCCTTCTTCCGCAACTGCTCGCCCAGCAATCTCACCGGGTCCGTGCCAAACCGCACACACTCGATCACCGCCACTCCCCCGTCTGCCCGCCCACGAACGCACGTCTCCTGCATCACCCGGTAAAGCGCCACCGCATCCCCGGCATCCACCGGGATCACCGGAATCCTCTCCCCGGCAATCTTCTCCGCGATACCCGAAAGGTCCACCGCCGCCGTCTGAACCGAAGGAACCGCCACCACCACCAGCGGCAGCGCCCCTTCATTTGCCACAGTGAGCACGCGCTTCCACTCCGCCGCCGTCAAGCCGTCAAGCCCGGCATACGCCACCACCAAACGCCTCTCCTCCGCCGCTCCAAGCACCATTGCCTGCCCGACCGCGCAGCACACAGCATCGCCTGCCGTACCCGGAAACGACTTCTCCGCCGCCACTTGCTCGGCAGCCCGTCTCAACTCCTTGCTCGTCGCCGCGCGATCCGTCCTCCTCGCCCCAACCTCCCGGATGAACTGCCCGTAAACTTCCGCATGCAGGCCACTCGCCACGTCTCCCGCCTGCAAGTCAATCGCCGTTCCTACCCAGCAGGCCTCCAGTTTTTTTGGCAGCCCCCGCTTCTTTCCTCCTGGTCCACTCAGCGCGCGTGTCTCGACCAGCGCTCGAAACATCGCGCGCATGCGTGCATGACCAAGTAAAGGATTCTCGTAAGACTTCGAAGCGGTCATCCGTCGCGAGTTCACCCAGGCCGTACTGCGGGCCGCCCCCTCCTGCAGCTGCCGTTCTTCTCTCGTGCCGGAGGTCAGGCTCGCGCCGGATCCAGCGCCTCCACATCCAGCCCAAGCTCCGCAAGCGCCCTCTGCGCATCTTCCGCGGCAAAGTTTCCGTCGCGCGCCAGCCGCGAAAGTGTCGCTCCCACGATCGCCTCCGCCGAAACCTCGAAGTGCCGCCGCAGATGTTCGCGGTTGTCGCTTCGCCCGAAACCGTCTGTGCCGAGCGAAACCAGCCGCGTCCCAAGCCAGGGAGACAAGCCGTCCGGGAGGCTCTTCATGTAGTCGCTCGCTGCAATAATCGGTCCTTTGCTCCCGTCCAGCTGGCGCCCCAGGTAGCTTTGCCGCTCCGGCTCGGCTGGATGCAGCCGGTTCCAGCGCTCGACCGCCAGCGCCTCCCGCCGGACTTCCGTGTAGCTCGTGACCGACCAGACATCCGCCTGCACTCTGTACTTCTCGGCCAGCATCGTCTGCGCCCGCAGCACCTCATTCAAAATCGGCCCCGACCCGAATAGCTGAACCGTCGCCTCAGACGTTGCGGCCTTCAGCTTGTACATGCCGCGCACAATCCCTTCCGCGATCGCCTCCCGCGTCTCCGCGCCCTCCGGGATCTCCGGCTGCGGATAGTCCTCGTTGTACATCGTGATGTAGTAGAACGTTTCCTCGCCGAGCTCATACATCCGCCGGATCCCGTCCTGCACCACCACGGCCAGCTCATACACAAACGCCGGATCGTACGTCCGGCACGTCGGCACCGTGCTTGAAAGCACAATGGAGTGGCCGTCCTGGTGCTGCAATCCTTCTCCCAGCATGGTCGTCCGGCCGGCCGTCCCGCCCATCAAAAAGCCCTTGCCTCGTGAGTCAGCGAACGCCCACGCCATGTCCCCGATGCGCTGGAACCCGAACATCGAGTAGTACATATAGAAGGGGATCGAAGGCACGCCGTAGTTCGCGTACGCGGTACCGGCTGCGGTGAATGAGGCCATCGACCCCGCCTCCGTGATCCCCTCCTCAAGAATCTGTCCATCCTTGCTTTCGCGATAGCTCAGCACCATATCCGAATCGTGCGGCACGTACTTCTGCCCCTCCGCCGCGTAAATCCCCACCTGCCGAATCGAAGACTCCAAGCCAAACGTTCGCCCTTCGTCCGGAACGATCGGCACAATCCACTTACCCACCGCCTTGTCCTTCATCAGCGCGTTCAGCATGTTGACAAAGCCCATCGTCGTCGAGATTGACCGGCCTTTCGACCCTGCAAGCCAGCTCGAAAAGAAGTCGAGCCCCGGTGCCTTGAACTCGGGCGCGCGCTCCGCCAGTGCCGGAACCTTTCGCTGCGGAAGATACCCTCCCAGCTCCTGCCGGCGGCCCTGCAGATATCTCATCTCCGGCGCCGAGTCCTCCGGCCGGTAAAATGCCCCGTCCTTGGCCGCCTGCTCGGGGATCGGAATATCG
>CAXTQE010000054.1:13510-23217 GCA_964246225.1 uncultured Acidobacteriaceae bacterium | reverse complement strand
CCCGGCCGCGACAGCCCCCGCGCAGCCCGCGCCGGCGCCCGCCCCGGCCTCCGTCTGGCAGGGCATGCCGCGGCCCAACGTGGACGCCCCGCCCGTCACTCCGTTCTCCGCTGCTTCGGCTGCCGCCGCGCCGTTTGCCGCAGCGCTTGCTGCTGCGGCCGCGCCTCTGCCGCCGCAGCCGGACGAACTGGATGCGGCGGAGCTCGACGAGGCTTCGCAAACCAGCTTCCTCGCGAGCGAAGCTGAGGAGCCGTTCTCCTTCCTCTCGCCCAAACCAGCGGCCCGCGGCAAGGACATAGCGCGTGCCGTAGATCCACCTCGGCCTGCCCAAGTACTTCGGCCCGTTGAGACCTCTCGCGCACAGGCTGCTCCGATCACAGCTGCTCCGGCACCTGCTCCGGCACCCGCACCGGCACCGGAGCCAGTCGCCGCTGCGGGCGAACCCACCTTCGGCCGCCGCGCTGATGCTAACCAGAAGCCCGTCGCCATCACCGCCCGCTCCGTTCGCGGCTACAAGCTCCCGTCCTCAAACCTTCTTTACCAATCCGAAGAGCAGAAAGTCGTCCGCGAAGAGGCGCTCCGCGAAGAGGCCCGCACCCTTGTGCAGAAATGCGAGGAGTTCGGCGTCGATGGGCAGGTCACCCAGATCAACCCCGGCCCGGTCGTCACCACGTTCGAGTTCCGCCCCGACGCCGGCGTCAAGTACTCCCGCGTGACCGGCCTGGCCGACGACCTGTGCCTCGCGATGGCAGCCGAATCGATCCTCATCGAACGCATGGCCGGAAAATCCACCGTCGGCATCCAGGTACCCAACGGAGATCGCGAAACCATCTGGCTGCGCGACGTCGTCGAGTGCGAGTCCTTCGCGCAGAGCAAATCCAAGCTCGCCATCGCTCTAGGCAAGGACATCAACGGCCGCATCGTCACCGCCGACCTCGCCTCCATGCCGCACGTCCTTATTGCGGGCTCGACCGGCTCCGGCAAATCGGTCGCCATCAACGCCATGATCA
This sequence comes from uncultured Acidobacteriaceae bacterium, assembly GCA_964246225.1. GTDB lineage: Bacteria > Acidobacteriota > Terriglobia > Terriglobales > Acidobacteriaceae > Edaphobacter. The sequence continues at coordinate 22,207 of CAXTQE010000054.1, read as the reverse complement.
TGAGCGTGCTCTTCAAGTCCACGCCCGAGCAGGTTCGCATGATCCTGGTCGATCCCAAGCGCGTCGAGCTCGGCATGTATGAGGGCATCCCGCACCTCTTTACGCCCATCATCACGGAGGCCAAACTCGCCGCCAACGCCTTGCGCAACGCGGTCCGCGAGATGGAGCGCCGCCTGAAGCTGCTGGCCGCTAACCACGTCCGCAACATCGACCAGTTCAACAAGCTCTTCGATAACGGCTCCGAGTACCTCTTTGAAGACGTCAACCAGGAGCCTTTGCCCTACATCATCATCATCATCGACGAGCTCGCCGACCTGATGATGCTCGACCGCTCGAACGTCGAGGAGTCGATCACCCGGCTCGCCCAGATGGCCCGTGCCGTCGGCATTCACCTGATTCTTGCGACGCAACGTCCCTCGGTCGACGTCATCACCGGCCTGATCAAGGCGAACGTTCCGACGCGCATGAGCTTCCGGCTCGCCACCAAGGTCGACTCGCGCACCATCATCGACTCAAATGGCGCTGAGTCGCTCCTGGGTCGCGGAGACATGCTGTATCTGCCGCCCGGCACCAGTCGTCTGCAGCGCGTGCACGCTCCTTTTGTTACCGAAAAAGAGATCTCCGCGGTGACCGAGTTCTGGCGCGCCCAGGGCGAAGCCGAGTACGTTCAGGGCTTCCTCGAAGGGCCGAAAGACGAGAAAGAACCTGACGCCGCAGGGGATGGCCCGGTCAACGGCGATGATAATGACGAGCTCTTCGACGACGCCGTTCGCTTAGTCTTTGAGTTCGGTAAGGCGTCCACTTCGCTGCTCCAGCGACGCCTGCGCATCGGCTACGGGCGTGCCGCGCACCTGATCGACATGATGGAGAGGGACGGCCTGGTCGGCCCGGCGGATGGCTCGAAACCCCGCGAAATCCTGAAATCCCCTGCGTACTACAAGGAAGTGGACACCGCACTTCGCTAAGGCGGCAGGATTCTGCGAGGCGAACGCGCTCCGCCGCGGTGAAGGCGGCCTAGCGGTGCATCTCCTCTGGCGTAGCGAGATTTGCATGGACAACGAATGGAGTGAGCACAGCGTTGAGCGATTGAAAATGCTTTGCGGACCAGGTGCCCGCCGTGCTGACGGAAAGCCAAGTAAAGATATCGGTGTTGCCGCACCTGAAAAGGTTACTTGCCTGAACGGAGGAATGGCTGCATCTTCGAAAGGATTGCACACGTTCCGCAGATACTTTGACGAGGATGGCCGAGCACGTCGGCATATGAACTAGAGCGATAAAGCTCAGATGTGGAGTGAGTGGCTCCTGAGGTAGGACTCGAACCTACAACCCTTCGGTTAACAGCCGAATGCTCTGCCATTGAGCTACTCAGGAATACCGTTTATTGCCGCAGCCGGCCCCCGCCGCAATTTCTCTACTCTAACAAACACTGTGCTACGAGTCAAAGACTTCGTGCGCACGTAACTCAAGGAAATAAAAGGATTGCCAGACAGTACGCGCTGAAGGGCACTTGCTTTTCCGCAACGCAGGCCCCCACCTCCGCCTCCCGGTACTTGCCCGTCTGAAGGCGAGCCGTCAGCTCGTCCGGAAGACGGTGAAGATCAGACGACGTATACCTCATCACGAACCACGGATGGCGCGAACCGGCAAAGCCGCTTGCCTGACTGCAGGTCTCCCGAGCGTCTTCGCTGCCGGTGGAGGTGCGCAGACCGGACTTGGCCAGGATTTCCGCCACGGTCGATTCCTGCTCGTCGAGAGAAACCTGCGTAACCGTCTGCGCAAAGTCTTCCACCGCGTAAAGCTGCCCGTGACTTTGCACCACGGCGATGCCTACCGCGTTCACATGAGGATCAAGGAGATTCGCCCGATGGCCTGCCGAGTTCATCCAAAGGTCGTGGATAAGCGCGGAGTTGGACCCCTCGGCTACATTCTCCGTGACCAGCGAGAAGTGAGCGCCTGCCTCCCCGGCACGCTCCGCCAAGCCTGCCTCGCCGGAAAACTGATGCGAAATCTCCTGTCTTCGCGCCATCTCGTAGGCATGACGGCGCGCTGCGACTGAAAGGTGTAGCTCAGACTGAAGCGGAGGCAAGCCACGTGCAGCTCTCTCCTGCTGCGCGGCGGCCAGGAGATACTGTTCCGAAACAGTCTGCGCAGGCATCGTAGAAGCGCTTCCACAGAAGATTGAAAAGATCACTGCAAGCGTGGCGCCAAGATTACTTTGCTGAGTCATCGGTACTCCTGCCACATACCAACCCGGAGGCGAAGACAGGGTTGCAAGCAAGGCCAGGCTAGGCTTCAAACGGCGGCAGTTCGCTGCGGTAGCGCACCATCAATCGTACCAACTTACGGGCGTTCCAGTAGCGCGGCGCGTACCGTTTGGGGTCTGAGAGACAGCGGTATAACCATCCGAAGTAGAGTTGATCGGCCCACTCCGGGATAACTACCTGGTCTCCGCTGAGAAAGGCAATCGCCGCTCCAACACAATGAATGGAAGGCCTGTAGTCCAGTTGACGTTTCAGCCACAGACCTAAACGCTCCTGAACGCCTCCACCCAACGTGACGATGACATGCTTTGGACGAAGGCGGTTAAGCCGCTCAGCCAGCAGCGGATCCTCGATCCAGGATTCGTACTGGGGCGCAACATACAGACACTCTTCCGGCACGCGGATGCCCTGCTCCTGTAACCAGGCTATGTTGTTGGTTACGCTTTTCTCGCTTGCCATGACCCACAGAGTGTTTCCCGGGGATCGTACATCGGCGTGACCAAGCAGGGTCCGAAGGTACTCGAGACCGGAGAGACGCGTGATGCGATCGTTTGCCAGCAGATTCCAGATCAGAACCATCAAGCCCGAGTCGGTGATGGCAAGATCTGCGTTGATTAGAGACTCACGGTAGCCGGCATTCGTACCCAAATCCTTAAGCGCCGGTGCTGCGGGCACTACCAGCAGGCCCCCGGAACAGATCCTGTCGATCGCTTCTTCCGCGGTTCCAACGAAGAAATCGATTCCGAGAATCTGCCGGGAACTCAGTGAGTTGAGGCTCGGTCCGTATGTCAGGGTTGCCATTTAGTGCCTTGTGTTTCCTGCCTGCATCTCGTCGTAAATCCACGCGTAGGTACGCGCAAGCCCGTCTTTCAGTCGGATAGACGGCTCCCAGCCAAGATCGTCCAGAATCATCGTGTTATCGCTATTGCGTCCGTTCACGCCTTTGGGAGCCCCCAGATTGTAGTTGCGCTTGACACGAACGCCTGCGATCTCTTCGGCGATATCGACGAGCTGGTTGATCGTAACCAGTTCATCCGAGCCAAGATTGATCGGCTCTAGAATGTCGCTTTCGAGAATCGACTGAGAGCCCTTGGTGCAATCGTCGATGTACATGAACGACCGCGTCTGCTTTCCATCGCCCCAAATCTCGATTTCGTTGGTTCCATCCAACTTGGCCTCAATTACTTTGCGGCAGATGGCTGCCGGAGCTTTTTCGCGGCCACCGGTCCATGTTCCCAGAGGGCCATATACATTGTGATATCTTGCTACCCGCGTTTGGATGCCGTAATCCTCTCGGAAGTGACGGCACATGCGTTCTGAGAACAGCTTCTCCCAGCCATAGCCGTCCTCCGGCATGGCCGGGTAGGCATCCGCCTCTTTCAGCGCGACCACATCCGGGCTGGTCTGCTTGTCGGCGTTGTACACACAGGCAGAAGACGAAAAGAAAAAGCGTTCCACGCCTTTGTCCCGCGCGGCCATCAGCATGTGGGTGTTCGTCAGTACCGACAACATACAGAGCGCTTTGTTGTTTTCGATAAAGCCCATGCCTCCCATATCGGCCGCCAACTGAAAGACCGCAGTCACGCCGTCCGCTGCTTTCAGGCAATTTGCCTTATCCTTCAGGTCTAGCGAAAGGCTCTCTACCCCTTTGGTCACCTGATACCATTCCTCCAGCGGCTTGATGTCGACCGCTCGCACCACCTCCACGCCACTGTCCATCAAGTGCTTCACCAAGTGACCGCCGATAAATCCGCCGGCACCACAAACAACGGCTTTTTCTCCTTTGAGGCTCATGAATCAACGACTCCTATGCTGCGCAAGTAAAGTGAAACAACCGGGATCCGGCACTACATGAAGTTTCCCCAGCCCGCTGGCCAATGTCAAGAAAAACAGACTCGGGCGTGGAGTGAATCAACAGCTTCCAGCAAAGAGGACTCAGCGCTTCACCATCGCAAAATCGAAGCGGCTTTCTGATGCGTGCAACGCGTATGAACCAGCCTCGAAAGCCTGGGATCGGACTGCCCTCCCCTCCACCCTTGCTCCTACGAAAACGCTCCCCATCCGGATGGATTCTCCGCTTCGGCGCTCGGCAGCCACTCGCCGCCGTCGGCCTTCTTTTGCTCACGGGCTTTGTGTTTGCCGCGCTTCTGGCGCCTGAGCTTGCTCCCTCCGATCCTGCCCATCTCAATCTCAATGCCCGCATGCTCCTCCCTGGCTCCGCTCATCTCTTCGGCACCGACGAACTCGGGCGGGACATCCTTTCCCGCGTCCTGTTCGGTGCTCGCATCTCGCTGCTGGTGGCCGTGTCGGTCGTGGCCATCTCGCTCACGGTTGGTCTCCTTGCAGGCTCCCTCGCCGGCTTTTACGGAGGAGTGACCGATACCGTCATCAACGTCTATCTCACCAATGCCTTTCTCGCTCTGCCTGGAATTCTGTTGGCCATCGCTTTCGTCGCTTTTCTGGGGCCCGGCTTGTTCAATCTGATCTTTGCCCTTTCTCTTTCCGGCTGGGTCGGCTATGCGCGCCTTGTGCGGGCCCAGGTTCTCGCCTTGCGGGAGCGGGAGTTCGTGGAGGCCGCACGCGCTCTCGGTGCCTCCGATCTTCGCCTCATTGTTCGGCACATCTTGCCCAACCTCCTGCAACCGCTCACTGTGCAGGCCGCCGTCGGTATGGCCGGTGCCGTGCTCGCGGAAGCTACCCTGAGTTTTCTCGGGCTTGGGGTACCCGCGCCCGCCGCCAGCTGGGGCTCCATGCTCAACGACGGACGCTCCCATCTCTTCGACGCTCCGCACCTCGTCTTCTTTCCTGCCATGGCCGTCATGCTTGCCGTGCTCTCCTTCAACTTCATCGGGGACGCTCTGCGCGACCAACTGGACCCGCGTACCAGACTTTCCAACGGCCCCGGCTGAAAGCCCGTTCCGTCTAACCTTCCGCTCCACCCGGACCTTTCATGCTCATCGGCGTTGTTTCCGACACTCACGGCCTGCTGCGCCCCGAAGCGTTGGCCGCCCTCGCAGACGCCGATCACATCCTGCATCCCGGCGACGTGGGCAATCCTGCCATCCTCGAAGCTCTCCGTACACTTGCACCCGTCACGGCCATTCGCGGCAACATCGACACCTACGGACCTTGCGCTTCCCTGCCTGAGACTGAGGCCATCGAACTCGACGGTCACCTCTTCTACCTCGTTCACTCGCTGCAGGACCTCGACCTCGACCCGGTTGCTGCCCACATCGCCGTCGTGGTCAGCGGTCACTCGCACAAAGCCTCCGTGGAATATCGCAACGGTGTTCTTCTGTTGAATCCCGGCAGCGCCGGACCTCGCCGCTTTCGCCTTCCTGTCACACTCGCTTTGTTGCACACCGACTCCGGCACGCTCCGGCCAGAACTGGTGGATCTCCTGCCGGGGTAGGCCCGACGCTTCTCGCTCGCTTCGACCCACTACTGCACCCATTCCACACTCTCCAGAATGCCTTCCATCCGTTTGAACACCGCCCCAAGCTGCGCCTCCGTCAGGTCCTGGGCACCACTGTCTTCCCCTCCGCAAAACGTGTTTACGGCCAGATCGAACCGCACGCAGCTTCCCCGGCGAAGCGCGGTGTACGTCACGTCGCGAGCCTCGGTGCAGATGTGTCCATGTTCATCCTTGCCGCGCGAGAATGGAACATCCGCGATGGTTGCCGGCTGCAGCGGCTTCTCCGGACGAAAGGTAGTCTGCGCCGCACACGAAGCGGGCGAACTGTGCGGGGTCTGGCTTATATAGAACAACGCCCCGCTAAAGGTCGAGGCAGGGTACGGATTGAAGGCCAGCGTTGCCACCACCAGCATCTCCGCATGGTGTGGCGCCGTTCTCGCGTCCAGATGAAACGTGCTGACCTCGCCATCTCTCCTCGCCAGATTCCATCCCTGCGGCAGAGAAAAGCGGAGATGGACCCGCTGTTCCATGACAACTTGGGCCGGCGGACTTACTGGGTCGGGCACGGGCCCGCGCGCACCGGGCAGAGGCGGCACCGGACGTGGCAGAGGCACGGCCCGCCTGGGCTCCCCGTCCTGCGCCAGAGCGCGCCCCAGCAGCAGAGCGAACGTCAGCCCGAAGGCGTTCACGGCTCGAAGCTGGTGTCGCTTGCACATGTTCGCGTTTTTGCTCCCACTGCGCTAATGTCTCATTCGCGGATTGGCAAGGGAATACACCAAATCGGTCATAAGATTTACCGCCACATACGTCAGTCCAATTGCTAAAATGCATCCCTGCACCAGCGAGTAATCCCGATTGGAGATAGCCGACAAGGTCAAGCGCCCAATTCCAGGCAGGCTGAAGATGGTTTCGGTGACGATCGCACCGGCCAGGAGGCTGCCAAACTGCAAACCCACGACCGTCAGCACAGGCAAGAGCGCATTGCGCAGCGCGTGCCGGTAGAGCACCGCCGACTCACGCAAACCCTTTGCCCGCGCGGTCCGGATGTACTCCTGGCCAAGCTCCTCGAGCATCGCCGTCCGCACCATGCGGGTCAAGATTGCCGCCAAACCGCTGCCCAGCGTCACTGCCGGCAACGCCAGATGCGCGAAGAACCCCCATCCGCTGCCCGCGCCTGACACCGGCAGCCATCCCAGGCGGATGGAAAAGAAGAGAATCAGGATCGGTCCCAGCGCAAAGTTCGGAAACGAAAGCCCGACGAGGGAAACTACCCCAACCGCTCTATCCTGCCAGCCGTTGCGATGCGTCGCCGCCCACACCCCGGCCGGTACCGCCGCCGCAAGCCCCAGCGCCAACGCCGCCAACGCCAACGCCAACGTATATGGGTAACGCTCGAGGACCAGGTGTGTCACCGAGTCTCGCAGCCGCAGAGACTGACCGAGGTCTGCATGCAACACTCCCGTCAGGTAGCGTCCGTACTGGGTGGTCAGCGGCGCGTCCAGCCCGTACGCGTGGCGCAGTGCTGTGACATCGGACGCCGTTGCGCCCTCGCCCAGCATCTGCACGATCGGATCTCCCGGCACCAGATGGATCAACAGAAACACAACCGAAAGCACAAGCCAAAGTACTGGCAGTGTCAGCAGCAGACGCCGGCCGCCCGCCCGCACGCCTGCCCGCACCCCGGAACCAGAGCTCACACCGAAACCTCCTGCCCGCTGCCTTGCGTAGCTTCACCCAGCCCCGCGTCAGGATCGTTGGCAGCGAGCGTATCCACACGCACCCGGCTGATCCGTAACCCATTCCGCTCCACCACCGCGAACGAGCGCCCCGCATGCACCACGGTCTCCCCTGTCTCCGGTAGGTGGCCAAGCTCCCCAAGCAGAAAACCCGCCAGCGTCTCGACTCCCGGCTTCTTTGGAAAGGGCCAGCCCAGCTGCGTGCTCAGGTCCCGCAGCGTCGTGCTGCCGTCGATCGTCACCGCCCCGGACGTCGACGGCAGCGCAGCGTGCGTGGCCACGTCGAACTCATCTTCAAGCTCTCCGACCACCTGCTCCAGGACATCCTCCGCGGTCACCAGGCCCACCGTCGACCCAAACTCATCCACCACAATCGCCATCTGCCGCCGGCGCTGCTGGAAGTCCTGCAGCAGCTCTCCGGCCAGCTTGGTCTCCGGCACAAACATGACCTCGCGCATCACATCGCGCAGCGTCAGCCCACTCTCTCCAGTCGCTCCAAGCCCCAGCGTCGTCGCGCGAAAGTGCATCAGCCGCGACACATCCTTCCAATGCACCATCCCGAGGATGTGCTCCGAACCCTGTCGCGGGTCATAAATCGGCACCCGGCTATGCTGCTCATCGACAATCCGCGCGCTCGCCCGCTCCAGGGTCAACGTCGCCGGCAAGGCAAAGATCTTGCCTCGCGGCGTCATGATCTCGCGCACCACCACGTGGCTCAACTCGATCGCCCCATGGATCAACTCTTCCTGAAAGCTGGCCAGCAAACCGATCTTCCGGGCCGTTGTGGCAATCAGCTTCAGCTCCTCAGGGCTATGGACCGTGCCCTCGCCTTGCAGCGGAGCGTGAAATATTTTGAGCACCAGCGTCGCTGACCCGTTCATTAAACGAACCGCGGGACGCGTCATGCGCATAAACACATCCATCGGCCCTGCTACCGCGAGCGCAATCCGCTCCGTCCGCTGCAGCGCCAGTGACTTCGGCACAAGCTCTCCCAGCAGCACCTCGAAATAGGTAATCAGCGCAAAGGACAGCGCCACCGCAAGGGCGTCGCTGTAAGCCGCAAGATGTGCCGGAATATGGACCAGAAGACGGCTCGCCGCCTTGGTAATCACCTCTGCCAGGGCAGGCTCGCCCAACCACCCCAGCGCCAGCGCCGCCAGTGTCACCCCGAACTGCACTGCCGGAAGAAAATCATCGAGCGACTGCTTTAGCTGCAGCACCGTCCGCGCCCCCGGACGCCCATGCGCGATCAACTGCAGCACGCGCGTCTCGCGGATACTGACCA
>CAXTQE010000054.1:0-13410 GCA_964246225.1 uncultured Acidobacteriaceae bacterium | reverse complement strand
ATCGACTGCTCGATCTGCTCCTTGGGAACAAAACCGACGATCTGATCGGCGACCTTGCCATCCTTGAAGATCAGCAGCGCAGGAATGCCACGAATGCCGTATCGCGAAGGCGTGGAGCTGTTCTTGTCCACGTCCATCTTCATCACTTTGAGCTTGCCGTTGTATTGCGTGGCGACTTCATCCACCACCGGCGCAAGCGCACGGCAGGGACCACACCAGGCAGCCCAAAAGTCCACCAGGACCGGCTGCTCACTCTTTAGGACATCCTGCTCAAAGTTCGCGTCACTTACTTCACTCACAAACTGACCAGCCATCTCAATCATCCTCCTGCCAGTCTTACCCGGCTTCTAAGAATAGATGCAAAGTATTTGCGTGAGATTCATCCCGGCTGAGGAACGCCCGGACCTCGCATATGCAAGGTCGACGGGCGGTGATGCAGCCCTCCCCAGAACTGCCCACAGCCCTACCGTACTGACAGTTTCGAGGGGTGTAAAGAGTACCTTTTCCAGTCATTAGTAACAGTTACCAAGACTCTGCTCCTCCGGCAATCCCAGCCTCGAGCACCTGCAGACGCGCATCTCCGGCCGCGGCACGGATCTTTCCCACCAGAAAATGCAGGTCAGCCGCCGGATCCACCACGAAGAGCACCGCGGGCCCCGCGCCGCTCAGCGTCACCGAGAACACCCCCGCTGCCCCCGCCAGCGGTACCAGCAAAGGCAACAGCGGACACGCCGCGCCCCGGTACGGCTGATGCATCCGGTCCCGGGTCGCCGCCTGCAACAACTCCGGCCGGCCCAGCGCAAACGCTGACACCAGAAGCGCCGTCGCCTGTACGTTTGCGACCGCGTCGGCCCGCGTGTAGCTCTCGGGCAGCAGCCCCCGCGCCTCCGACGTCGCAAGACTCGCCCCTGGAATCGCCAGCAGAAGCCTCCACGGAAGCTCGCGCCCTACACTCGCCGCCTCGACCTGGCCATCTACCATCATCGATGCCGTCATGCCGCCTAGAAAACAGGCGGCTACATTGTCCGGATGCCCTTCGCACCGGCAAGCCTCCGCAAGCACCTCCTGGGGCGTCATTCCCAGCCTGCCAAAGTGATTGGCCAGCATCACTCCTGCCAGCAGCGCCGCGGCGCTCGATCCGCAGCCCATCCCCAACGGAATCCCATTCTCGACGCGTAGCTCAAGTGCCGGACCAGTCGAAGCAAGCGCACGGTACGTCTCGAGCATCAGGTTGCGGTCCAGCCGTCCAACCAGGTCTACGTTCAATCCACGTGCCTCAATCGCAAACGTCTCAGCCGCGTCTGCCTCCACCGTCAGATAGAGCGTCATCGCCAGCCCCAGCGCATCGAATCCCGGCCCCAGGTTCGCCGAGGTGGCCGGCAGGCGCAGACAGAAACTCATCGCGTCTGTCCCGTCTGTCTCCGCTCCGCCAGACGCAGGTCGTCGAGCGCAACCGTCGCCGCATGGAAGCCCGCCATCCCGTGCACTCCGCCCCCTGGCGGCGTAGACGCTCCGCAAAAGTACAAGCCCTTCGCCGGAGTCCGGTAAAGCGTGGGAGTCGGCCGAAAGGCGAGCTGTTTCGGACTCATCGCTCCGGCCGATAAGTCGCCGCCTACCAGATTTGGATTCCAGGCCTCAAGCTGCGCCGGAGACGAGATCGCCCGAGCCAAGACACACTCTCGGAATCCCGGCGCGAACCGCTCGATCTGCCGCTCCAACGCCTCAAGGTAGTCCACCGTAGTTCCGTTCGGGACATGGCAGTACGCCCAGGCCGTATGCTTCCCTTCTGGCGCGCGCGTCGGGTCGAATAGCGATGGCTGCACCAGCAGCACAAACGGCCGATCCGCCGTCAACGTCCGCTCAGAGGCGGCCACCTCTTCAAGCGTGCCCCCTAGATGCACGGTTCCCGCGCGCCTACACTCGCGGGCTGTCCACGGAATCGGCTCGCTCAACGCATAGTCGACTTTGAAGGAGCCGGCGCCATACCGGAACGCCTCGAGCTGCTTGCGGTAGCTCTTTGGCAATCTATCTCCCGCGATCCGTAACAGCTGCCGTGGCGTGATGTCCGCCAGCGTCAGGCTTTCCGGTCCTAACTCCGTCACCTCGTGGTCCGTTCGGATCTCCGCGCCCAGAGCCTGGAGCTTTTCAGCCAGCGCGTCGGTCAGCGTCTGCGCCCCGCCACCCAGGATTGGCCAGCCGCTCGCATGTCCAACCGCCATCAGCACAAGACCCACCGCGGCCGAGGTCGGCTCCTCCAGGGGCTGCACCGAGTGCGCCGCCATGCCGGCAAAGAGAGCACGGGCTCGAGGACCCTTGAACCGCAGTCGGGCAAGGGTCGTCGCCGGAAGCAACGCCGGAAGTCCAAACCGCGCCAGCGCGACAGGAGCATGCGGTAGATGCACCACCGGCCCCAGTAGCTCGCCAATCAGCTTCGGTACGTCCGCCACGGTAGAGTTCATGAGAGCACCGTAAGCTGCGCGGTCCTCCGCGTCCAACCCGTCCGCCGTGGCTTCGACCGAGTGCTCCAGCATTATCGCTGTTCCGTCATCCAGAGGATGCGCACAGCAGGCCGACGGCTCGATCCACTCCACGTCCAGTCGCAGCGAACGAAAGAACGGGCTCGCATACCCCATCGGGTACACCGACGATCCGAGATCATGCCGAAAGCCGGGAAGCGTAACCTCGGCGGTAGAACAGCCTCCACCCGTGCGGCCGTTGCGCTCAAAAACGGTTGTCTTTATCCCGGCTTGCGCCAGGACGATCGCCGCCGATAGACCATTGGGACCCGAACCGATCACACACGCAGAAGCCATGGACTCTTGGATGCGGAGGAAAGCCCAGCCTCAGCCTTTGCCCTCTACCGATTGCAGCTCCGCCTCCGCCTTGCGCACATGCTCGTTGGCGTCTGCATATTTGTTTGCGTCGTCGCCCGCTTCCGACCAATGCTTCTGGGCGTCCTGCAACTCCTGCTCGGCTTTGCCACGATCTATTTCATTCGGCGGCAATGCGGTCTCCGCCAGAATGGTCACTCGCTCCGGCAGGATCTCGACAAAGCCCCAGGCGACAAAGAACTTCTGCTCGCCCGCACTTCCTCCGTGCAGCCGCACCTCGCCCGCACCCAGCTCGGCGAGCAACGGCGCGTGGCCATATAGCGCCTCCAGATAGCCAGACGCCGACGGCAGCTCAACTGCATCCGCCGTCGCGTCCACCAGCATGCGATCCGGTGTCACCAGCCGCACTGCCAACTTCCCGCCTTGAGCCTGGTCTGCCATTATGCCGCCTGCTTCATCTTCTCGGCAGCCGCCTTCACGTCTTCAATGCCGCCCTTCAGGTAAAAGGCCTGCTCCGGAATGTCGTCGTGCTTGCCGTCGATGATCTCCTTGAAGCTGCGCACCGTATCTGCGACCTTTACATAGGCTCCCGGAATGCCGGTGAAAATTTCAGCTACGTGGAAGGGCTGCGACAGAAAACGCTGGACCTTGCGCGCGCGGGCCACGGTGATCTTGTCTTCCTCCGACAGCTCGTCGATGCCCAGAATGGCGATAATGTCCTGCAGATCCTTATATCGCTGCAGGATCCGCTTCACTCCCTGCGCGACGTCGTAATGCTCTTGTCCAACCACCCGCGGTGAAAGAATCCGTGAGGTTGAGGCCAAAGGATCGACGGCAGGGTAGATTCCAAGCTCCGACAGCGGCCGCGAAAGCACCGTCGTCGCATCCAGGTGAGCGAAGGTCGTGGCCGGAGCAGGATCGGTCAGGTCATCGGCCGGCACATAGACCGCCTGCACGGACGTGATCGAACCCTTCTTGGTCGACGTAATCCGTTCCTGCAACTCACCCATTTCGGTCGCCAGGTTTGGCTGATAGCCGACCGCGGAAGGCATGCGCCCAAGCAGCGTCGAAACCTCCGAACCTGCCTGCGTAAACCGGAAGATGTTGTCAATGAAGAGCAGCGTATCCGCCCCCTCCTCGTCGCGGAAGTACTCGGCTACCGTCAGCCCAGTCAACGCCACCCGCAGACGCGCCCCCGGGGGCTCGGTCATCTGCCCATAGATCAGCGCCGCTTTGCTCTTATTGAAGTCATGGATATCGATGACTCCAGACTCCTGGAACTCGTGCCAAAGATCGTTGCCCTCGCGCGTCCGCTCTCCCACGCCGGCAAACACGGAGAAGCCGCCATGCTGCGAGGCCACGTTGTTGATCAGCTCCTGGATGATAACTGTCTTGCCCACGCCGGCGCCGCCAAACAGGCCAATCTTGCCGCCCTTCAAAAACGGCTGGATCAGATCGATCACCTTGATGCCGGTTTCAAACATCTCCTCCGACGTCGACTGCTCGTCAAACGCAGGCGCCTGCCGATGGATGGGCCTATGCACCTTGGCGTCCACCGGTCCAAGCTCATCCACCGGCTGCCCCAGCACGTTCAGAACGCGGCCCAGCGTCTCACGCCCGACTGGCACCATGATGCCGTTGCCCGTGTCATGCGCGTTCATGCCGCGCACCATGCCTTCGGTCGCCACCATCGCGATGCAGCGCACCCGACCCTCGCCAAGGTGCTGCTGCACCTCGACTACCACGTCGAGCGGTGTCGGCACATCGAAGCCCTCGCTCGTAATCCGCAGCGCCTGATAGATCGGCGGCATCGCCTTCTCTTCGAATTGAACGTCGACGGCCGGTCCGCTGATCGAAATTACCTTGCCAATATTCTCTGCCATAGCCTCTTTCGCCTACTGCCCAACTGCAAATGGAATCTCAATGTATTCAGTCAATGTCGTCGGTCGCGGAACAGCCTCTCCGTATTCCGTCATCACGGCGATATGCCCTGTAATCGCCTCGCGAATATTGACCTCCGTCTCGGCCAAAGTGTCCCCGACCGTAACACATCCAGGAAGGTCCGGAACATAGGCTCCGTATCCATCATTTGACCGCTCAAACACAACTGCGTATCGAAATGCTTCACTCATTTCAGCCCCGCCTGTTTCATGACACTGTTGCGTGTTCCTTCCGGCATATCTTTCCCGAACTGTCCGGGAACAGTTACTGTTCCAGACTTACTCGGATGTTTGTAGTGTCAGTGGCTGCCCGTCGTCCTAACCAGATACCAGCCGTCCTGCTCAATCAATTTGAGTACATCACGAACTTTCATGCGACTTGGCCTACAACGCCGCTGCTCCGCTCACAATCTCGATAATTTCCTTGGTAATTGCCGCTTGCCGGACACGATTCATCGTCAGCGACAACGAGTCGATAAGATCTCCTGCATTCTTGGTCGCCGCGTCGGTTGCCGTCATGCGCGCCGCATGTTCCGCCGCGGTTGACTCGAGCAGCGCATGAAAGATCTGCGTGGTGACATAGCGCGGCAAAAGGTGGCGGAAAAGCTCCTCAGGGGACTGGTCGTACAAGTAATCCACGTTCGCCGTCCCGAACTTCTTCGCCTCGTCTTCCATGGCGCTCTTGTCGGGCTCATGCACGCTGATTCCTTCGGACTCGGCCGCACGCACGGCCGCCTCACGCTCTTCTTCGGTCATCTCCTGCGCGGTCTCAATCGTATGTGATCCCAGCTCTACGATGGGCAGCAGCTTTTCGACGACGATGCGTTGCGACAACACCGACTTGAACTCGTTGTAGACGAGATAAACCGAGTCGATCTCAGCACGTTCATAGCGCGCCACAATCGAGCGGGCCATCTCCGCAACATCCTCATACTTCGCCCTTAGCAGCAGATCTGCATGCTCAGCCGCCACCTCAATCTGTTGCGCACGATGACGAATCGAATCGTAATGCACCGACAGGTCGTTGTCATAGTGCTCTTCCGTCTTCTCATACTGCGCTGGCTTGAACCGGCGCTTGTAGAAACCAATCGCCTTCTTACCGATCGGCTCGAGGTCAATGTTCTGCTGTTTAGCCACACGTTGATCGATGAACTTCTGCGCGGCCTTGCCAACGTTTGAGTTGAATCCGCCGGCAAACCCCTTATCACCGGCAATGACGATCACCAGCACATTCTTCTCTTCACGTTGCACCAGCAGGGGATTCAGGATTTCGCCCGTCTGCTCGTTATAAAGGTCCGTGCGTCGCACTAGCGACTCAAGCACGTTCACCAGCATTTGCGCGTACGGGCGCGCCTGCATCGCCCGCTCCTGCGCGCGACGCAACTTGGCAGCCGAGACCATCTTCATGGCCTTGGTAATCTGCCGCGTGTTCTTCACACTGCGGATACGGCGCCGAAGATCGAGGACGTTGGCCATGGTTACTTATTGCCTACCATTGCGCTCGCAGTGGTGGTTTCAGACCCGGCAAGCTCCCTCGCACTTGGGCTATCCTTATCCTTCAATCCCGTCAAAAAGCTGCTCTTGTACTCGTTGATCGCATCTGTCAACCGCTTGCGTAGACCGTCATCCAGCGCCTTCTTGGTCGCAATATCCTTCAGGATGTCAGGATGTGCAGACTCAAGATACGGATAGTATCCATCCTCAAACGCACGCAGATCTTTCACCTCAACATCATCCAGCAGACTGTTCACTCCCGCGTAGAGGATCGCTACCTGCTTCTCCGGAGAGAGGGGCCGGAACTGCGGCTGCTTCAACAGCTCTACCAGGCGCGAACCCTTATTCAACTGGTTTTGCGTCACCTTGTCCAGGTCAGAGCCGAACTGCGAGAACGCGGCCAGCTCACGATACTGCGCCAAATCAAGCTTCAAGGTCGAACCCACCTGCTTGACCGCCTTAATCGCTGCTGCGAACCCGACGCGCGACACCGACAGACCCACGTTCACCGCCGGACGCACGCCGGAGTTGAACAGATCAGTTTCTACAAAGATCTGGCCGTCGGTGATCGAGATCACGTTGGTTGGGATGTAGGCCGAGACGTCGCCAGCCTGCGTTTCAATGATCGGAAGCGCGGTGAGCGAACCGCCGCCCAGCTTGTCTGAAACCTTCGCCGAACGCTCGAGTAAACGAGAGTGTAGATAGAATACGTCGCCCGGATACGCCTCACGCCCCGGAGGACGGCGCAGAAGCAGTGAAATCTCGCGATAACTGGCAGCGTGCTTCGACAGATCGTCGTAGATGATCAGGGCATGCCGTCCGCTGTCGCGGAAGAACTCGCCCATCGCCGTCGCGGCAAACGGGGCGAGGTACTGCATTGGGGCCGGCTCGGACGCGGTCGCGGCCACCACGATCGTATAGGCCATCGCGCCATACTCTTCAAGCGTCTGCACCACCTGCGCCACCGAAGAGCGCTTCTGCCCCACTGCGCAGTAGATGCAAATCAGGTCGTTCTTCGCCGAGTTGATGATCGTGTCGAGAGCAATCGCCGTCTTGCCTGTCTGCCGGTCGCCGATGAGCAGCTCACGCTGGCCGCGCCCGATCGGAATCATGGTGTCGATCGCCTTGATGCCCGTCGCCATCGGTTCGCGCACGCTTTGCCGGTCGATCACGCCCGGGGCCAAGCGCTCAATCGGCAGTGACTTGTCCGTCAGGATCGGCCCCTTGTCGTCGATCGGTTCGCCCAGCGCGTTCACCACGCGTCCGATCAAGGCATCTCCCACCGGCACCGACATGATTTTGCCCGTGCGCCGCACCTGCTCGCCCTCGCGCAACTCCGCGAAGTCGCCCAGCAGCACGGCACCCACCTGATCTTCGTCGAGGTTCATCGCCAGGCCGGCAACGCCATGCGGAAACTCAATCAACTCGCCCGCCATCACCTTGTCCAGCCCGTGCACCCGCGCAATCCCGTCGCCAAGCGACATGATCGTGCCCACCTCGTCCACCTGCACGCGCTGCTCATAGTTCGCGATCTTCTGACTCAGCAGCGCGGTAATCTCGTCGGCTCTCATGGTTGCCATATATTCGCTATCGTCCAATCCTGTGTGTTTTTGCCACAATGTTTCAAAACGCTACAATCCCTGCCTGCTAAGACGCACTCATCAGGCTTTGCTTCATCTGTTCCAGCTGCGCCCGCACCGAGCCATCATAGACGGTCGATCCAATCTTCACGACCGCACCGCCCAGCAGCGCCCCATCCAACCCGTACGTAATCCTGACGGCACTGCCGGCCAGCTTCGCGACCTGCGTCTCCAACTCCGCGCGATCGTCGCCGTTCAACTCGCGCGCGCTCGTCACCTCGGCCTCGACAACACCCTTGTTCGTGTCCGCCACCTCATCGTAGGCAGTCAGGATCTCCGTCAACTCGCCCAATCGCTGGTGATCCATAATGACCGCGATGAAATTCCTTACTTCGCGCATCATCCCCAGCCGCTCCGCCAACACGTCCAGCACACTCAACTTCTGCTCCGAAGGGACCGAAGGATCCTCGAAGATCTCGCGCAGCTCGCGGCTTTCTGCAAACGTTCTTGCAAAGTCTTTCATCTGTGCCTGCGCGGCGTTTGCGTCCAGCCCGGCCGAGGCTACCACCGAGGCAAACGCGTGGGCGTATTTGGGTGCGAATACCGACTGGCCGGCCATCAGTTCTGCCCACCCTTCGACTCATCCATCCCCAGCCGCCGCGCAAAGTTCTGCACCAGCAGCCGATCCGTCTCCGCCGTAATCACCAACTTCTTCGCCGCCTGCTCAATCGCCAGCTCCGCCGCATACTGCTGCAACTGCCGCTGGGCGTGCTGCGAAGCGGCCGCAATTTCTCCATCCGCCGCAGCCAGAATCTTGCGCTTCTCTTCTTCAACCGAAGCCCGGATCCTAATCTCGTCCACCGCCGCGTCTTTCTCGGCCTGCTCTTTCATCCCGGCAATCTGTTCATCCAACTTCGAAAGCCGCTGCTCCACACTGTTCAGGCGGACATTTGCCTGCTCGGTCGCCACCCGCGCTTCAAGCAGATGCTTCTGGATCGCCGAGCTTCGATCGCGAAGGGTCTTCGGCAGAGTCTTCGCCAGCAGGAAACCTACGCCGATCGCCAGCAGCGCAAAGTTGGTCAACTCGAAGACGGTTGAGGCAGCACTCGGACTCATGCCGAATATGCGACCGATCTTGCCGACCATGGGCGAGTGCCGGTAAACCTCGTTCTCGTCTCGCTCTTCCTGATTGGCCTGCGAAGAGACCCCGGAGGGGGTCGCCTGCTCGCCTCCGGCAGTGGTCTGAGGCCGCTGCTGCCCAGACAGAAAAGAGACCGGAGCGAGCAGCAAAACCGCAAGCCAAACGATCGCAAGACGCTGCCAAGCCGTACGCCTGCCCATCATTGCGAGGCCTCTGCACCCGATGCGCCGGCCGGAAGCACCGCCCGCACAATCTGCGCGCTCAACTCTCCACTCAAGCCCTCAATCTGCTGCCGAGCAGATTGCGCGTTCGCCTCCAGCCTTTGCCGCGCCACGGAGACCTTTCCGCCGTCGCCGTCCGAGCCTGCTCAAGCGCCTGATCCCGCTCCACGGCCCACTGCTTCAGCTTGCGCTCGCGTGCCTCGAAGATCTGGCGACGCGCTGTACGCATTTTGTCTTCAAACACCGCAGTCTCGGCCTCAGCCGCCGAAAGCGCGCCCTGCGCCTGCTCGACCGCGCCCGTCGTCCGCGCCCGGCGCTCGGCGAGCACCTTGTCCAGAGGACGACGTACGAGAAAGCCGTACGCCACCAGCAGCACAATAAAAAACATCATCGTCGGCACGGAGCCGAGAATGAGTTCACCTACCTGATTCAGAATGTCGCCCATGCAGAAGAGGCAGCGGGAGGAAGCTGCCGTAACCCTCGTAAATTCAGGCCGGAGGCATATCGTCCGGCGGTTTGGATTCGGTTCAGATGGTAAGAAGTCTTATTGTTTATAGCGAAGCGAGGGAGGGAGTGTCAACCGCAAGCGAGCGATAAACGGACAGAGTGAGCGATTATCGAACCTCTGCATCCACATCGTCCCGTTGCCGGAACCGCCTGTAACGGCCCAGTAATGAAGCCGGTCCAACCACCCGGAAGTAGGCCAGATTGCCTTCAAACCGGCGCTCGCTCACCACGCAGCCCGCCTCAAGCGCAGCCACCACGCCCCCTTCGCTCTGCGGAATGCGAAACACGGCCTCTGCCAGCGGATCACGGGTCAGGGCCTCGTCGATCGCGGCCAAAAGCGCTTCCAGGCCGAATCCGCTCAAGCCCGACACCGCCACTCGCCCCGACCCTCGAGACAGCAGCTGCCTTTGCTCCTCCGGCAGCAGATCGATCTTGTTCAGCACCTCAATCATCGGCTTGTCCGCCACGTCGAGCTCGCTGAGCACCTGCTCCACCTGCTCCTTTTGCTCGTCCATCTGCTCACTCGAGGCATCGCGCACATGCAGCAGCACCTCGGCTCGCTCCACTTCTTCAAGCGTCGCGCGAAAGCTGGTCACCAGGGTATGCGGCAGGTCGCGAATGAACCCGACCGTGTCCGACAAGAGGATCTTTCGCCGCGACGGAAGCTGCATCTGTGCCAGCTTCGGGTCGAGCGTCGCAAACATCCGCGCGCTCTCGAGCACTCCCGAAGCCGTCAGCGCATTGAACAGCGTGCTCTTACCGGCGTTGGTGTAGCCGACCAGCGCGACCACCGGAACCGGGACCGCCTCGCGCCGCTGCCTCTGCTGGCGGCGGATGGTGCGCACCGACTCCAGCTGCTCCTTCACATGGTCGATGCGCCGGTTGATCTTGCGTCGATCGGTCTCGAGCTTGGTCTCACCCGGTCCGCGCGTCCCGATGCCTCCGCCAAGCTGGCTCATCGCCTTGCCCCTGCCGGCCAGACGCGGCAGCTGGTACTCCAGTTGCGCCAGCTCCACCTGCAGCTGGCCTTCGCGCGTTCGCGCATGCCGCGCAAAGATGTCCAGGATCAACTGCGTTCGGTCAATCACCCGACAAGGCAGCCGGTCCTCCAGGTTGCGTAGCTGCGAGGGCGACAGGTCATGGTCGAACAGCACCAGGTCTGCGCCCGAAGACAACGCCAAACCTTCAATCTCCTCGATCTTGCCTGTGCCCACCAGCGTCGCCGCGTCCGGACGCAGACGCCGCTGCACCACCGTCGCGATCACCTCAGCCCCGGCGCTGCGGGCGAGCTCCTCGAACTCCGCAAGCGAAGCCGCAAAGTCACTCTCGGCATCGGTGCCGATCGGTCGCGGCAGGGTCTGGTCTGGATTTAAGGCAGCCCGAGCTTCCGCATCCACCGCTGCGGCGCTCCTAGCCAGTCGGGCCGCAGTACTCAGGCGTCGGCGTTCGCCGTTGAACTCAACCGCGATGAGGAGGGCGCGCTCCGCCCTCGGCAGAGCCGGATGCGGTGTCCCGGCCTGAGACTCGGGGCTGGCTTCAACCCCGGCCGATCGCTTCCGGCTCAGCAGCGCACCCGCGACAAAGCCCTATTCACCCGCGGCGCTCTCGGCGGAGGGATGCACGCTCGTCGGCCCGTGCGGACGTACGTCGGTCCGCAGATCTCCATGGGTCGCGCTTCCAGGACGTCCGCTCACGACGGTCGAGATCGCGTGCTTGAAGATCAACTGCTCCTGGCTGTTGTTTTCAAGCAGGACGGAGTACTTGTCGAAGGACCGGATCTTGCCCGTCAGCTTCACGCCGCTGACCAGGTAGATCGTGATTGGACTTTTGTCCTTGCGAACCGTGTTCAGGAAGGTGTCCTGAATATTCTGTGCCGGCTTGGAATCCATAGTGCCGATCTCCTTATTTTCTTTCCGGGAGATCTTCCCGGTTTGCAGTGGGTCGTGCGAGTGTGAAAGCCGGTAGGCTCCCGTCATCATAAAACGTCAATGCCGCAAACGTAGTATCAACCCAAACGTCTCCACCATACGGGCTCTGCGAACCAAATTCAAGTCAGCTGTTCGCCCGGCACACTGCCAGCGCCTGCTTGCCCCGATGTACCATACACGGGTGTCCGTAGCCTCTCCCCAAGCCTCCCCGCAACCCGTGCCTATGCTGGACTTTGCAAGGCAGTTTGCCCAGCTGCGCGACGAACTCCTGCCGGCGATCGAGGCCGTTTGCGCGTCGCAGCGCTTCATCCTCGGCCCCCAGGTGGCGTCCTTTGAAGCGGCCGCAGCGAGCGCCTGCCATGTGCCTCACGCCATCGGCTGCGCCAGCGGCACCGACGCCCTCTGGCTCGCGCTCGCCGCTGCCGGCATCGGCGCCCCCTCCGGCCACGCTCGGCCCGGCTGCGGAGTCGTCACGTCGCCCTTCAGCTTCTTCGCTTCGGCCAGCGCCATCCTGCGCGTGGGTGCCCGACCCCTCTTCGCCGACATCGACCCCTTTACCTTTAACCTTTCGCCGCACGCCGTCCGCGAACTCGCTCATAGCCCGTCCGCCCCACCCTTTCAGGCCATCCTCCCCGTCCACCTCTACGGCCAGTGCGCGGAATGGGATGCTTTCGAGAGCCTCGCCCAGGAGACACCCGGCCTCGTCCTCCTCGAGGACGCTGCCCAGGCTTTTGGAGCAGCCTGGATCTCGCCCGACGGCACCCTGCGACCGGCCGGCTCGCTCGGCACTGCCGCCGCCTTCAGCTTCTATCCCACCAAAAATCTTGCCGCCATGGGCGACGCCGGCTTGGTCACCACGCACAGCGCCGAGGTGGCTGCCCGCGCCCAATCGCTTCGCGCCCACGGCATGACGCGCCGCTACTTCCACGACGAGGTCGGCTGGAACTCCCGACTCGACACCCTCCAGGCCGCCGTCCTCGAGATCAAGCTGAGATACCTGCCGCAAGGAAACGCCCGCCGCCGCGAGCTCGCCGCCCGCTACAACCGGCTCTTTTTAGCTGCCGGCATCGGCGTCCTGACGAGCCCAGAACACCCCTCCACCCTTGCCGACGGCGTCGTTCTGCCGTACACCCACCCGCGCGCCGTGCCTGTCTTCCACCAGTACGTCGTCCGCGCCCCGCGCCGTGACCAGCTCCGCGCCCATCTCACCGCGCTTGGCATCGGCTCGGAGATCTATTACCCTATGCCGCTGCACCTGCAGGCCGCGCTCGCCCATCTCGGCTACCGCCCCGGAGACTTCCCCGAGTCTGAGCGCGCCGCCGCCGAGGTCCTCGCGCTGCCCCTCTACCCCGAGCTTCGCGAAGACGAGCAGGACACCGTCGTGGCCGCCATCCAGAGCTTCTACGCTTAACTCCTCCCGCTAGTCCCCTAGCTGCGCTGCCACACCGCGAAGATCCACCTTGCCGCAGACGCGCCGTCATTCCGGCGCAGCTAGAATCCCTGTGTCTGTGTCTCCTACGGCCGGCAATCCTCTTTTACTTAGCAAAGTCAACTCTCCTGCCCAGAACGGAACTTAGTACCCTCACCCCGCGTATGCCTCGTCAAGACCATGCACATTTCAAACCTCTCCGCGAGTCCGGGCACATCTAGAGGCTCCCGCAGTTCCCTGCACCAGCTCCTCGCCGCTGCCGCCCTCTGCTCCGCGCCCTTCGCCTGCGCTCAAGCTCCTCCCTGCCATGGCAACCCGCTCACCGGCCTCGTGCACGAC